>JAPPLK010000104.1 GCA_028819435.1 Nitrospira sp.
CGAACAAGCCAGACACTCTACTTTAGAACTGTCTCCTTGACGGGGAAGCTTACGGTCTGACGCTCCGCGAGTTTTGGCGCCGGCATCCAGCCACCAGACTCTGACTATCACAACCTTGCAATCGGTTATTAACAAACTGGGTATCAGCCGCTGCAAAACTTTACAATCGGTCATGCAAAAAACTTGCAATTGGTCATATTTTAAATTTACAATTAGTCATCACTAAAACTTGCAATTGGTCATAGATGAAAGAAACCGTGTATACCCGTCATATTGAGGCGCGACTGAAGGAGGCGATGGAGGATTCTCCTGTTGTGCTGATTCAGGGACCCCGTCAATGCGGGAAGACGACGCTTGCTCAAATGGTGGGAAATCCCGCGGGATACGCCTACAGAAGTTTTGACGATGAGGATCTACGCAGTTTTGCCGAAACCGATCCCATCGGTTTCGTGAAGGATTTGCCGGAACGGGGCGTCCTGGATGAGGTGCAGAAGGTTCCCCGTCTGTTTTCCTCAATTAAATTGTCGGTTGACCGCAATCGCACCCCCGGACGTTTTATCTTGACCGGCTCGGTGAACGTCTTGCAAGTGCGACAGATCACGGATTCCCTTGCGGGCCGCATGCAAATTATCAGATTGCATCCTTTGTCACAAAGCGAGATTTCACAAACCCCTCCCACATTTCTTGACGCTCTATTTTCCTCAGGGTTCAGACATCGTCAGAATAAACCTGTCGAGGAGAACATTGTCCATCGTATTGTGGCAGGCGGCTACCCCGCCGCATTGCGGCTCACCGGTGAACGGCGACGGACTGCCTGGTATAAGAATTACCTTGAAGCCCTTGTTCAAAGGGACGTGCCGGATATTTCCAACATCAGGTCGCCTGAAATACTGTCGAACCTGCTTGCTTTGGCCGCGGCGCAGACCGCTCAACTGCTGAGCGTGAACGGGTTGGCGTCATCATTTCAACTCAGTAGACCAACGGTGCATGACTATTTGTCGCTGCTTAAAAAGATGTTTCTGGTGGAGACACTACCGGCGTGGCACAACAACCGCGTAAAGCGGCTGATAAAAACCCCGAAACTTCATCTCAGCGACACCGGCGTTGCCTGCGCGTTAATGGACTTGGACCACCAGGCGCTTGCAAGCGACCGTTCCCTTTTTGGCCACGTTCTTGAAACGTTTGTCTTTCAGGAACTGCAACGGCAGGCAAGCGGACACGAAGAGACGCACAAGTTTTTTCATTATCGGGAAAAAATGGATAAGGAAACGGAAGTGGATATTGTGATCCGGAGAGGGGCATTTCATTTGGCTGGCGTGGGAGTCAAGGCATCCGCAACTATAAACAAATCCGATTTTCACGGGTTGCGGAGGCTGAAAGCCACCGCAGGAAAACACTTTGCCTGCGGTGTCCTGGTTTACAACGGCGAAACAAGCGGAAAAATTGACGACAAACTGTATGCCGTGCCGTTGCGCTCGCTATGGGAAACAACCTGAGAAACCTCTGATTTACTGCACTATCGGGCGCAGGGCTGCGTTGTGTCCTCGCTCAACCCTCACCTATCTCGTTTGATAAGCCTCGGGTTTCGCTCCGGGACGCCTTGCCCTGCATCCCGCTATCACAATAACTCAGAGGTTCCTGAAACGTTCGTGCGCCTCCGCCGCGTGAAAAGCCAGGCGACTGGAGAGGTGCGTTTAACACCGCCGAAATGCCTCGTGTGCGGCCTTGATAGTCTGTTCGATGTCTGCTGCGGTGTGGGCGGTGGAGACGAAGGCGGCTTCGAATTGGGAGGGGGCGAAGTAGGAGCCGAGTTTCAACGTGTGGTGGAAGAACTTGGCGTATCGGGCCGTATCGGATTTCTTGGCTGATTGGTAATCCACGACCGGGCCTTCCGTAAAGAATCCGCCCAGCAGCGAACCGACCCGTGTTTGGTAAAACGGGACGTTGGCCCGTTTGGCGGCTTGCGCCAAGCCTTGCGCCAACTGGTTCCCTCGTCGTTCCAATTTTTCATATACGCCGGATGCTTTGAGTCGTTTCAATGTTTCGATCCCCGCGGTCACGGCCAAGGGGTTACCTGAGAGCGTCCCGGCCTGGTACACGGGACCTGCCGGCGCTACCAGATCCATGATCTGCTTTGACCCGCCGTAGGCGCCAACGGGCAGCCCGCCGCCGATGATTTTCCCCAGGCACGTGAGATCGGGGGTGATACCGTACAGGGTCTGCGCGCCTCCATAAGTCACGCGAAAACCAGAAATCACTTCATCGAAAATCAGGAGGATGCCGTGTTTTTTGGTGAGGGTGCGCAGTTGCCGGAGAAAGTCGCGGTGAGGCAGCACGACGCCCATGTTGCCTGCGATCGGCTCGACGATGATACAAGCCAGGTCCCGCCAATGTTTTCTCACTAGGCGCTTCACCGACTCGATGTCATTATACGGCGCGGTGAGCGTCTGACGTGCCGCGGCCTTGGGCACGCCCGGGCTGTCGGGCAGACCCAGTGTCGCGGCCCCGGACCCCGCCTTCACCAGCAGATGATCGGCGTGGCCGTGGTAACATCCTTCGAATTTGAGGATGGCGTCGCGTTTGGTGAAGCCCCGCGCCACCCGGATGGCGCTCATCACGGCTTCCGTACCGGAACTCACGAGACGAACCTTTTCGACGGAGGGGAACGCCTCGCAAATCATCCTGGCCAGTTCCAGTTCCTGTACGGTCGGTGCGCCGTAGCTGGTCCCCGCGCCGGCAGCGCGCTGGATAGCCCGCACGACCCCCGGATGGGCGTGTCCCATGATCATGGGTCCCCACGAGGCCACGTAATCGAGATACACGTTGCCGTCCGCGTCGGTCACCGTGGCGCCCTGCGCACGCGTGATGAACAACGGATGCCCGCCGACCGACCGAAACGCGCGGACCGGGCTGTTCACCCCGCCTGGGATATATTTTTGTGCATGGGCAAATAATCTTTTGGACGTGGCGCTCTTCACAATGTGCTGCCTCTTTCAGAATTGCTTCATCAAACCTCTAATTTGTCCTCTTCCCCTCACCCCGACCCTCTCCCTCAAGGGGCGAGGGAGTTGTGAGACAGGAATGACAAACAGAATCTTTACTCGGGATCGCTGAAACGTTGCCCTTCCTCGCCGGACCAGCGCACAATACCGATTTCTTCAGATTCCCACAATTTTTGTTGTTCTTCTGCAGCCAGGTCAGCTTCTTTCATTTTGTCTTCCGCTGACTTTGTGTCCTGTTCACGCGCGGAAACCCAGCCCGGCGGTTTTTCTCCTTTGGGAATATCTTTACGAAGCACGTTGACTGGCATGTGATTCCTCCTTCATAGCCACAATGGTCCCGGCACCATTGTGTTCGAACCTTACCCATGCGGCTAAGACATAGGCCTAGCTGTGAAGGCCTCGCTTTGTCAAGGGATGCTGCACCCGATAGGCATACAGCGCCATGCCCGCGGCGACGACGGCGTTGAGGGATTCGACCGAGTCGGTCATGGGGACGGCCAGCCGTTTGCCTGACGAACGGGGCGGCAGACCAAGCCCTTCTTCCCCCACCAGCAGTCGAATATCTTTCGGCCAATGAAACGCGGACAAACTTTCACCCTGCGTATCAAGGGTGACCCACGTGGCGGGTTCCGGCAAATCCTTGATCGAAGGACCCTGTGCCAGGGAGACCGTGAACGTCGTGCCGCTGGCTGCCCTGATCGCTTTGGGGTGATAGGGATGGGCTGATTCTTTCAGCAGGATAACCCGCTTGACGCCCAAGGCCGCCGACGTCCGGATCAAGGCTCCCACGTTCGCCGGATCGCCCAAGGGGCACAGGATTTCGAGGCCCTGAGGTCGAGCCTCAAGGTCTGCGGAGGGACAGGGAGGGATTTGACAGACCAGGGTCGGAGCCCCCGTGCCGAAGAGATCGATCTTTTCGAAGAGCGGAGTGGTGAGGGCATACGTTTTAACGTGGGCCGGAATCGAGAAAGATAGGGGTGCCCCGGTGAGATGGATGAGTTCGAGACACAGCGCGGGGTGCTGCGCGAGAGTTTCCCGAACGACTTTTTCCCCCGAGACGAGACACTGCCGGAACCGTTCAATCCCGCGAGCCTCCCGTAACGCCGACCATCGCTTCACGTGCGCATTCTGCGAACTGCTGATGGATCGGATCCTGGAAGGCGACGTCATAGTTCATGTGTCAATGCCGGCGCTAGGACACCGCGTCGTTGCGCCTGCCTCTAAAATGACGAGAAGGATTTCCCTTTCCCGCGGAGTCGCACGTCAGGGGTGTGGATCACAACTTCCCAATCCTCGGGGTCCCGGTCGGTGACGCGCCCGAGCCGATAAGCCTTTTTCCCAAACCTGGCAACCAGCTCAAGCGTCCGGTCGACTTGGTTTTCCGGGACCACCACACAGAAGCCGATGCTCATGTTGAACACCTCGAACATTTCCGAATCGGCGATTCCACCCAGTTGTTGAATGATGGAGAAGATGGGAGGCGGTGCAGGAAACGTCTCGATCACAAACGTGACCAGGGAAGGGACGCGGCTCAGGTTCAGAAACCCGTCGCCGGTAATGTGTGCCAGGGCCTTGACGTCGATGCCCTGTTCCGGGTCGAGGAGCGGCAGGATTTCCCGCGTGTAGATATGCGTCGGCTGAAGTAATTCTTCACCCAGGGACCGGCCGAGTTCGGGGAACCGTTTGTCGTACAAGGACACGTCCTGTCCGATCGCCTTGCGCGCCAGGGTCAACCCGTTGCTGTGCACCCCGTTGCTTTCAATGCCGATAATCGCGTCGCCCGCGCGAACACGTTCCCCCACGATGATCCTGTCCAAATCCACGATCCCAATGGCCGACCCCGCCAAATCGAACCCTTCGCCGTCTTTGCCCTCCTCGCTCTTGATGACATCCCTAACTTGTGCAATTTCCCCGCCGGGTATGGAGATGCCGGCGCGCAGGGCGCCCTCGGTCAACCCTTTGGCCAGTTCTCCCAGGCAGCCCGGATCGAGCACCTGCACCGCGATATAGTCCACCATGGCCAGCGGGGTCGCTCCGACGCAAAGCAGATCGTTGACGTTCATGGCAATGCAATCAATGCCGATCGTATCGTATTTGCCCATACGCTGTGCCACCAGGACCTTGGACCCGACGCCGTCCGTGGTCATGGCAATGCCCTTGTTGTTGCCGATTTCGATGACGTTGGCGAACAACCCGAAGTCCAGACGGACGCTGCCGATTTTTCCCTTGGGAACGGTCCACGTCCGGCGAAGCTGCTCGGTAATGCCGGCCAGGGATTGTACGACCTGATCAGTATCAACCCCGGACCCTTGATAGGTCATGCCTGAGGAATCACTCAATTTCCGCTCCCTTCCTCCCATGCGACGATGACGTTGTTCTCTATGATAAAGCCTGGCACGATGGAAGTCATCAAGGATTATGGGATTGAAACGATGGAAGATAAGGACCTATACTCTCTAGTAGCGAGGGAAGCAATGGAGTTAACGCGGAAACAGCCATCTTGTTTCCGGATCAGCCAAATCTGGGTGGGACCAGCCAAAGCATCACGAAGGATACGGAGCGTTCCCAATGGAACGACGGCACGACCGGCGTCCACCAACGTGCCGGCAACGCGCGCGTGGACGTTTATAGCGACGGCTCTATCTGTACCACCGCACCGGTGGGCACGACGAGTCTCACGACCTGCACCGGAGATTCCGAATACGCGCCGAAGCGCAGCACGATTATCGGTACCGGGACAGGCGAAGCCGACCGGTAAAAGTCTAGAATCTGAATCCACTCAACGTAGATGGTACATTACTGATCGCGGCCTAGGCCGGCCCCAGGTGGGCGATGTCTCATGCCACCTAAATCCATCCGCAAAGTATGGTTAGTTTATCGGGATGATTCGAGACTGGCGGGCTATGGATTGGGCTTCCCTTCCACTTAACCCACCATTGCGGTGTGTGCCGTAGATGAGGGCATGAGCAGGACCGTCAGGAAGCGGGTCCCGTCGAATTTTACAGCCGGCATTTCTCGCCGCTTTCGCACTAAACTCTGTCAGGCACATATCTCGTCTCTTTGCCAAAGATGCTTCTTGAGTGGTCAGAGAAGCAATATCAACAGAGAGTGGTCCTCTATGGTCCCGAAAGGCTCCCGACTGAGCACGCAGTTCATTTGTTTCTTCGTCGGTATGAATTGCCGAAGGAAAGACCCGCCTCCACAGTCGTTCGTTATCGGGGATTGTCGTGTCATCCTGAATCTCGTCGTGGGACATGTCATAAATTGATATGGCGGCGACGCCATGCTACCGGACCCAATCGAGCATGCTTTGGACTTTCAACCAATCCGGTGAAAATTTCTCATCAGCCTCTATGGGATCGCTGTCGGAACTTTTGAGATACTCCATCTTTCCATCCGGCAGGATATCCAAATTTAATTCATTGGCTTGTTTTTCCCACGACAATTGAATGCCGCCTCCAGAAACCGGACTGACCCAAGGCATCGGGTCTTCATCACTCAAATAATTCACAATAAAACTACACCCTGCATCCATGGCATATTCCGTCGGTGGGGAACTCCCATAAGAATCCCAATTTTCCGGTAAGTTTCGCAGTTCAAGTAAGGACTTGAGCGCCTTAATTCTTTTGCGGTTCAAGTTGAAAATTGAAAACACTCCACTCCATTGAGCCGTCTCTCTTGTCGTCTTATGATCTTCTTCATCGGCATGGACGAGATCTAAATCCGAGATGATTGCGCTGGCATAACTCATAATCTACGCTCCCATATCTGGTGCATTTCATGAGTGGTTAACTGCGTAAATCCTTGTACAATCCATTCATGCCCAAGATCGAACCAATTAAAAATATTCTCTATTGTTGGGGCATTGGGCCTGCCCAAGCACGTAAGGGTAACTTGCAATACTTCCTTGCCGTCTCGGGTTCGTAATTTGGGCTCCACAACCACGTGCATTCGTCCTTTTTGATCGGGCAAGAGAAAACGCATATTAAATCTTACCGACTCCGGGGAAGGAAGAAATCCCTCCGCAGGCAATGCAGACCACACTTCAAAGATTTTGTGGGCCTCACCAAACGATTTAAATTCTTTCTCACTTTCAAAGTGATTGACGTACGTGACCTCACATTGGTTTACTTGGGGCGTTTCTAGGTTCTCTTCTTCTAAAAATTTGCAAAATTCAGTCCATTCGTTTTGGAACCGAGGGCGAAACTGAGCGTAACGAGGATACACTTCTTGTCCTGTTACCTTCCGCCAGTTGACGACAAACCGGTCCCGTTGAATCTGCATGAGGTGCGTTTGTTCCTGATTTTTAAACCAACATCGGAAATCCGGCGGGCCTGCTTCAAAACGAATCTGCACCTGTCCACGAGTATCCTTAGGAACAGACGGTCCAAACACCGGACTTAGCGGCGGCTGGACTTCAACGTGGGGATACGCCTGACGGACACGATTCCAGAATAGACCGAAATGAGGAACCTGAAATGAACTCAGAGGGCTGAATTGAACACCCAGGACAGTCTCAATAACGGGTGGAGAGCTATATTCAGGAAGAATCCCTTTTTGCTCACCCATTAAATTTGAAATTTTTTGAGATTGGGGAATAAAGACTTCAGTTGTTGAGAAAAGATGAAACGTAGCCTCCTAAAATTTATAATCCCCTATTTTCGTCACCTCTGTCAATCCCTGTAAGGTTGCCAAGCTCAATAGTATAGAAGACAACAACCTTGTCGTTCAGCAGAAACAAGGATCTTTCATTTGCTGTCCCATCGATTTACTTTTCGATTAAGAGGCTGACATGGATATTGAGGATTATATCGAGGATTTCGTAAAGTGCCTCAAGGCCTTACGCTGTAACCGAAATAAAACCGAACAGCCTGATTTCCAGATTTTTTTTGATTTCGGAGATAATTTCTATGGCCACCCAAAAGTACTCTGTCAATCAGCACCTCATTGAAACTGTTCTGGCTTGGGTTAGAGCAGGGGAAATTGCCATTCCTGAAATACAGCGTCCTTTTGTGTGGGATGCTTCCAAGGTCCGGGATCTACTGGATTCTCTATATCAAGGGTATCCCATTGGCTATCTGATTGCTTGGAGAAATCACAATATCAAACTCAAGGATGGACGACTCTCTGAAGGGAAAAAGATATTAATAGATGGCCAGCAGCGGGTGACAGCCCTTACTGCCAGTCTTTTAGGTGAGCAGGTTGTCGATCAGGATTATCGCCGCGTGCGGATTCAAATTGCCTTTCATCCGATTGATGAGCGATTCGAGGTTCTCAATTCGGCAATTCGGAAAGACTCGGCGTGGATTCCCGACGTAGCCGAAATTTTATCTGGTGAGGTGGGCTTGATCAAATTGGTGAGGCAATATTGCCAAGTCAATTCCGGAAGCGATGAAGGTGCCGTCGAGCACAGCTTGGAACGGCTTCGCAATATTCCCAAAAAACAAATCGGACTTATTGAGCTAGATGCTGATTTGGATATTGAAACGGTAACGGAAATCTTCATTCGGATCAATTCCAAAGGCGTTGTTCTCAGCCAGGCCGATTTTGCCATGTCCAAGATCGCGGCCAATGAAAGCTATGGCGGCTCCACTCTGCGAAAATGCATCGATTATTTCTGTCACTTGGCCGTGGCTCCAGAGTTTTACCCACAAATTCAAGATGGCGACAGAGCTTTTACGCAAACTGAATATTTCTCCAAGATCGCTTGGCTGAAAGACGAAATAGACGATTTATATGATCCGGACTACAGCGATTTGCTGCGCGTTGCTTTCACGTCTGAGTTTAACCGCGGGAAGCTCTCGGATTTGGTCAGTCTACTGTCTGGGAGGAATTTTGAGAAAAAAACATACGAGGAAGAAATAGCTAAGGCATCGTTTGATCTTCTCAGAACTGGAGTACTGAAATTCGTCAATGAGACTAACTTTAAGAGATTCGTGATGATTATTAAGTCGGCTGGATTTGTGACGACCGACCTAGTTCGCTCCCAAAATGCGCTCAACTTTGCCTACATCGTGTATCTCAAATTGAAGTCACTCAATTATATGCCTTCTGACATTGAAAGTTACGTCCGCAGATGGTTTGTGTTCTCCATTTTAACCGGCCGCTATTCTGGTTCCCCGGAGTCCCGATTTGATTTTGACATTAAGAACATTTCAGAGAAAAGTTTTCCTGAATACCTTCAATCCCTGGAAGACGCGGACTTGTCTTCGGCCTTTTGGGATGCTGCCTTAGTTCAAAATTTGAATACGTCAGTTGCAAGCAGTCCTTATTTTAATGTCTTCCTGGCCGCTCAAGTTAAGGCCGGAGACAAGGGGTTCCTTTCCAAAGACATTACGGTCAACCATCTGATCGTCCATCGTGGTGACATTCACCACATTTTCCCGAAGGACTACCTCAAGAAGGCAGGAAAGAAAAAAGGGGATTATAATCAGGTAGCCAATTACGCCTACACACAGTCAGAAATTAATATTCAGATAGGGAACAAACCTCCCAAGGAATATCTGGGCGACGTTAAGGCCCAATGTGGGGGTGGACCGGTTAAGTACGGTGGAATTCGTGACCTACACGAGCTACGGACTAATCTGGCAAGGCATTGTATCCCGGAGACTGCTTCCTACCTGGATCTTGAAAGTTACCCTGAATTTCTGCAAGCTCGCCGGAAACTTATGGCCGAAAAGGTCAGGGACTATTACAGGCAGCTTTAATATTGTGAATTTCACTCGATGAAAAACTTTTCGGAGAAAGCGATTTCTCTTCAACGCGGGAGACTGAATGTTAGTACCGTCATGGCTGGGGAAATTGATCACAACGTTGTCGGGCGTTTTTCGATGGTTCGTCTGCTTGGAGGAATTCTACTGCTCCTCGTCATGAGCGGAACGGAGACGGCGATTGTCCGGGCAGACACTATGCATGATGGGCAGTTCTGGTTCCCGTTGTATAACCGCTTTTCTCCCTCGGACAAGGTGCGGGGGTGGTTTGAAATCAACCCAAGATTCGGGAACGACATGTCAGAGATTCACCAACTGCTCATCCGCCCGGCTCTCGGCTATCAGATCACACCGGGCGTGTCGCTTTGGCAGGGATACGCGTGGATCACGAACTACGAGCCACGGTTTACCGATGAACATCGCCTGTATCAACAGTTGAGCTACCGAAAGAAGTTTGAGGGGTGGAACATCTTCAGCCGGACGAGAACGGAACAACGGTTCATTCGCGATGCGCGAGGCGTCTCTCTACGGGCGCGGGAATTCTTCCGCATGAATTTTTCATTGGATGACCGCAAGCAATGGTCGTTTGTGTTGTATGATGAAATCTTTGTGTCGCTCAATGCCACGCGGAACGGCCCACGATCGGGATTCGATCAAAACCGGCTCTTCATCGGACTCAACCGGAAAATTACCCCTCACCTGAGCATGGACGTTGGCTATCAGAATCAAAGCATCAACACGTCCGGACCCCGCGTGGCCGATGTCATGAATCATATTCTCCTAATCCAGTGGTTTATCGATTGGACGGACTGACCGGAACGGCGATGGGGTCTCAGGACACAGAGAGCGATCGTGGGGGCAAGGGCGAACCGCGGACGAAAAAATTGGCTGGGGGACCAGGAATCGAACCTGGGTTCACAGATCCAAAATCTGTTGTCTTGCCCCTAGACGATCCCCCAGCCGGGGAGTCCCACCTTACCCAGCCCATCTTCTTGTAGTCAAGACCGTTGACGGATGGGGGACGAGGGTCCAACACGCGATAAGCCAATTCTCGAACTACTTATCCCCAATGAAGAAATGTCTTACTTGGTCTCCGTGGAACCGAAAATAGCTTGGCGCAACGTGTCGTTCAAGCGCGTCTGCCAGCCTGGCCCCTCCTTGCGCAAGTGGGCTGCAATGTCGGCATCAAGCCGAATGGTGATCTGCTCTTTTGTCGGGGCTTTCTGCTTACCCCGTGTTCGGCGATACGCTTCAACGATGTGCGGTGCCATTTCACTTGCAGGCCGCGCTCGCTTGAACCACTCCTCATCCAACTCGAACGTGTCGGAGTCAGCAGCGATTCCGGCATTGATTGCAGCTTCTTCGCCATACTTGGCGGCAATTTCATCGAACGTCATCTTGCTGAAATCATTGTCGTTCGTGTTCTTGGACATAGCGTTTCTCCTCTCGCTGATTGGCCTTGCGGAGGCTGATGATTCGGATGTTGTCGCCGCGTTCCGTGAACACAACGACATACAACCTGACACCGATGAAGCCGTATGCCACCCATCTTGGCTCGCTGGTGCGATTATCCGGATTGATGATGGCGGTATCCCACCCGAAAGCTTCCATCATGGTGAAATCCACACCATGTCTGGCGATGTTGGATCTTCGTTTGGCTTCATCCCATTCGTAAAGCGCTGTCATTTTTTCTTTATTGTAACTACTATTTGATAATCATTCAACTTTTTTGTAGTTACAAAAAATAAGAGGCAAAGCCTGATACAAACAGGAACAGCTTGATCCTCTTCTTTGAATCGAATGGGCGGTCCACTAATAGACACGGCCGGATACGAGCCAATGCCGGTCGTCGGGGACGTCGATCAGCAGGCGGCTTAAATTCATTTCCGCCATCTGGGCTGCGATTTCGTCTTCGGTGAAGGCGCTCAACAGGGAATGATAAAAATCGTGGCGCAGTTGGTCCGGCTCATCAGCCGCATATTGATCTACTAACGCCTGAGCCTCTTCCGTGGTCTCGGGTCGTAACAAGTCCATGATGAGCACGGGTGCCCCGGGCTTGGCCAAGGTTTTCAGGGCATACCAAAACTGAAAGGCATTGGGCACGTGATGCACTAGGCTATTGGAGATCACGGCATCCGCCGGGCCGTCCAACTGCACGTCCTGGAACCGCCCGCAGATGAGTTTGATCCGGTCCTCAAGCCCTGCCTGACGCACGGCTTCTTCCGCCCAATGCAGCATGGGACCGGACGCATCCACCGCGGCGACGCACAGCCCCGGACGACTGCGGAGAAGCCGGACCGGAATGTCCGCCGGGCCACAGCCCAAATCCAGCACGGTTCCTTCTTGGAGATCGGGATACAAGGCTAGAAACTGATCAACGAACCCCTGATTTTCTTCCGCGAAATCGGCAGTCGCATAGACCTTGGCCTGCTCTTCGCCGTCCATAATTTCCGGTTCAAGAATCCGTTCCATATCAGGGTGTCCTTTCCGCCACTCTTGTCTGTCAACACCGATGATATGATCATCGTACCTACCCCCATCAGAAGGATTCAAGGTGAAAGGAGCGCAGCCACATTCTCCTTGCACCATTCCCGTGTTCTGGCTAAGGTCTGAAGAACGATACGCTGAAAGGAACCCAATGGCCACGTATGCATTCGGCGATATTCAGGGGTGTCTGACCCCTCTCCAAAAACTGTTGGATCGCGTTCGATTCGATCCGTCTTCGGACCGGCTGTGGTTTGTCGGCGATTTGGTCAACCGCGGCCCTCATTCACTGGACGTGCTGCGCTTCATCAAGGGTCTCGAAGGACGTTGCGTGGTCGTGCTGGGTAACCATGACTTGCATGTATTGGCGATCCATTGCGGAGTCGCGCGGCTCCGGAAACAGGACACGCTGCAACCAATCCTGGAGGCGCCTGACGTAGACGAATTGCTCGATTGGCTTCGTGGTCAATCCATGATTCATCGTGAAGACGACTATGTGATGGTCCACGCCGGCATCCATCCCCAATGGTCCGTGGACCAGGCCGTGGTCTTGGCCGGCGAAGTAGAGGATGCCCTCAGGTCCGAACAGTATCAAACTCTTTTACCCTTCATTTACCGGAGTGAGGAGACCCGTTGGTCCGACGCCCTCCCATCCCCTGCACGACTTGGCGTGATCACGAACGTCCTGACCAGAATGCGGATGTGTACCCAAGAAGGCGGCATCGACCTGGCGTTCAAAGGTCCGCCGGACCAGGCACCATTCGGCCTTTCTCCCTGGTTTCGCCTGCCTTCCCGCACCCAACGAACAGAAACTGTCATTTGCGGGCATTGGTCGGCCTTGGGGGTATGCATAGACGAAGGCGTGATTGCATTGGACGGCGGGTGCGTCTGGGGACACAAGTTGGCCTGCCTGCGATTGGAGGACCGGAAGTTGTATACGGTCGCGTGTGAATGAGCGGGTCCGTAGCAACCGGGTCGTTTCCGGCAAAGCGGGAATCCGCGTCCGGCACGCCTGCGAGTGGCTCCATGAAGCTGCTTTCCAAAAAGCATTCCATTCTGGAAAGACCCGTCATGCAATTTCGTCCGTTCGGCGTTACCCCGGATGGACGGAAAATCCGGGACGTGAGCGGAATTACGATCAAGGCAAACGTCGAATACCTGGAAGAAGTCGTCGGCAAGAAAAATGGGAAAGCCGCCGGCCGTCAGGCCATCGAGCGCCTCTGCGATTCGCTGAATGCCCGGATCAGGGACCCCTCGTACCACGTGACCCCCGAATTCTTACAAAACATCTGGCACAGTTATTCCTATGAATTCACCATTTACCTCGGTGAGTTCTGCATCCTGATCTCCGAGGACCCCAACTTTCAATTCGAGATGGGCAAACACAAATTCATTTCTCCCGTCATTCAAACCCTGGGGCGTCCGTTTTCCGTTGCGCAAATCTTCGAACTGTTCCCGCGCTTCGGAGAAAAGTTTGCCAAAGACTCCCTTCGCTTCAGCGTCCGCAACGTGACCAATGGCTCAGCCGTTTTGGGTATGACGCTGACCGAACACGTCGCCCAACAATTTGGCCCTTACCGGAACCGGTGCGCCTACGTCATCTGCCAGGCATCGAAGGCCGGACTCCTGGCTGTGCCGCAACTGGTTCATCACCTGGGATTCGCGAGCGTCCGGGACCTCCGATGCATGGCGGATGGGGACGAGTCCTGTGAATGGGAATTCCATTGGCCCGCCCAACCGCTCCCTGAAACCCGTGGATGGGTCGTGACCGGGACCGTGGTATGCGTGAGCACCATGGCCTTCGTCTACGTCCGATCGACGTATCCTGGGTTGTCCTGGTTGGAGGCAAGCCTCCGGACCCTCATCCCGGGCTTGGCTTCCTGGTTCATCTGGAATTGGTATCGTCTCAAGAAAAAAGTGGAAGAACGGGAAGCCTTGCTCAAGGAACAAGTGGATTCCGTGGATGCCCGACATGAAGAACTTCGAGAAGCCTATCTCGAACAAGAACGCACCGTTGTGGAACTCCGCACACTGAACGCGGACCTGGAAAACCGGATCATGGAACGAACGCGCTCCCTCGCAGTCGCCAACGAACGACTCCGCGAACTCGATGAACGCAAATCCGCCTTCGTCTCCATTGCGTCGCACGAAATACGCACGCCCCTGACCTCTATCAAAGGCTTTGTAGAAAACATGCTGAACGGCGTGACCGGGGATTTACATGAACGACAAGCCCTGTATCTCACGCGGGTCAAATATAACATCGACCGATTGACGCGAACACTGAACGACCTGCTGGACTTGTCCCGTATCGAAGCCGGTCACGTGGAATTACGGTTGACTGACGTCTCACTGACCGAAGTGACCGCTGAAGCCTTGGACAATCTACGCCCCCAGGCGGAGGGAAAATCCCTCGTGCTGGAGACCAGGACCCCTTCGCAGCTTTCGCCGATACAGGGAGATCGGGACAAGATTCTTCAGATCCTGACGAATCTCATTCACAACGCCATAAAATTTACGCCTTCATCCGGTCGCATTTCGATTTCACTCGTGCCGTTGCCAGACTCCATGATCCAAGTGTGCGTCGCCGACACGGGCTGTGGCATCGCTCCCGAAGAGGTGCCCAACGTCTTTGATCGCTTCTATCGGAGCGACAGCGGGACGACGGAGGCACGAGGAGCAGGCTTAGGCTTGGCGATTACGAAAAGTCTGGTGGACCTGCATCGAGGACGGATTTGGGTGGAAAGCACGATAGGCAGCGGGACCCGATTCTTTTTTACACTTCCGGCCGGTTGACCCGGGAAGCCGCCTTACTTCTCGTTTTTGCGATCTTCTGCCTGTTTCTGTTTGAGAACGCGCGCGAGGTAGGAGCGCTGAAGTCCGAGCGCTTCGGCAGCCTTGGTCTGGTTGCCGTGAGTGCGTTTCAGCGCCTGCTCAATCAGAAAATAGCGATAACGTTCCATGGCCTGATGGTAGGGCAACGCGCCGGCCTCCCGGACGTGGGGCTTCTCTTCATCAACTTGGGATTTTGCTTCGTAATCCTGTGGGAGGCGCAAATGCTCGGGACCAATCTCACGGCTTGGCGCGAGAACAACCGCCCTGGCCACGGCGTTCTCCAATTCCCGCACGTTGCCCGGCCACCGGTACCAGTGCATGGCCCTGAGGGCGGCCTGCGTCAGCCGCATGCCCGGCTTTCCCATCTCCTTGGTATAGCGCCGGAGGAACAGGTCAGCCAAATGAGGAATCTCATCGGGCCGGTCTCGTAAAGGAGGTATGGAAAAACTGATCACGTTTAACCGATGAAATAAGTCTTCACGGAACTTGCCTTCTCTCACGGCCTTTGACAGATCGCGGTTCGTCGCGGCGATGACCCGGATGTTGACCTGAACCAAGTGTGTCCCGCCCACGCGGTGAAATTCCCGGTCCTGTAGAAGACGCAACAATTTGGCTTGCAGGTCCAAAGCCATGTCCCCGATCTCATCCAGAAAGAGGGTGCCGTTATCGGCCAGTTCGACCTTGCCTTTTTGTTGCGTGGTCGCGCCCGTGAACGCGCCTTTTTCGTGACCGAACAATTCGTTTTCGAGCAGGGTCTCGGTCAGGGCCACACAATTGATCACGACGAAAGGGTTCTCAATCCGCCTGCTCCATTGATGGATGGACCTGGCAAAGAGTTCCTTACCCGTCCCGCTTTCTCCCAGTAACAGGACGGTGGCATCTGAATTCGCCGCCCGTTTGATCAATGCAATGAGGGACGCCATGGCCGGCGTGTCCGCCACAATGGTGCCGTACCGTGAATCAACGTCCTCACCCAACACGGCGTCCGGATCATCATCAACCACGAGAATGTTTTTCTGCATCGGCAACCCAACGAATGTTGATCCTGGCAAGCAACGTTTCTTCTTTCATGCCGAAACGGCCAGAAACGATTTTAGACTCACTCCTTCCAAAATCTCAATAGATATTATACCTATTGGTCTATAAATATTGCCCCTGTCTTCATTATTCCCCCCTTGAGGGGGAGTCGGGAAGCCAAGGGTCGGCGTTTGGAGTTTGCCGGAAGGCGATGTTATAGTCTCGCGGTCATGAGCGGAGAATATCGAACCAAAGCCTTACTCATCGCGGTGTCAGAGGCCCCTATTCCGGTGCAAGCCTGCATCAACCGGCTCGCCCCGGAGTTTCTCTGTTTCGTCGTCTCCGAGTCCCGAAAAGGCTCCATCGAAGCCGACATTCAACCGGCCATCACCACCATGCCGCAACGGTGGGATTGGATTTTCGTGGAAGAGTCCGAGAATTTTACCGCGGTCCATCAAGCGCTAACCAAGAGCCTTCCCGAGATGCTGAAGACCTGGGGCCTGCAACCCGGAGAACTCGTCGTGGACTTCAGCCGGGCCACGCCGGCCATTGCCGCAGCAATGGTGCTCGCCGGACGGCCGTGGATGTCGCAAGTCGTCGGCTTGACCGTGCCAGGGAGCGGCACGGGCAAACCTGCCCTGAGCGTAGCGCGGCAGCGCGGAGTCGAAGGGAGTGACGTGATCGAGGTCGGAGACCGGGCCTTCGCCTGGCAGGAAGGAAACCCCTGGAACGAAGAAGCCGTACCGGCACGGCAGGAAGCGGCCCTGTTATTCAATCAAGGAGGGTTCTCATCGGCAGCCAAACGGTTTCGACGCATTGAATCGTTGGTCGGGGGAAGCCTCAAACCGCTGTATCACGGCCTCGCGGATTTAGCCGACGGCTATGCCGCTTGGGAAAGCTTCAAGTACCGGGACGCCTGGGACAAACTCAAAACCGCGCACAAGGCCTTGGAGTTGGCCTCGGTCTGGGGTGGGCCGGCCGGCATGTCATCACTACTGTCCGGGGTCAAACACAACCTGAAATTTTTGGAAAGCATCGTCATAGACCCCGATGACGTCAAGCTTCCCGTGGCGCATGATCTGCTTGCCCATGCCAAACGACGTGCCGGAGAGCAGCAAATCGACTCTGCCCTCCAACTGTTGCTACGAGCCTTGGAAGCCTATGCCCAGTACCATTTGTGGAAACAGTATCGCATCAAGAGTTGGGACGTGCAGGTTGACCAATTGCCGCAGGATCTGCAGGAAGCCTGCCGGACCTGTTATAGCAGCGACGTGGACGGCAAGTTTCACCTGCCGCTTCATGCCCAATTTCGCGCCCTGTCAGGGCTGGGGCATCCCATGGGACAAACCTTCGTCAACGAGTGGACCAAGCTCAAAACGCTGTGGGATGCGGCCCATCAGAGCGTCCTGGGCCATGGGTTTCACACCACGAAAGCCGACCGGTTTCATCAGTTCTACACCGCGGCCATCAAACTGACCAACGTCACCGAACCCAACTTGCCGGTCTTCCCGAAGATGACGCTGTAACGCCGGTGAACGTCAAAATCTATTATGAGGACACCGACTGCGGCGGCGTGGTGTATTACGCCAACTACCTCAAATATTTTGAACGGGCGAGGACCGAATACCTACTCGCACACGGAATCTCCGTTGCAGAGCTTCAACAGCAAGGCATCTACTTCCTGGTCACCCATGCGGAAGTCTTCTACCGTTCGGCGGCGCATTACGGAGAAACCCTCCACGTCGAAACGGTGGCCTCGGCATCCCGAAAAACCGCCGTCACCTTCTCCCACGTGATCCGGGAAACAACCAGCCAACGCCTGATCGTCGAAGGATCAGCCACCCTCGTCACC
>JAPPLK010000103.1 GCA_028819435.1 Nitrospira sp.
CTTCCGATACGGTCGCAATCGCCAGAACGCATTCGAAGTGCTGATGTGAGCCGCGAGTTTCCATACCTGAGACAACTCCAGCAACCGAAACATACCGATCTCCGCTTGTGTCGTTTAGACGGCCGCCGTAACCGTTTGGGTATGCGTGAACTCCCTCATTCGTACCAGGGGACTATCTGGCGCGGGTCGCAAGCAGAGCCCGCACGGCAGGCACCAACTCGTTGGGGATCTCCATAACCGTCTGCGTGGAGCCCTCAAAATCGACCTCATCCTCGGCAACCGCTTCTTCCTCGGTCAGCGAATCGTAGTGCTGAAGGACGCGTTGGACGAGCGCTTCGTCCCATCCCGGCGGGAAGTTGGTCTTGTTCTTCATCTTCCTCTGTCTGGGTATCGTCATGGACTGTTGAACCCTGTGGCAGGACGTGTTATTCTCATTTTTAAAGGTTCCCCCCCGATGACAAGAGCCCAAGGGGCTCTCTCGTGGCACGAGTAGTCGGGGGGGGGTCGCTTTATCCGATTTGTCGCGCATCAGTAGTAGTACTTCGTCCCCGTCCGAAAGATGTCGAAAGCGCTACGTACGGCCGGAGAGATTCGTTCGTAGCATTTCGATTCGCCCCTCTCGTACCTCCGAAAGACAGCCCAGCAACAGTAGTCGGCTATCTGCAGCCCGTAGTGGGAGCAGGAATCGTGATGCATGATGTGGTATCGCTGGACCGGCGGCAACATGCTTGCCAGTGTAAGCTTCACAGCTTTTTCGATGGACTGCCGCTTCTTGTTCAAAGGGACGGTGTCGGTGATTACAATGATCTCTTCAGCCCTTGCATTCGGTTCCTTGGGCAATACGTGCTTCAAAAGGGAATCATGCTGTTAATTTTGTAGGCTCCTGATCCTGATATATGACCTCAAAACTGAACGGACTGACGGTGCCATTCCCATCGAACGACTGCACAAACTGCTGGGCCACCGGAGGCATCTGTATTTCATAAAACCCTTCAAGCCCAACTTGCCTGCCGCCTGTCGGGAAATCGACATAGATGCACCTCAAACCAACACGACAGGGCCTGTTGGTAATACCGCTATCGTTGAAAGCCAATGCGATAGGGCATTTGTTATAGCTTCTCCTGAATCCACGATTGATGTGTGCTTCTGTCACTATCACGGTTTTGGTCATTTTCTTTTCTCTCCACTGTCATGTTAATTACATGATTCCCCAGCCATACTTTACCGAAAAGCTACGTTCGCCTGAGAAGCCTCTCGTACTACAGATCTTCCAAATCGAGAGACCGAGTCCGTCCTGCACGGTGCTCCGCCAGAGCCTCATCGGCCAGGCGTTCCAGCAAGTCATCAGATTCGGGACGGACAAACAGCTCAGCCCATTTACGCTCCGATTCCATTTCGGCCAGCAGGAAGCAGGCGAATCTGTCCTGCTGCGCCCGAGGAAGCTCGGCGGCTCTATCGAAGGCCTTTTGAAGAAGCTGGTTCATCTGTTTTTCTCCGTTTCAAGTGAGTAATCAAAACACATCTGTTGCCGTGACTGGATTTCACCCTTGTGATTTGTTTGCTGATCGGCTTGCTTTCAAGAAACCATCGATAAGCGCCATCAATTCGTGAATGGTCTTTGATCCGCCAGCAATCAATCCGGCGGTTATGAAAATGTCCGTGAAATAAAATATGGCTTGTTGGAATTCCAACTCGTTAGTAACTTCGACTTGAAAAATGGGGCCAAGGAGTCGAACGCCTGATAGAGACACCAGAACTCCCATAGTCAGCCCACCTATCAGTGCCCGCTTTTGTGTGCCTGCCCTGTATTCTTCCAGTTGTTTCTCAACTTGGGCACTGTTTTGATCTGAGTTCTTATCTTGCTCGAGACGAACTTTCTCCCCTTGACGCCATATTTTGATTAAAACCTCAAGCGAACGTTCGACGAACAAAGCAATGATGTACATTATTCCCAACTGAGTAAGTGCTATAGAAAATGGACCATTATCCATTTTCGGCTGTAGGGTTTTAAGAGAATCTCCACTAAGCCATATGACAACAAAGACCCCTAGAATCAGTAGCGAAAGCCAAATCCGTCCAATGTATTTTTCCATATCTAATCTCCAGTTAGTGTTTTGAACGGATAACTACTCTTCTAACTCTTATGAGCCCTCATGAAAGCCGCCATCCGAAGCAGCACATCACCACGTAGATAGAAGACCAAGTTATCGCAACCAATCAGAAGTGTTCCCACTGATAGGCTTTTCAAGCCGGTCCACCCGCAACCCCGCTCTGCACCTCTCCGTTAGAATACGCCCCACTGTAAGCGTGCATTTTCGTTAAGTACTCGTAGAAGTTCAGCACGAGGATAGGGTTTTACTGGAAGACCTCGAACTGAATTCAGATGTCGCTCTGAAGGTCTATGGAGGAAAAGGTTCCCAGATTTTTCTTCGATCCTCGCATAGGGAAAAGTTCTCTTAAGCCAACGTGAGATGGGATAGCGTGCCCATGGATTCTCGTACAAGCACACTTCCTGATATGGCAGGCTATGTTGTGTTAGCTCAGTGAACAGCAAGACAGCGCTGCTCCTGGTATTTTTTCCTCCACCCCACGCACTTCTACGCTTCTGCATTCCAATAGGAGGCGTTATCCGGCAAACGCCTTTTGCTACATCTTGTTCCCATCCAAACAACGCAAGCGTCGCAGCGATATCATTAGAAGGAAATCTACTTTTGTCGTTTATTGCCAGCAGAAGCGGTTCTTCGACAGCTCTATATTGAAGGGCTTTAGCTCTTATTGCCCTGACGAGAGGCCCCACAGAGTCTACCGCCCCGCTCTTTCCAAATCCCGGAAACATGGGAGATTCGACTCTCCTCATGTGCTCTGACCTAGGCATCGCTTTAATATCAATAACCCATTCCTCGTCTCGGGGACAGTCATCTCGATATGAAAAAGGTCGGCAACGGGCATTCACGCCTTGGACAGCCCTATCAAGACAAGCAAAGGTTTGTCGATATATCTTAGGCTCTTCGGTGCTCAGTCCCTCAACCCATTCCTTGATAGGAAGAAGATCCTTTTTCGCGAGATGCTGACGTAGTTCCCCGGATTTCACAAATTGGATATACCAATAGATGCCGGAGTCATGGCACATTTCATTTAGTTTTTCAGTTACATCATTTTCGAGGGGTGTTTCGGGATATTGACTGGATTGTACTTCCGTCGCTTCAACATAGAATCTGTCGCCGTCTGGCGTAGTTGCGAGGAAGTCCGCTTTGTTTTGGTTGCCTACAGTTGGTTGTGTTTGTATTTGGCACCCCAATTCATCAAGAAGTTTACCTGCAAATTGCTCGAAGAATTTACTCTGCCCTGGCATCAGATGTCTCCTGGCCTGTCGGTGCGGCGGATGAACGCCGAGAGGTCGAGATCGGATACGCGAATTTCACCCGTCATCAGTTTGTGAAGCAAGGTCTTGAACAGATCCTTCAAGGCTGCTCCCTTCTTCTCAGATGCGAGCATGCCGTCATGCACTAACCATAGCAAGTCAGCAACTTGTCGCTGTTCCTCTATGAACAAGACAGGCGCCTCAAACTCTCGTATGTGCGCCCACGATGTTCGGGGATGCTGGACTCCTGTTGTCCCTGAAATAGCGTACTCTAGAAATCGCGGTGAGTGGACGACAGTTGCCAAAAACCGCGGGTCCACATCGGCCTTCGCGCGAAGCACCAGCAGTTCTGTCGTGCAGACACCCGCTTGGTCGGCAAGAACAGACTTGTCGAGATACGGCCGCAGCTTGCCGTACAACACGTCGCCGGGTCGAAACGCTGAGACGGTGCTACGCATATGTGACGCTTGCCCGCCGCCTATGCGGGTTAGTCGCCCGGGGGCCAAGTGCTCCAACCCCAGGTAAAGCGCTTGTGGTCGAGCACCGGGACTGACCGGCTCAGCGACGAGATCGCACATATCCGCAAGACGAACTGCTTGCCTGATCGTCATGCCATTCTCTTCAACCGCACGGACGGTAGCCGCTTTAACCGCTGGTTCAGCGGGTCCACCTCGATGCCGACGGACTCCAACGCCGTTACACCCAGTAACGGTTCCGCGTTAGCCTCGCCGAAGATGACCGTTCCACCAACGAACTCGCCCATGAACTCTATTTTGGCAACGGCGACGTCCACGGAAATCTCGCTGCCATCGGCCAGTTCATACACGCGCTTCCCTTCGGGCTCGATGCCGATAGCTTCAAGATGCTGTCTGGGAACAAGGGAATCGGCTGCCCCTGTATCCACCAGGAAAAGCCCTTCCCAAAACCTGTCCGGTGCCGCCGGGTTTGTAATCCTGACCGTTACGTGTGTTGCGCCCATATTTTCCACCTCCTTCTTTCTCCGGGGTTCATGTCTCCTGTAATTGTGCCAGTACGTCTGCCAGACGCGAGTCAATCTCGCGGGCTTCAGCATCGAGGCGCTGCATTTCGGCAACGATTTCCTTGATCGAGCGTTGAGATAGAGTGTCCGCCTGCCCCACCCACCGGCTTGGGCTGAGGTTGTAGTCGGCTTGGGCTGCTTGTTCGCGGGTGATGACGGCGATTTCGCCTTTGACTGGCTCGCCTTTGAGGAAGGCGGCTGCGAGCGGGCGAATGTCTTTCTCCGGGATGTAGTTCTTGGGGCGGCCTTTACCGACGTGACGGCTGGCGTTGAGGAGCACGATCTTATTTTTTCGACCCGCAGGCTTGCGCTTGGACAGTACCACGATGATGCCCGCAGCGGTGGTATTGTAGAAGAGATTGTCGGGCAACAGGATCACGCCGTCGATCAGGTCGTGATCGACGAACCATTTGCGGATGTTGCGTTCCTTGTCTTCGTGCTTGGCACCGGAGCCGCGTGTGACGGCGCCGGTGTCGAGCACGACTGCGGCGCGTCCGCGTTCGTTCAGGCAGGCGAGCGTGTGCTGGAGCCACGCCCAATCGCCCTTGCCGGTCGTGATACCGCCCCTCGTGCGGAAGCGGTCGAACGGGTCATTGGCAAAGACCTCCTGACTGAACGGCTGGTTCCACATGGGATTGGCGACTACGACGTCGTGGGTGTTGATCCGGCCGGACGCGGTCTTGAATTTGGGGTTGATCATGGTGTCGCCGCGGGCGACCCTGACGTCCATGTCATGGATGATGGCGTTCATGTGCGCGACGGCGTAGCTTTCGGCTTGCAGTTCCTGACCGTAGAGTTTGAGTGGAACTCGGCTGGTGGGATCGAGTTCACGGGCGACGAGTTGGAGCTTGACGAGCAGACCGGCCGAGCCGCAGGCGTAGTCGTGACAGTCTTCTCCCGGCTTTGGTCGCATGATGTGCGCCATCAGGAACCCGACTTCGGTCGGGGTGAAGAACTCGCCCGCGCTCTGGCCGGACCCTTCCGCGAACTTGCGCAGGAGATATTCATAGGCGCGACCAAGGAAGTCGGGTTGCACGTCGGCGAGGCCGAGCCGGTACCGGGGATCGGAGAAGGTCTCCACCACGGCGGTGAGCTTGGCCGGGTTGACGTCGCGCTCGCCGTTGCGCTCGGCTGCGAAATCCACGAGGTCGATGACGCCCGAGAGGGAGGGGTTCTGTTTGACGACGGCCCGCACGGCCCTAGTCAGATGTTCGCCCACGTCTTGGGGCCGCGTGCTTCGCTTTCGTTCGTCAAGCGGCCATTCGCAGCTTTCGCGGCCGTTGATGACGCTCCATCGCGCTTCGAGTGGCAAGTAGAAGCGCAACAGTTTGTGATCGCTTTCGGCAATCTCAAGTGCGGTGGCGCGGTCGCCGTATTCCTCGGCCAGGCGTCCAATCTCATCGTCGAAGACGTCGGACAGCCGTTTGAGAAACAGGAGCGGCAAGAGGTAGTCTTTGAACTTGGCAGCATCCTTTTCTCCACGGATGGAGCAGGCCGCGTCCCACAACATCTGCTCCATGGTTTTGGTGGATGGGGAAACGGCGCGTCGAGTGGCTTTTGCCCTGCGTCGCGTGACGCGCGATGCCGCCTCGGTCGGCTCTATGGCTGCCCCTACCTCGTTGAGTTTCACCTCGGCGGCAAGTGCGGCGATCGCTTCCTGTGCGGCTTTTTGTGGCTTGGTGGTGCCGCCTTCCCAGCGGTTTATTGTGGCGAAGGAGACACCGAGCCGCTCAGCGAGTTGCTGCTGGGTGAGATCGAGTTTGGCCCTAATAGCACGTAGGGTTGATTGGATGTCCATAACCATAAAAATTGAAATATTTGAAATAAAACATAGCAAACATAGCAAAGCATAGCAAATTTTTCAGCTACACATCCACGCTATGCTTTATGCTATATTATGCTATGTTTTTCATAACATTTATAGCATAAACATAGCAATTCATAGCAAAAGCATGGCAGGAACATAGCGTGGATTGTCGGATTGCCATGCGGCAGACCTCCAATCTGTTTCTTGGACAGGCACGCAGGCCTGTCCCTACACCAGAGACCCCTCACCCCAACCCTCTCCCAGCGGGAGAGGGAGAACGACGAATTGCCCAGACCTGCCCGACTTTCTTCTTGTGTAAAATTGTCGACAAATTTGTCATTATACGGCAGATTGAATCCCTGTTCCATGAGCGGCCATCACCCAGTGGGGGAATCAGGGCACCGTGAGCACTCATTCCAACGCCTATTGGAAAGCTAATCTGCGGCTGATTGCCTTGTGCCTTACGGTTTGGGGTGTGGTGTCTTATGGGTGCAGCATCCTCTTTGTCGAACAACTCAACTACTTCTCTCTCGGCGGGTACAAGCTGGGTTTCTGGTTCGCGCAGCAGGGGGCCATGTATGCGTTTGTCGCCCTGATCTTCTTCTACAATTGGCGAGTCACTAGGCTGGATCAACGCTACCGGGCCGAGCGTGACACACGGGACGGCGCATGAGTTTGCAGGTTTTGACGACGGTCGTCGTGGGATTCACGTTTGTGGTGTACATCGGGATTGCGTTTTGGGCTCGCGCCAACAGCACCAGTGAGTTTTACATCGCCGGCAAACACGTCCCGCCCCTTGCCAACGGCATGGCCACCGCGGCGGACTGGATGTCAGCCGCCTCCTTTATCAGCATGGCGGGCCTGATTGCGTTTCTCGGGTATGAAGGCAGCATGTATCTCATGGGCTGGACCGGCGGGTACGTGTTGTTGGCCATGCTGCTCGCTCCGTATTTGCGCAAATTCGGCAAATTCACCGTGCCGGAATTTATCGGCGAACGGTATGACTCGGACCTGGCCCGCTTCGTGGCCGCCCTGTGTCTCATCTTCATCTCCTTTACCTACGTGGCCGGACAAATGCGCGGGGTAGGCATCGTGTTTTCCCGCTTCCTCGAGGTGGATATCGACGTGGGTCTGGCCGTCGGGATGGGGATCGTGTTCATCTACGCCGTACTCGGCGGGATGAAAGGCATTACCTACACACAGGTGGCGCAATACTGCGTGTTGATCTTCGCCTATACCGTCCCTGCCGTGTTCATTTCCATGCAATTGACCGGCAACCCGGTTCCGCAGTTGGCCTTGGGGTCCACCATGGCAGACGGGTCCGGGTATCTCCTGCTGAAACTGGATCAGGTCCTGATGGACCTGGGGTTCAACGCCTACACACACCCCTTCAACGATAGTTCCATGATCAACGTGCTGACCATTACGTTTGCCCTGATGACGGGGACCGCGGGCCTGCCTCACGTGATCGTGCGGTTTTTTACCGTGCCCCGCGTGGCGGATGCACGACGGTCCGCGGCCTGGGCGCTGGTTTTTATCGCGCTGCTCTATACCGTGGCCCCTGCGGTCGGCGGGCTGGCGCGGTTGAATCTCATCACGACCGTCAACAGCCCCGATGGGACCGGGACTCCCTATGAAACAATGCCGGGCTGGTTTCGTACGTGGGAACACTCGGGTCTGATTGCCTGGTACGATCACAATCATGATGGCCACGTCCAACACGCAGCCGGCCGTGCCTTCGCCGGCGGCAAACCCGTCTTCGACGGCGAAGCCCGTGGTGAATCGGACCAGCGCCTGGTCACGAATCCCGGTCCCGGCAACGTGGTCGAGGGCGCGCCTTTTGCCAATGAAATCTACGTGGACCGGGACATCATGGTGTTGGCCAATCCTGAAATTGCCGGCCTGCCCGATTGGGTGATTGCTTTGATTGCCGCAGGTGGCATTGCCGCGGCCCTGTCCACCGCAGCAGGACTGCTGCTGGTCATTTCCGTGGCCGTATCGCACGACATGTTAAAAAGTACCTTCGCCAAAAACCTGTCGGAGCAACAGGAATTGACCGCCGGCCGCATCGCCGCGGCCGTATCCATTGGGATCGCAGGGTATCTTGGGTCTAATCCCCCGGCGTTCGTGGCCCAGGTGGTGGCGTTCGCCTTCGGACTGGCAGCCTCGTCCCTGTTCCCGGTCATCCTGCTGGGCATCTTCAGTACCCGCATGAACAAATGGGGAGCCATTGCCGGCATGCTGACGGGGCTCATCTTTACCATGGGCTACATTCTGTATTTCAAAGGCGTGTTTATTGCCCCCATGGCGGAGAACGTTCCGGCCAACTGGTTTCTCGGCATTTCGCCGGAAGGCATCGGCACGGTCGGCATGTTCCTGAACCTGTGCGTCGCGCTGGCGGTCTCACAATGCACCACGCCGCCGCCTGCAAAAATCAGGGCATTGGTCGAACGCATCCGCCTGCCGGAGACGTGACCGGCAATTCCATGAGACATGGTGCACTTTTTCAAACAATCGCTCTACCTCCCCTCGCCCCTCCTTACAAAGGAGAGGAACTAAGAATACACCCTCTCCCCTCTTTGGCGGGAGAGGGCTGGGGTGAGGGGGGCAGGGAATGACGAACACATACAAAGAGATAAGATCAGAACTCGATTCGCAGGCTCGTCTGGGCTCCGTAGCTCAAGGCGTCGCTGGTGTCATCGCCAAGGGGCGAGCCGACCCTGCCTTGCAGGATGATCGAAACCCCATCCATGATCTTTTTTGCGGCGCCCAACCTGGCATGTCCCCAGGTATCGCTGAACCCTGAACGAAACTCGAACCCATAGGCATTGACCGAGCTGTCGTCCTGGAAATCATGTGAAATACTCAGGTCAACGTAGAGCCTGAGGTCCTGCTTCGGAAGTATCATTGCAGCCCCCAAACCCGCCGACACTTCAAGACTGTCGCTGTCTCCCTGCGCGACTGTCACGCCGTCACCGTCGGTGAAATCGTCGAAGGCCACCCCTGTATAGACCACTTGCACGCGAGGCGTGACCCTGAAGTCGCCGGTCTCGAATTCCAAACCGGTTTCGAACTCCCGGCCGACCTCGAATGAAACTCCCCATGAACGAGCGTCGATCGATTCCGAAATTCTCCGTGAGGCGAAGTCAACGTCAACGTTCCAGAAGCTGAATCGGCTCTGGGCTTCCCAGTAGAAGCCGTTCTGATCAAACCGGGCCAAGGTCAACGCACCGCCGTACCCGGCGGCTTCGAGGTCCGACGCTGAATAGGAGCGGCCTTTCCGGGCCTGCGCCGTCGTGTGCATTGCATGGATCGAGATTCCTCCGACCACTGGGCCGGCCGCTGGTATGGGGAAGTCATAGCCGATCTCGACCTGGCCGCGGTTCTGTCGCCACTTGCCACCGCCGAAGGCGTTAGTGGCCACGTCAACGTTTTCGATCCGGCGATGGCTGCCTTTGGCCCGTGCCCAGATGCCCACGGCATCAGCACTCGGCTGCGACTGGACTGCGCCGAATTCGCCAAAGCGGCGTCCAAGACGCTCCAGTGTTGCGGGAAATTCCTCGCGCATCAGTTCTGACAACATCGAATACGCGTAGATCTGGCCGAATACTTCGGTGGCATTCCACAGCCTGGCACGCTGCATGAACGCGAGAGGGTCGGCATGCCATTCCGCGTAGCCGATACGGCGCTGATCCGTCAGCCAGTTCAGTTTGTCGTCTACACAGGCAGCCAACGCCTCGTCGTCCTTGTCGAAGGCAAAGCCACCAAGTTCGGTTTCGGGGTCGAGGGCCGTTACCACAAACGCACCCCTGGAATCCGCACTGGCCTCGCGGTTGCCGATCTCACCCTTTGCCAGGGCATCGACGGTCCTGTTGCCGAGCGCCTCGAATTGCTCGCCCTCGGTTTCAAAATATATGACCTCGGCCACCGTGCCTTGAGGACCCTGAAGGCGAGATCGACCATCGAGGTTGGGCGTTGCACCGGCAGCGGTGATACGGTAGTTGGCACTGCCGTCGGCAGTGACCTGAGTGCCATCCGACTTGTACACGATCGTACCCTGAGCCAAGTCTCCATCGGCGTTGACCATGCCCGTCAGCTCCAGCAGCCGATGTTCGCCAGTGGTCCCGCCGCGCACGCCGACGCGCGCGTCAGTGAGATCGTCATGGCTTGCGAGGCGCTCGGCGTCCTCCGCGCGCACCAGTAAGGATTGGCGAAACGTGATGTGTCCCGAGGTAAAGGCAATCACGGTTTCGTTGGCGTCATTGCGGGTACGCGAATCAAGAATCGTGATGCCGCCTCCCACCATGTCGAAATCCGGGCCCGCTGGTGTCAGCCAGATGCCGGGCCAGACGCCGATGCCTCTGCGCTGGAAGGCCAATCCCGCATCCTCCATGGCTTCAAGGGCCGTCAGCAGGTTCGCTTCGTACCCCCGGTGGCGATTAAATCCGGCTGTTCCCGGGGTGGAATTCTCACTATAGCTGACGGGCTTGAAATCCGAGAAAAACCCAAGCTTGAGAACACGCTCATCCGTGCAGGCCTGCCGCAGCCGGTCAATCTCCGACGCCACGGCATTCGTGGAACAGGCCAACAGACCGACGATGGTGGCGAGCGCAAGGAACCGAAGCTCCCGGTGAAAAGCATTGGGTGGATTGTGTTCGATGGTGGAAGGCACGGCAGTCCTTCAGGAGTTTTGGACGCACCGGAAGCCGGCGTGGGCGTGGGGATAGTCCTGACGAAACCAATTCCGGAATGAGCGACGCAACAGGCAAGAGGCCGTGGTGGGGGCGCCGCCTTTGACGATGAAATGATCGTCGTCGAAGAAGCGGGCGGAGTATCCGGGATAGGTGGAATAGGGACGGAAGCCTTCAAAGGGATGAAAACTCGTCGCGGTCCATTCCCAGCCGTTGCCGACCAACTGGGAAACCCCGAATGCACTGTCACCGTGCGGATTGGCCGTGACCGGGATGGGGTCCCAAAACCGAAAGTGAAAATTCCCGTGCACGCCGTTGGCGATCCGGTTTCCCCAGGGATAGGCACGCTCTTCACCGCTTGGCGTCCCGTATGCCGCGCGATGAAATTGTGCTTCGGTCGGAAGCGAGAGCCCGGCCCATTGCGCATAGGCCTGCGCGTGGCTCAGGGACACGTAAACGGGCCAATGCTGGGGAAGCGGAATTTCCTCGAACATCGTGGCCAGGAACCAGTGCTTGCCCCGCTTAATCCAAAACGGGGGGATGGGGCCGCCCTGTTCGACGAATGCCTGATATTGTTCGTTGGTGATCTTGTATTTGCTGATTGCAAAGGCCGGCACGTCTTCTTGCTGTTCGCCGAATTCATTATCCCAGCCAAACCCGTCACGACGGCCGAGCGTCGCCACGCCTTGAGGAACGTCGATCATGGCATGTTGCGGGGGCGGACCTCCGGGCGTTGGCGACAACAGCGGAGATTTTTTCCCACCATGGGCAACGTGATGCAGCAGGTAGGCCGTGGTTTCGGCGTGCATCCAACGATGCTCGATCGCCATGCGCAAGACGGTTTCCGGAGCGTTTTCCAACGCCGTATCAACCGACTCCCTGGCCTTGACGTTGTATTGCCGGATTTCTTCGAGTGAAGGCCAGTCCGATGGCGCGTCTTGCTGTTGCGAGCCGACTTCAGGATCGATGCCCGCCTCGAACAGTGAATCAAACGTGCCATGAAAAGAGGACTGGCCCAACGCCCAGCGACAAATCTGGTTCCAATCAAACGCCTCTAAATGGCCGACGTAAAATACGACGCGATGACGTTCCGGGATGGGACGCTCATAGAGCGTCTCCGGTTGAAACAGGGAAAAGACGTGGTCGGTACAAGCCCGCGCCGCGGATAATTCCTTCCGTATTTCGACTAAACGCGGCATAATTCCTGACGTGATGCTACACTGACTTCGTTGCGGGAGAGTCGATAGCCTCTCTCCTACGGGCTTGTGTAATATCTTCATAGTCGAATCTTGTCAAGAAAAAATACTGGATACCCCTCACCCCAGCCCTCTCCCTCAAGGGGAGAGGGAGTTGCATTCGGGAGGGTCTATAACGATGAAGCCGCCAGTCCTGCATGTCCGCGACGTCAGCAAGGAGTTCGGCCCCGGGGTTCGAGTCCTCGACCACGTCGATCTCGAAGTGGTTGAAGGCGAAACCCTGGTCCTGATCGGGGAAAGCGGGTCCGGTAAAACAACCTTGCTCCGGATGTTCAACGGGTTGACTCATCCCAGTTCAGGTGAGGTTTACGTCCATGACGAACCGGTACGAGTCCAGGATCCCATCAATCTTCGTCGCCACGTCGGATACGTGCAACAGGACGCCGGATTGTTGCCGCATTGGACCGTTGAAGAGAACGTCGGTCTCGTACCGCTGTTGCTTGGATGGGAGTCCGAACAAAGAACAAACCGGGTGCACGTGCTCCTGGACCTCGTTCATCTTGACCCGCAACAATTTCGAGCGCGGTATCCCATTGAACTGTCCGGCGGACAACGACAACGCGTGGCCTTTGCGAGGGCCCTCGCCGCCGATCCCGGGATCGTCCTGCTCGATGAACCATTCGGCGCGCTCGACGCAATCACCCGTCATGAACTCCAACGCCAATTCCTCGACCTCAAGCAACGCCTCAAAAAAACCATGGTCATGGTCACCCACGACGTGGATGAGGCGCTGCAACTCGGCGACCGCATCGCAGTATTGAAAGAAGGACGTCTCCTGCAGACCGGAACCCCGGCCGACCTGCTCAGCGCCCCGGCACACGACTACGTGGTGCAATTACTCCGCCACCGATCCCACGGAGAGCATGCATGACCAGGTTGCTTCATTCTCTGTGTTTCGTGGCGCTGGCCTTCTTCGTATTGCTTCCTTTGCCGGCCTTTTCGCAGGAAGACCGCATCGTCGTCGGCTCAAAGAATTTCATGGAGAGCAAGCTCCTGGCTGAAATCTTCGCCCAACTCATCGAAGCCCGTACTGACCTGTCCGTGGAACGGCGATTGGGCCTGGCGGGCACGCAGGTTTGTTTTGAAGCGCTTCGGACCGGAGCCATCGACCTTTACCCCGAATACACGGGCACCGGGCTCGTCAGCATCTTGCAGCAACCGCCGACCGGAGATTCACGAACGGCGCTCAACGTTGTTCGCGCAGAATTTTTGCAACGTTGGGATTTGTGGTGGCTGAATCCATTAGGATTTGAGAACGCCTATGCCCTTGCGGTTCCTCGCTCTCGAACGGCCGGCATCCCCCTGCGAACCATTTCGGACCTCGTCAAGATCGCGCCTTCCTTGACGGGAGGGTTCGGGTATGAATTCATCAACCGACCCGATGGATTACCAGGCCTGGAAACACGGTACGGCCTCACCTTTCAACGCGTGCAGGCCATGCAACAGTCCCTGAAATACCAGGCCGCCGCTGCAGGCGAAATCGACGTGCTCGACGTGTATACCACCGACGGGCGGCTTGCCGTGTATGACTTCGTGGTGCTGGACGATGATCGGCAATTTTTCCCACCCTATGAAGCGTCCGGTCTCATTCGAGGCTCCACGCTCGAGCAACACCCCGAGTTGGGGGCAATCCTGGGATTGTTGACCAATGCGTTCGACGCCGGGACCATGCGCCAATTGAATTATCGTTTACAGGAAGGCGGGGAACCCGTGGAAGTGGTGGCGCGCGACGCCTTGTCGGCCCTGCACCTTTTTGCGAACGATGCTGCCGGCACCCAACCCGTTCCGCACAAGGAAGGATTCTTTGCCTATGCCTGGGCAAAACGGACGACGCTGATGCGTCGAACAATCGAACACCTGGGCCTGGCCGGACTGGCGTTAGGGTTGGGGATCCTTATGGCCGTCCCGTTGGGTTTGTTTCTCGAACGTCACCAGACGGTTGCCGAACCCGTTATTCGAGGCATCGGCCTCACGCAAACGATCCCTTCCATCGCGTTGCTCGCCTTCATGATCCCCGTGTTCGGGATCGGCATGCTGCCGGCCGTGATTGCCTTATGGATATATTCCCTGTTTCCCATCGTGAGGAACACCTATTCGGGCCTCCGCGATGCGGCACCCCAAGCCGTGGAAGCGGCTCGCGCGCTCGGCATGACGGAATGGCAAATCCTCCATTGGGTGCGACTGCCATTGGCCGCGCCCGTGATCATGGCCGGCGTCCGAACGGCCGGCGTCATCACCGTGGGAACGACCACGCTGTCCGCGTTTATTGGCGCAGGCGGCCTGGGCGTGCCGATTGTTGCGGGCCTGCAAATGGCCAACACGACCGTAATTCTTTCCGGGGCGTTGCCCGCAGCAGTACTGGCGTTGGTGATCGATGGGTTTCTCGGCAAGGTGGAATCGTGGATCAGACCGCGTGGCGTCTGACTCCTTGCACAAAGACGGGCAACCCGTTACAGTGCTGGCTTTACCATCCCACTCCTCTCCATCACGGTACCCGTCATCTTTTCATCACGACGCACTTTCATGCTTGAGCAATCCAATATTATTATCGACGTTCACCTGAATAATCAGGATCCCGGTGCCGTCAAGGAAGAACTTCGCGCGGGCCTGCTGTCGAGACCGCGGCGATTGCCGACGAAGTATTTTTATGATGATCACGGCTCCGCGCTCTTTGAACGGATTTGCGCCGTACCCGAATATTACCCGACTCGCACGGAACACCAATTGCTCAAAACCGTGGCTGATGACGTGATCGCGCGAACCTGTGCCGAGGAATTGGTTGAATTGGGTTCCGGCGCAGCCACCAAAACCCGGGTCTTGTTGGATGCCATGGCCCGGACAAACCGGTTGCGGTTCTACGTGCCCTTTGATTTCAGCGAGGGCATCGTGCGACGAGTGGCGCAAGAACTGGTTGAGGAATACGAAGGGCTGCACGTTCACGGGGTTGTTGGGGATTTCCTGACCCATTTGGAACATATTCCGCAGGGCGGACGACGCTTGGTCGTGTTTTTGGGCGGAACCATCGGCAACTTGGTACCTGAAGCCGCTCCGGCCTTTCTGTCGTCGGTCGCTCACGAAATGGATCCAGGTGATTTTTTTCTCCTTGGCGCTCAACTCATCACGGACGTGGAGCGCCTGGAAGCCGCGTATAATGATTCGGCCGGGCTCTCGGCCGCGTTCAACAAAAACATATTGTCCGTGTTGAAGGTCGTGATTGGAGCAGAATTTGATCCTGAGAACTTCGACCACGTGGCCCGGTTTAATCATGATGAACAGCAAATTGAAATGCACCTTCGGTCGGTTTGCCGGCAAGTGATTCCTATTCCTGAATTGGAGTTGACCCTTCGCCTTGAAGAGGGGGAAGAAATCCTCACGGAGATCAGCACGAAATACACGCGCCACCACGTGGAAGTTCTGCTGGCCCGCGCGGGGTTCAACCCCGTTGCCTGGTATAGCGATCTCCATGACCTGCACGGTCTCGCCCTGGCCCAAAAGCCTTCCGGCTGATTCATGATCTACCTGAATTACGCCGCACTCTGTCCGACAATGGCAGAGGCTGAGGCCGAAGTTGCTCGGACGCTGCGCGAGTTCAAACGCTATTTGTATTCGGAAGCCGGCATCGAGTGGTATCTCCGGAAGGTTCAAGATTGCCGGCAAAAAGTCGGCGCCCTGTTAAACGTGAGTGATCCTTCGACCATCGCGTTCACCACGAATGCGTCCACCGCGCATTATCTGATGCTTTCTTCTTTGAAGTGGGAACCGGGCGATACCATTCTTACCACCACGCACGAAAACCCGTCCATCACCAGACAACTTCGCGCACTCGAGCACGACGGCATCCGCGTTCACGCCGTCAGGCCAACGTCCCTCGAAACGTTCCTGCATACGCTGGAAGAACAAATCAACGAGACCGGCGTCAAAGCCATCGTAATGAGCCACGTGTCGCACGTTGACGGACGGGTGTTTCCCGTCCATGACGCGGCCTCGATGGCCAAGGCGCGGCAGTGCCTGGTCGTCATCGACGGCGCACAAGCAGTCGGACATATCCCCGTTGATCTGAATGCGCTCGATTTCGACGGCTATTTTTTTGCCGGGCATAAGTGGTGTGCAGGCCCTCTCGGCACTGGGGCGATGGTGATGCGTGAGAGTTTTTTTTCGCATCCCCGCTACCACGGGATCGAAAGAAAACAGTTCAGTACGTCGCCGACCGGCTCATTTGAAATCGGGACGCAGAACATCGGGCTCATTGCGGGACTCGCCGGGGCCTGCGAGCAGCGACACCAGCGGGGAATCAACACGGAACCACAGCGGATCTTTCGAGAAACGGCCAGGGAACTGCTGGGCGGGCACCGGAATTGCCGTTTCCTGGAATGGCAGGGACCTCACGCACCCGGCATCCTGACGTTCAAAGGCCCGGACGCCCTGGATCATGGAGCATTCGTCAAACGGCTTGCCTCCGAAGCGGAGATTATCGTGAAACCTTTTGTGGATTACCCTGAAGATGACGCGCCTGCGATTCGGCTGTCCTGGTCTTTGGACATGGATCAACGGGAGTTTCAGAAGGGCGTTATGACGATTGCGCAGCGGCTTGAGTCCTGATCGGAAAGAGTGTCGAGGGGCACCACTTGCATGAAGGCCGTCAGGACTCACGTTGGCGATCCAAACGTTCCTCCAAACGGCGCAAGGCCTTCTGTGTTGAGCGAAGATCGCGCAGGATTTCTTCCCGCGAGACGGGTTGTTCCAGTTCCCGCAGGCGCTCGGCTTTGGCCTCTTCAAGATTGTTGAGGACCACCGCGATAAAAAGATTGATCACCACGAACGTCCCGACCACTACGAAACTGACGAAATAGAGCCACGCCAACGGATGCAATTCCATGGCGGTATACATGATGTCCGTCCAATCCTCCAGCGTCACGACCCGAAACAATGACAATAGAGAAATGCCCAGGTTTCGCCAATGAACGGGATCATGTTCATGAAACAATTGGTAGCCCGTAATCGCATAAATATAGAAGATGATGCTCATCAGAAGCATGACGTGTCCCATGCTTGGAATCGAGCGCACGAGCGTCGAGACAATCAAGCGCAGTTCCTGAATCGTGGAAATCAACCGCAGGACCCGTAATAATCGAGCGAGCCGGGCGATCATGGCATACTCCCCGGTCGCGGGCACCAGCGAGAACACGATCACCGAAAAATCGAAGACGTTCCACCCGTCTCGAAAATACCGATCGACCTGCGGGGCCACGGCCATCATCTTCAGCAGGGCTTCGAGGATGAACACGACCAGCACCGCATGATTTCCCAAATGCATCCATTCTCCATATTGCTGAACCAGAGCGGGAGACGTCTCCATGCCCAACAACGCCCCGTTCCCGATAATGAGCGCGATAATCACGTATTCAAACGCGGGGGCACCGACCAATCGTTGCGCGAATTGTTTCATCGTCTGTGACCTTTACTTGCCTTTGTGTAATGTAAAGGAACCTCTGATTTACTGCACTATCGGGCGCAGGGCTGCGTTGTGTCCTCGCTCAACCCTCA
>JAPPLK010000043.1 GCA_028819435.1 Nitrospira sp.
AATGTCGCGCTCGCTCAGGCTTTTCTTATTCATGAGCGCACAATTCTATCTGTTGCGTTTAACTTGTACAATGCACTGTATAGGGCCACCACCTCTCAATGACACATGATGCAAGATAATCTATCACAAGCTTGACATGTCGAATGATCTAACTAGACAATAAATTCTTCGCATGTGCAACGAAGGTCGGCGTTGAAGGCTCCAGTCCCGGATAGTTCCGTCACCGTTCTGCTTATCGCCTCTACCTCCCCTTCGCCCCTCCTTACAAAGGAGGGGAAGAGAAACGCCTGCCCACGATAAATGCTTTGTGCATGAACAACCCGTTCCAACAATCCTGCGACCGGTATCTGGCGCCCCTGTTTGAGGCCTTGACGACTCCGGGGGCTCAACCTTTGGTGCTTGGGCCACATGGGCCCAGCTTGGCGTTCGTCCTCAGCCTGTTGAGAACGACGGGAGACGAGGCATCGACCTCCGAGCGACCGTTCCAAGGCGTCATTCCCCACAACTGGCTTATTCTGACACCAACCCAGGATGAGGCGGAATCGTTATGCCGGGACCTGGCGTTCTTCTTTGACTTTTTCAACCTGCCTGTCGAATCTCTGGCGTTTTTCCCGGACCGGGGCCAAGCCCCGTATGAAGCCGGGGACCCATCCATCGATCTCATCACGCAACGGACGCGGACCTTGTTTCAGCTTCAAACCCATCGCCCCACGGTGGTCATCACGACACCGCAGGCCGCCTTGCAGTACCTGATCCCCCAGTCCGTGTTCGCGCAAGCCTGTTTGACGCTCAAAGTGGGCAGCGTCATCGAGCGGGAATCGTTGCTTCGCCATTTGCTGCGGACCGGCTACCGGCGGGTTTCCGTGGTGGACATCCCCGGAGAATTCAGCGTTCGAGGCGGCATCGTGGATATCTTTTCGACCGGGGGCACCGAACCCTACCGGATCGAGTTTTTGGGCGATACCGTGGAGTCCACCCGGCAGTTTGATCCGGGCACACAGGAATCCACCGAATCGGTTCTCTCCGCGGTGCTCCTTCCCGCGCGGGAATACCTGCTCCCGGATGACGAATCCGATCACTCGCTGGTCGAGATTCCGCCGGATGCCGAGTGGCGATTGCCGGACTTTCATTCGTCCATGGCCACCCTGTTGGATTACTTTCCGGCTTCACCGTTTGTGGTCATGGATCGCCCCATCACCTTGGCGCAGCATGCACGAGAGTGGGCAGAACGCTTGCACGCGGCATGGGAGGAACACGACGCAACGGGTACCGGCGTTCCGTATCCTGATCCTGCTCAACAGTCCGCCGTCTGGGATGAGTTTCTGCCGTTGCTTTCCGAGGGCCCACTTCTGGCGTTTGACGTGGTCGCGCCCGGTGACGGCGCGTGGAATCCGGTCATCACCCTTCCATGCCAGTCGGCCAGGAGCGTGGGCTTGGGTCTCCGCGGAACATCCTTTACCGATACCCTCTCGATCCTGGAACGGCTTCGTAGTGACGGGCCGGTTGTGGTCGTGGTTCGATCATCGGGACAAGTCGGGCGCCTGTCCGGGTTGTTTGCCGAACATCACGCGCCCGCGACGGAACAGAACCCCTTCTCGCACGCTTTCGATCCTTCGGCACGCTTACCGTTTTATATCCTCCAAGGATTTCTTTCATCGGGGTTTGTGGCGCCGTCATTGCCGTTCGCCGTGATTACCGAAGACGATATTTTCGCTAAAATCTCACGGCATCGCCCTCAACCTAAAAGCAAGACCGCAACCTTTCTCTCCTCGTTGGAGGATTTGAACTCCGGCGACTACGTGGTCCACGTCCAACATGGCATCAGCCGGTACAAGGGGCTTCGGCGTTTGTCGGTTCAAGACTTTGAAAGCGATTATCTCATCCTGGAATTTGCAGGACGGGACACGCTCTATGTGCCGCTGGACCGGTTGAACCAGGTCCAGAAATTTCGAGGCAGCGACCACGTGGCTCCGACCCTCGACAAATTGGGAGGCACCGCGTGGGCCAAGACCAAGGCGCGCGTCAAGAAAGCCATTGAGGACATGACCGACGAACTTGTCGAGTTGTACGCCGACCGGGAAGTCGTCAGTCGCCAACCGTACCAGCAGGACGGCTCCTTGGTCCATGAATTCGAGGCGGCGTTCGATTATGAAGAAACTCCTGACCAGATCAAAGCGATCGACGACATTCAACGGGACCTTCGGCTGCTCAAACCCATGGACCGGTTGGTGTGCGGGGACGTCGGGTATGGCAAAACCGAAGTGGCGATGCGCGCGGCGTTCCAGGCCGTCCAGGATAACCGGCAGGTGGCGGTGCTGGTGCCCACCACCCTCCTGGCGCAACAACATGCGGAAACGTTTACGCGACGGTTCGCGCCGTTTCCCATTCACGTGGGGACGCTCTCGCGGTTTCAAACCCCCAAAGAGGTTAAAGCGTTGTTGTCCGACCTCGCCTCGGGCGTCGTGGACATCGTCATTGGCACGCACCGGCTCCTGCACAAGAACGTGCGCTTCAAGAACCTGGGCCTGGTCATTATCGACGAAGAGCAGTGGTTCGGCGTTCGCCATAAGGAACGCCTGAAACAACTGCGCACGCAAGTGGACGTGTTGACGCTCACGGCGACTCCCATCCCGCGCACGCTGCAAATGGCCTTTTCCGGGGTTCGGGACCTGTCGGTTATCGACACGCCTCCGCCCGGCCGCTTGGCCATTCGCACCCAGGTCGTCCGGTTCAATTCCAACCTGATCCGCGAGGCGATCCGCCGGGAACTGGCGAGACAGGGACAGGTGTTTTACGTGCATAACCGGGTGGAAACCATTGAGCGGACGGCCGCCTGGCTCCGGGAACTCGTGCCCGAAGGCCGGCTGGTCATGGCCCATGGGCAGATGAACGAACACGTGCTCGAAGGCGTCATGCTGAAATTCTTTCACGGCGAAGCGGATATCCTGATCTCGACTTCCATTATTCAATCGGGGCTGGACGTGCCGCGCGCCAATACCATCCTGGTGGACCGGTCTGATTTGTTTGGCCTGGCGCAACTCTATCAACTGCGGGGGCGCGTGGGGCGTGCCGGGGACCAGGCCTATGCGTATTTCTTTTTCCCCAATGAAGAAATCCTGAGTACCGATGCCCAACGGCGGCTGCTGGCCATTCAGGAATTTGCGGATTTGGGGTCGGGCTTTCGCATTGCCGCCGCTGACCTGGAAATTCGCGGCGCCGGCAACCTGCTCGGCAAACAACAGTCCGGCAACATTGCCGCGGTGGGCTTTGACCTGTATATGCAGATGGTGGAGCGAGCCGTGCAACAGCGGCAAGGCGAACCCGTTGAAGAAGAGATCGAACCCACGTTGCACGTGCCCGTATCGGCCTTTATCCCGGACGACTACGTCGAGGACGGCCACCAACGCTTGTCGTTGTATAAGCGGCTCTCCGCCAGCCAGACGGTCGGCGACCTCGCGCTGCTGCATGGGGAGACGCAGGACCGGTATGGAACGCCGCCCGAACCGGTCGAACAGTTGTTTCAGGTCATGCAAATTCGCCTGCTCGCCAAAAAGCTGAACGTGGAGTCGCTGGACGCCGCGAACGGCGCCGTGACCGTGACCTTCGCTCCCAACGCCACGATTGCGCAACAGAGTCTCGATTGGCTCATGCAGTATTCGGAAAACCGGCTCCAATTTCTCTCTCCCGTCTCCTTTGCCGTACCCATGGACCTCGATGACTGGCCAGCAACGGTCTCGGCCCTGACGACGATGTTGAATGGCCTGTTGGATGCTTCTCCGGACACCGTGATACCTTCACGCTCATGATGCACGATCATCACCAACCCGATTCATCATTCCGTCACTCGCCATGCCGACGCACGTCAGGGACAGCGGCCCTCCTGCTCATGGCGTTATGCGCGATCACGTGCCTTGTTCCCGTTGCGTCTGCTCAATCCCCGACTGGATCCCCGATCGGGTCGGGGACAAGCGGTGAAGGAAAAGCGGTCACTGATGGGATCGCCGCCATTGTCAACACGGAGATCATTACGGCTTCAGAGCTTCAAACGGAAATGGGTGATGAATTCTTTCGCTTGAAAGCTCGTTATGACGGCGATGAATTCAAGGAGCGTCTCTCGCAGAAACGCCTTGAAGTCTTGAACCTGTTGATCGAACGAAAGCTCCTGGTCCAGGAGGCCAAGGCTAAGAACATTTCCGTCAGCGATCAAGAGGTGGATCAAGCCTGGGAACAGATGCGCAGAAACCCCGCCGGGTTCCCGCCGTCGGCCACTCAATCAAAGGACATCCTTCGCGAAGAATTGATGGCCCGCCGAGTCAGGGATATCGAAGTTCGTCGAGGGATCGTCGTCGTACCTGAAGAGATTCGCGCCTACTATCAAGAGCAACAACAGCGTTTTACCTCTCCCGGCACACACCACATCCGGCAGATTCTCCTGCTCCCGAAGCTGGATGAAGACCGGGAGACACTGAAAACGCGGGCGGAAGTCCTCATGGGTCAGCTCAAGGAGGGCACGAGTTTCGAGAAATTGGCTGAACTGTTTTCCGATGGATCAGAGAGCGTGATGGGGGGCGATCTGGGTTTCGTCACGAAAGACGAACTCCTGGCCCCGCTGCATGAAGCCTTGGACAAGCTCAGCCCGGGAGAGGTCAGTCCCTTGATTGAAACGGAAATCGGGATCCATATTCTCCGGCTTGAGGAGAACCGGCCGGGAATCACGCAACCGTTTGAGAAAGTAAAAGAAGCGATTGGGAACCGGCTGTTTCAGGAGAAGATCCAGGCATCCCATGACAAGTGGATGTCATCGCTGAAAGACCGGGCTTACATCGAAATCCGATTTTAAAGTTCCTCTCAAGGCGCTCCACAGTTCCTGGCGGCCTTCGTTCGTTTTTGAGGAATACCCCACCACCGCTTCATCATATTCCACGCCCAGGGTTTGGCATACTTGCAAGAGAGCTTGCCGACGCCGGCCGCGAGACAGTTTGTCGATCTTTGTCACCACCACGATGGGGCGATACCCGAGATGGGTCAGCCATTCCAGCGTGGTCACGTCATGAGCTTCGACCCCTCGCACGTCGACCAATTGCACGACCGCGCACAATTGAGCCCGGTCTTTCAGATAGCGTTCGATCATCGGCCCCCATTGTTCACGCACCGACTTGGCGGCTTTGGCATAGCCGTACCCGGGCAAATCCACGAAGTAGATCGGGGACAACGTCTTGTCGCTCGTGAGGACGCGAAAAAAATTGAGCGTTTGCGTCTTTCCCGGAGTCGTGCTGACCTTGGCAATGCCCTTGCGATTCAACAACGAATTGATCGCCGACGATTTGCCCACGTTGGAGCGGCCCACGAAGGCCACCTCGGGCAGGTGCTCGCGAGGATAGTGGGCCGGCTTCAGGCAACTCTTCACAAAATCCGCTGACAGAATCTTCATGTTTGGAATACCGACGGCCGCGCAGGCCTCAGGGTTTTCTGGTTTCGCGTTTCATGGCTCGTTGCATTTCACGCCCGGCTTCACGTTGTTTCACGGCCTCCCGCCGGTCGTAGTGCTTCTTCCCGCGCGCAACCCCCAACTCGACCTTGGCAATCCCGCGTTGATTGAAATACATGCGGAGCGGCACCAACGTCAGGCCTTTCTGCTGAACTTTCGCGGTCAATTTTTGGATTTCCTTTTTGTGCAACAACAGCCCGCGGGACCGCAAGGGGTCATGGTTCGTGATATTCCCATGACTGTATTCGCCGATATGACAATTATGCAGGATCGCTTTCCCCTCGACCACCGTGGCATAGGCTTCGCGCAAATTGACCCGGCCTTCCCGGAGCGACTTCACTTCAGTGCCTTTCAGCACCAGCCCCGCCTCGACCTTTTCTTCAATCGCATAGTCGTGAAACGCCTTGCGATTGCTCCCAATCAGTTTCGTCGTCGGATCTTGAGACATGAAATTCTACCGGCTTTATCTTTATAGAGGTCGTCCTTGCGCGAACTTTCCGTTCTCGGTCCCTCCCCTTTGTAAGGGGAGGCCGAGCTAGGCATGCCCCTGCGAAAGCGGGGGTGGGGTAGAAGCAGCCGTCCACGGAGCACGGAATTTCGCCAGCCAGCCATCAATTGACCCCACCCGATTGACAGCCTAGAATACCATTCCATGCCCGCCTTTTCCTCCTCCAAGTCACTCATCGAGGAAATTTCTCAAAGCCATGGGTTTGCGGCGCGCCTCTGGGAGTATCGTTTCCAAAAACAATGGAAAGGGCTCGTGGGCGAGGTCGTGGCGGCCCATACCTGGCCGACCCGGATCAAGTTTCGAAAGCTGCACGTGGCCGTGGACAATTCCGTGTGGCTGCACCAACTCCTCTATCTCAAGGCCACGTTAATGGAGAACATTCAAGCGCAGATGGAGGAACTCCAGTTAGAGGATATTGTCTTCCGAATCGGTGAACTCCCGGAACTTCGTGAGGACGACGTCGAGAGGCCCGCCGAGCAAGTGGCTGTTTCCGCCGAGGCGCACAAGACAGCCCGCGAATCCACGCAATCCGTCAATGACGACGAACTACGGGATTCCCTCACCAAAGTCATCGCCCGGGCACTGTCGTCGGGGCAACACTCCAAATGACATCCAGGTCACAAATCTAAATACTGGATTCTCGTGGTGTGAACAGGCCCTAGCTATGTGCTCTCTACATCCCATTGTCCGTCGCCTTGCTGACAATCCAACGTTCTGCAATAATTGCTATCTGTTAAAGGCAGGCACCCTAGACCACCGACGCTCCCGCACCGTGGAGACTCAGTCCCATATACATAATTTCGTTGTTTTCGCCTATGTCCCCTGGTTATAGTTCCTGTATCATAATGAGCACACGCGAAGAAGATTTTGACGCAATAAAGCGGATCCTCACAGACTTCCTTCGAGGGTCGGCACAAACGGCGCTTCTCGCAGAGGGTGACTCTCTCTCTCTGCTACGCAACTTGCCAAACCATTGCGTCTCGCTAATACTCACGGATCCCCCCTACCACACGACTAAGAAGAAAAACATTTATGGCGATACCAGGTTTAAGGAGGACGAGTGCTACTTGGACTGGATGCGTGCATATGCGAAGGAATGGAAACGAGTGCTTCGCCCGAATGGATCATTATTGTGCTTCTGCGCTTCCGAAATGTCCGCGCGACTCGAGCTATTGCTTGCCGTGGAGTTCAATATCCTTTCTCAGGTCGTATGGACCAAACCGAATGAGCCAGGGTTCGACGGATGGAAGCAAAAAATGAAAAAGGAGAGCCTCCGTCAATGGTATGCACACACTGAACGGATAGTGTTCGCAGAGCCAGCATGCGAGGGAAATTTAATGCGTTCACCGTTCGGTAACTTTTTGAAGACAGTTCGAAAAAAGGCCGGACTGAGTACGTATGATCTCTGCGCCGCGATCGGAGCTTACGGAAAAGTGAACCACGGCGGCTCCGTATCAAATTGGGAAGCAGGTCGAAATGTTCCAAGCCGCGAGCAATACCAAAAACTATGTGACGCAATTCTAGCCACCCAAAAAGTACACGGCATGCCTCCTTATGAAAATGCGGTTCGTCCATTTGTGATCGACGGCACGAAGGAATTCACTGACGTTTGGACCTTTCCATCAGTCCGTCCCTATAAAGGGAAGCACCCTGCTGAGAAACCAGCTCCAATGCTGGAACATGCAATTTCGGCGACTACGTTTCCAGATGACATCGTTCTCGATTGCTTTGCCGGTTCAGGCAGTACGGCGGTTGCGGCAGCAAGACTGGGGCGCAGATCCGTATCGATGGAAATAGATCCTAAGTGGGTACGGGCTATCGCGTCCAGTCTTCAGCTGCATCAGCAACAAAGACGATTGAAATCAGAGAATATAAGACCGATCGCAACTGCACCACAGTGGTCAACCGATCAATTTCCGTTGTTCGTTTCCCTCAAGTAACCTTGCGCAGCATTTCTGCGCAAGAGTTCATCCATCCAACGCAAAGTTTCGTTAATGCCAGCATCCTTGACAACCACATTACAGTGGTGGTGTCCCCATCCGAGATTGTAGGGTCGATGGTTGAACTCCCCCATCCGCACTTCTTCAATATGGAAAAGATTAATCTGTGTGATGGTCAAATCTAGAACTTCTCGGCCTGGGGCTTGTTTCACCAAATTGAAAAATCCGTGACTCGAAAGCTCCAACAGACACAAAGGACAAGTGGTTTCGCTATTCCCATTCAAGATGCGGGCTTGGGTTAGACGTTCTATATCAAGTAGACCTTTCCGCTTACATTCGTCGAGGATTTCCCTTCGTCGAGTGGCAGCGTCAGCGGCCACCATACCGTTAGCAACAACAACGGCCTCCGCATCATGGCATTTCCAAAACAACATTCCGAGCTGCATGCGGCACGCTTTTATTGTGGCACGATCCGCGTATTCGTAAACGCGGATTCCAGCACCCTTGTTAGCGGTCGTGTTGAAACCGTGAACTATTTTGCCCCCCGTGTTGTCCGTTGATGTAGTCGCTGGGATACGCGCCACGTACTGCCCACCGAGCGGGCTACGCCGACTCCGCGCGGGCTTCCAGCCATGCGTTTGTGGGTGATTGCAGTTCCACTGCGTGCGTGTCTCGTAAAACACGAGGGCATTATGACCCAGTTTTAGACCGGCTAAAGCGTGTTTGCCGCTATCTTGAAGGTTGCCAAAGTAATCATCGGGTGAAATAAGAACAATGAAGCCATTTTCGAAATAGTGGCGCCATTTCTTGTCGGTAAAATGGCGCACCCAAACGGCAAAAGGAATCAGAGCCGTGCTCGCCCGACTGACACGATTTTGATATATTTCGTCATCGTCCGCTCCTCGGGTTTGCCCGGTCTTGTAAAGCTTTCGTTTAAGAAGTTGTGGAAGCTTCGGCGAAGCGGGACGTGGCATTAGAACAAATCCCCTGCTTCTACGTCCAAAGCCTGCGCGAGTCGGTGAATGTTGATTAGGCTGATATTGCGTTCGCCTCGCTCGACACCGCCGATGTAAGTACGGTCGAGATCGCAGGCAGATGCGAGCGCCTCCTGTGAAAGCCCCTTCTGTCTTCTGATTTCGCGCAAGCGCGCACCGAAACGCTTTTGAAATTTAGTGTCTTTCTGCTTCATGCAAACCCAATGGAAACACAGGAGACGACAATGAGTCCACGGACTTTACGTATCATCGCGGAGGGCATATGTGCATTAGACTGTCGTCTTTCCCCGTGACACGGCAGCAACAAATGGGATTGTAGACGGGGAAACCCTGATCGCCCTGCCGCTTAAAAGGTGGCTTGGCCAGCCGTTATGCCAGCGGGGAACTGAAGCGCAAATTCTGTATAGGGACAGCAGAGGAGTGATGAGAGCTATGTTCAGGTATGACCTGGGAAAACTGGTGGAAGGCAATATTTATGATCAGGCGGAGTTCGCTGTTAAGAAATCGATAGGAGTATTGTAGAGATTAATTTTTTCGTATTTTTCACGCCGTAGTATTAACCGCATAGGAGCGGTTAGATATACTGCCTTCTTAAGGTCTGAATCGTTTTCGTAGGTATATCGTTCTATAACCTCATCAAGTGTTTTGCGGAATCCTTCTTGGAGTTGTACTTCTTCAGGCATAATACTGAGAGAGCCAGTTGGCCCAAGGCGCATATATAACTTTCTATTCTTTGTAACTAATTTGATCTGTGGATCAGCACGTTTTAGTCGAGCGATGTGGAGATCGGTGCAGTATGGTCCTTCTTTTTGACGGATAAAAAATGCATTAGTTAGACGCCTGCCAGTCGATCTGACATGTAAGTATTCGGCAAGATATACCAATTTATGCAACTCAAAATATGAGAGTTCCCCTTTCCGTGCCAATAAGTAGTGACATGCCGCTAGGATGTCTTCCTTTAGAGTACCACCTCCAGATTTTTGAGGACGATTGAGTCTTCTCAAGTGTTCCCCTACGAACTGATAATCAGATCGTTGATTGGCCAAACTTCGATGGACCATTGCTCGCTGCCCTGGGTGGTAGAGAGGGATAAGCATTCGTTCAAACCATGGATGGGCCGTTCTGACGTGTTCGCGAAGAGTCAAAGAATGTTTTTCTATGAGAGTGGTGGATTGAAGTGCCACGGAACCTAGACTGACTACAATTGCCGGAGCGATCAATTCTATTTGCCTACGAAGGAAACCAGAACAATTTGTTATCTCCTTGAGATTGGGCGTCCCATTATTTCCTTGCGTATTTTTAGGATTACATAGAACTGCATTGGTTATAAAAATTTCCTCCCTGCGTATCCCAGCGAAGGCAAGCAAATCTTCGAAGTTATGGCCAGCGGCATCACCATGAAATGGTATCTCTGTCAAATCCGCACCCAACCTACCCGGTGCCTCACCAATAAACATAATTTTGGCCCGAAGATTGCCAGCGGCAAAGCTTAGTACACGAGCACTTTCACTCATGCGTTCACAACACGTACAGGCATGGACTTCGTCAATAAGATCTGCAAAGGTCTTGGTTTCTTTTTTCCCCATCATGCTCAAAGGGCCAGCAGGCGTTCGGTTTTTGTTTTGTGTTTGTTTAAGTATGCATAGGTCGAAATACACGTAAGCGTTCCAACGAGATGGTCGGTCTTTTTGCATACGAAAGTGAGAAGACGAGACAAGCCAACAAAATTCCCCAGCGCCTTTAAGAAATAGTCGTGAGATCGATAGGTAACTAGCAGGTTCAGTTTGTCGCCATCCGCCATAAACTCTGCGAATTGCCAGCATGGGCCGCCTTGTGGACGCGGTTTATCAGTTTCGATGCTGGAAAGGTGCAAGACAAATGCGCCGTGATGACGTCGTCCCCAATCGCCTAAACCCGCAACAATTGAGGCAAGTTGATTCGAGCGCGTTGAGCCAAAGGAGATTAGTCGTTGAAAATAGAAGCCCCAACCAGGAGGTGAGCGGCGTTTTAGACGATCATAGACGTCTTTGTAATAGTCAGAAAATTGGTCGATACCTAGTTCCCACTTTCCGCTTTGTTTCGGAAAAATTGTGTTTGCCACATCAAAGATGGACATAACCGATGAATCTATTCTTCTAGGATTGTATTGCCGAAGTTGCTCATCATTTATTGTAGATGGCTCACTGATATGGACCACGAGATTGAACCGGTCGCCATCGGCAATCAACTTATCTACGCATTGCCTCCAGGCGTCACCAAGAGTCCTCGCATGAATAATGTGGGGAATAACCGTCATTCAAGAATCCTAAGATGGCGTTTGCTCATATCGATCTGGACCACTGCCTGACGTTTATCATTCAAATGCCTGAAGACCTTATAGCCTTGTAAAATAGCTTTCTCCCAATCCTTAGTTTTTCTGCATCTTACCTCCAAATGGGACGCGAACCTCTTGATGGCTGCAAGCATTTCACTGTCGACGTGTTTAATGCCATCATAGTAGCGATGTTCTTTTGCATTGGCATACACGTACGCAACTATGAGCTCTTCAAGGATTCCAGCACGTGCACCATCCTCTACCTGATCTATTGTTGGATTACTTTTTCGTTTTCGCCTCAACAGCTTCCGAATTACAGGCGACCACCCCAAAACAGCATAGTGCGCCAAATGCATCACATCATGAAAGCGATAACCATCATCTTCGTAGGCATTGTCACTCAGATGATCACCATCACCAAGTAATGTTTCCTCGGGTAAAACCCACATTCTGGCAATCTTTGCGGAATCATCCTCAGCAATTCGTATTTTGATTTCGCGTGGCAGTTGTTCAGTTTCAGGAAAATTTTCATCAAGAAAAGTTTGTTCTTTAAGCTCCTCTGACGCGATTGGCCACCGTTCCTGCGTTTTGTGCAGATTCTTTACAGCAATCTGTGAAAGAGACAAACCAAGGTGTGTGGCAATATTTGCAAGGTACCAAAGGATATCACCCAATTCCACTTCCGCTCTATCGTTAAAGCTTTCGTAAGATTCACGATCGCGGATTTTCTTCTTGAATTCCGATAGTAGCGTGCCTGTTTCGCCTGCAATGCCCAATAGGGGAATGATCAAAGATCTTTCCGTCCTTTTATCAGCAAACTGGTCAGTTAGCGCGGCTTTTTCCTGATAATCGTCAAACTCCATATCCTGTTGACCATCCTCCCAATTTAATTACAAAACGTGTGTCAAGGAAAGGCTGAAACACAGTAATTCAGCGCCTTTTTTCTGTTATTTCTCATCAGGAATGTACAGTATTTCACGGACTTAACTGCATGTTCATATGCCCATAAACGGCTATTTGCAGACTATGTCAATGGAAGTAGAAATACGGCGTGCGACCGTGTTCGGATTCCCTAGGCCGTCTCTGCAGGCAGTTAGCTTTTTCTTTGTTCTTTGTTTATTCGGATATCTCCAGTAGATCAAAGAAAATTGTATCTGTATATCTTTTAATTTGTTGAACTTCAGTTCTACTGGTTTCAAGGTGGGTGGCAAGTGAGGCGCGATCGTATATTGTTCTTGTGAGAGCACCCGTAACGCTTTCGATTAAATCCAATGATTTCTTAATTGAATCCTGCTGGGGTTTCTTTCTCCCACGTGACCGCAAAATAAAAACCACCTTTTGTTTCATGGTAGGACCAGTTGTATCTTTCTCCATCTTGAATCCCGGTTGGCTCTTTACGTCGAAATCGGGGGCTAGATGATTTAATGTTTCCCGTAACGCTTCTCTAAATTCAGCCGCCGTTCCTCGGTAAGAAAGTCGTTCTGTCCCGCGGAGATCAAGGATGCCTTGTCGATATGAAGCTGCAGCAGAGGGAACAACATCCTCTAAGGTAGATAAAATTAATTCTTCTGAAGGAGTAAGGTCGGAAAGAGATGTTCCATCAATTCCTTTCTGTGCCGTCACAGAAAGACAGGCGACATTGAATTCAGTCAACTCTTTTCTTATTGACTTAACTTTAAGAGAATAGGATTTCTTTGAGTTATTCCCATGTGCCAGACGAATTAAGTCCTGCCATTTCTGGTCATGGGAAAGAATTGGTTCAGATTCGCCTAGGATGGCAACGATCTGTGGGCGGGTCTCCGAGAAATAACGACCGGCTGTTTGCATAAAGCCCTTCTTCAGTGTCTTGTCATTAACATTCACTGCTCGGTTCTTCTGGAGCGAGGAGTCTAGAGCTTTGACCTGATCCAAGAGATCACTAATCATCGGCTCTTTTTTGCTCTTTTGACTTTAGATGGAGTTGGTCTTTGTGAACTCTTGCTTCTTTTGCCGCCTTTTCGGGATCTTCCAGGACCTGTCTTCTGGGATCTTGGCAGGTTGTGTTCCACGAGGTTATATCCGACTGCATTGAGCTTGTATTCACCATCACTAACTGAATCGAAATAGCCTGAGATCTTTGCATTTATAAGTGTCATACGGACACTTTTTGGCAATGGGAATTTTGCGATCTTAAAGTAAGTTTCAATGTCGCTCTGATTGATAGTGCTTTTTCGTTGATCTTGAGGAGCTACGTTTCCCAGGTAATAGGCGACAAGCGCAGCCATTTCATTGGCGGAACGAGGACTCTTATGTTCCTTCAACGCCGAAATGTGAACATCCTTTTGATGTATCCCGTTGGGCTTATCCTCTTTACTGAGTTGCTCAGCAGGAGAAGGAAGAGAAGAAATTGGAGAGGCCGTAGAGGTCGGAAGATTCAGGCGTTTCGATACATAATCCAGCACACTAATTCTTGCCTTTTCAGATAATGGAGAAAGCGCTGAAAGAACACTTTTTATTGCTTCAATTTCTTGGTCGATTGGTTCAGCCATTTCAAAACTCCTTTAATCTAGAGGATATCCTTTGGATCATCCCGACGAGATAAGCCCTTTTTTCTATAGCAAGTTTAAAAGAAAAAATAAAGGTGCTGGGTTCCCGATCAGGTCGGGGATGAGGGACAAGAGAAAAGCAGTTTTGCCAGTGATATAACTGCCAGAGATTTGTACAACTTCGGGGAACGACAACCCTCGGGAGGATAGGATACCTGCGGGATGGGCATACATTCATAGAACATTTGGGATTCCCAAATCTTTGCAGATTTTATTGGCAGGCTGATCGTCAATCTCCGTATGGCGTGGAACTGCACTTCTGGTATTCAATTCCGCGTTGCCCCACCACGAGTGATTGCACCTTCTCTAATCAAATTGCAGCTGTGCTTTTTGAGAGGCCCGATCAAGGTCCTTCGTTTCATACCTGGATTGCAACTTCCTGATACTCACTTTCAGCAACACTGATTGCTTGCTGCCGATTCAATTCCAAGGCTTCGGCAAGCGTGACGCGGAGGGTGTCAAGTAATTCTTCTCTTGTCCTTTCTTGACAATTCACGCCGGGGATCTCTTCTATCCAGCCAATCCACCACTCCTTACGTTGCTGGATAAGTGCCGTGTACGTTTGGGCCATGTTGCTGTACTCCATGGTTCGTTTTCAGCGTTTCAGTATTTCTCTATTATTGTTTGTCGCGGCAATTTCAGCGTAAGCTTCCCCTAATTTGAGACATGTTATAAGTAGAGTTTTCTGATGCATAACCACTGAAGCATAGAAGGCCAGCGCCCGTTTTCGGTTATTTGCAATCGAGACTCCGAACTATTTGGAGGGCTGTAAAGGTCCATTTAGGCGTTCATAAATGGCTATTCTTGGCCTGTTAATACATGCAGAATGCCACATATCCCCCGCGTTCAGACTGCCCAACTGCCTTTTGCCCAACTGCCTTTGTCAAGAGAATATTTAGCGATCAAGTATCGTTTTGCGCAATGAATGCATAAAACTGTTGGCGATATTCCAGTGATTGATCAACCCAAAATCGCGCGACTGATCGAGTGGAAACATAGAAAGAGACCATTTTCGCAGCATTCCTGTTCCGTGCGCTTCTGCCGTTCTAATATTGTCTAGCGCTTCGATAAGCGAAGGCATGGTGTTTAAAAAAGGGTGTGGAAATGGAATAGCATAGTCCTTTAGCAGTTCTGTCGTTTTATCGCGAAGGCCAGCCTGGATTCGTTGGTCATGAAGGACTTTTGCAAGACATTTTGGGATATGAGGGGAAAAGACTTCCCATTTTTCGGCAATTTTAACAAACGCATTCCTTCGACTCCTTGCCCTCAAATATTTGTCATAATTTTTCGCATCATACAGCAAAATCAATATGCCCATGTATTTGTCCCAGAAGGCACGACACCGAAAAGAGAATGATGTGAAATGGTACAAAATATCCATTTTCCCGGAAAATTTATTAAAGTCTTCGAGAACGGTCTCTACCTGAGGTTTATCCGGTGCGAACCATTGATTCCATACTCCCGCAGACGAAACACAATCCCTCTGCATGAACAAGTAGGTTAATTCTAAATCGATAACAGCGTTGAACAATTTCCCATTGGTGCAATGAGTCTGACAATACGAATATAGGGTCGATATGTAATGCTCAAGGCAGATGCCAGTGCTCCCGCTGCCGCATCTGCGTGCGTAATATTGGTCCAAAAAGGTCGAGAATTTTCGCGCTTCTTCAAGCGACTGGATACGGAATGTCTTGTCGGCCATAGGATGGTCCGTGACTTTCATCGAATATTAGGGTGACATGAGACACCGCACATCAAATGCAAGCTAAGTAGGTCGTCTTGGCAAAAGGACAGCTTTCTTCTGATCTTCCCACAAGATAAGTTCTCTTTTGGCTAAAACAAGCATAAACGAAAAATTACGACCCTGGTTCCCCGATCAGGTCGGGGATTGTAGGTGTTCAGTCATTCGTTGACAACACGAAAGGCCGATCACACCAGAATTGTCATTCTGAGCTGGAGGCGAAGAATCTCGTCGTTTCAACCGCCAACCGCATAGAAAAGCAGATCCTTCGCGTTGCTCAGGATGACCATTGGCGCGTGTGTTTACGGATGGAGTCTCCTCAACCCATCGACTGAAATTGTCAACGAATGGCTGAACACCTACAGGGACGACGGAAGGTGCAATTCTTCAATGGGGCATCAGAAGCGGAATGATGTGACGGCTGTGTTTTCGATAGATTTGAAAATCCTGATCCAGGGGTAAGACTTTACTTTGAGCATATTGTTCCGCCAGCCGAACCAGACACGCATCGGCCAGGGACATTGGAACATCCGCATAGCGCTTGATCACCCTACCGGCCAAAGCCTTTTAGATGGATTTTGTTGAATGACAGGGTGGTTGGCCCGGCCACAGTTCCTGCCAGATCATTGGCCAATTCAAACGCCGACTCTTTTGAAGAGTTGTTGCTTTTTTCAAAGTAGGCGTTAAGTGCCTCCCGGACGACTTCCGACCGGGTCGTTTTTCGTTGTTTGGACGTGGACCGGATTTTCGCATAGAGCGCTTCATCGAGTCTAAGCGTTAAGATTTTCATGTTTTCGCCTTTTAATAAGATTTGAATATTCCATGTGGCTCAGTTTTCTTGTATCAGAAATGGGGTTAGGCCAGCCGCCGGTCTGATGTGGGAATCAACGATCGTTGGTCCTTACACGGGCAGGTCTTCAACCCAAAGCATTCGCTTTCCATAACGGCTCGCGGCCAACGAGGAACAGAACTTCCGGTCCGCGGTCACGACCTGGGCGTCGATGACTTCAGCTAGGGCTAGGTACAAACAATCATAGAAACTTCGTCCGGGTTGAATCGCCAAGGTAAACGCGGGCTTCATCAATTGTTCATTCGAATGCTTTTGTAAGGGAAGCCGTTGCAATTCCTTCAGGATCGTTTCTCCTTCTTCGGGAGTCAGTTCGTTCCGGCGGATTCTTTTGGAGAGGACATTGCCTAACTCCAAATAAAAAAACGCCGGAACATGAAGCGAAGCCTTCAAAGACGACAACCGGTTCGCCGCTTCGGAGTGAATTTCAGGAAGAAACCATTTGATCCCGACGCTCGCATCTACCACGTAGCGGGTCACCGGTCCCGTTCCTCACGAATGAGGGGCGTACTGTCACTGAACGTTCTACCTGCTCGGTTGAGAGCATTCTTCAATTTCGCAATCCGTTTCCATGCGCCTTCATAGTCGGGGACCGCTTCTTCCAGAATGGTCTTCACTTCCGATTGCAATGACCGGCCATGTTCCTTGGCCCGTTTCTTCAATCGTTCCACGAGTTTATCATCCAGTTGCCGAACGAGAACCTGTGCCATGTTTTTCTCCTTAATTAGTTCGATGATACCTCATATGATAGCAAAATGATAGCTGAATGCACTTGGAGTGGCAAGAAGAGATGGATTCGTCGCTCGCCCGGTGATGACATGAGGCGCAGGCAAAAACAAAAGACGCCGGATTCCTGTTTTCACAGGAATGACGGAAGGAGAAAAGTCTAGGACGGAACCAAGTCGTCGAACAGGATCTGAATGTTCTGGCGTTGTTCGGGGATTG
>JAPPLK010000106.1:0-91328 GCA_028819435.1 Nitrospira sp.
ACCCGAGTTGCTGGAAGCAAAATAGGCGCGGGCATTTTGTGCGACAGTAGTATAGCCAGTAGTATATTTTAAAAAGGCGGCCCTGTTCCCTTTCATTCTTCCAACGTTGAAATATCTCCGGGATCCTGCCCGAGTTCCTTGGCTTTCAAGACACGACGCATGATTTTGCCGGACCGGGTCTTGGGAAGCGAGGTGACTACTTCTATTTCTCGAGGAACCGCGATTTTGCCCAATTCAGTCTGGACGTGGGATTTGAGCGTTGTGAGTAATTCCGCGCTTTCGCTTTGACCCTGTTTCAGGATGACGAAGGCTTTGATCATCTCCCCTGCGGTTTGATGCGGTTTGCCGATGACTGCCGCTTCCACTACCGCGTCGTGACTGACCAGCGCGCTTTCTACTTCAGCGGTCCCGATACGATTGCCTGCGACTTTGACCACGTCATCGGCCCGCCCCATAAACCAGAAATAGCCGTCTTCATCTTTATGGCACACGTCGCCTGCGGTGTAACAACCCGGAATGTTGTTCCAGTACCCCAAGTACCGGTCAGGGTCCTTGTGGATGGTCCGCATCATGGAAGGCCACGGTTTTTTTATGACTGCGAACCCTCCGCCGGTTCCGATACTCTTGCCGCTCTTATCCACAACGTCTGCCTCGATTCCTAAGAAGGGACGAGTGGCCGACCCGGGCTTCAGGGGGACACAGGGAAGAGGTGTCACCAGGATGGCTCCGGTTTCCGTTTGCCACCAGGTATCCATAATCGGTTTGTCTCCGCCTGTCACGCGGTGAAACCATTCCCAGGCTTCGGGGTTGATGGGTTCGCCGACGGACCCCAGGACGCGCAGGGTCGAGAGATCATATTTCCCGGGCCAGTCTTCACCGTATTTCATGAGGAGGCGGATAGCCGTTGGAGTGGTGTAGAAAATCGATACGCCGTGTTTTTCGATGAGATTCCACCATCGGCCAGGATTAGGGTAGTCGGGTTTGCCTTCAGCCGTGAGGATGGTTGCGCCATTGAGGAGTGGGCCGTACACGATGTAACTGTGACCCGTGACCCAGCCCGGGTCTGCCACGCAAAAATACACGTCTTCATCTTTCAGGTCGAACACGTATTTCGCGGTGATATAGGTTCCCACCATGTACCCGCCGTGGACGTGGACCACGCCTTTGGGTTTGCCCGTGGTGCCCGAAGTGTAGAGAAAATAGAGCGGGGTTTCGGCGTCAAGCTGTTCGGCTTTACAGGTCGTTGATTGTCCGTCCAGCCACTGCTCCCAATCGAGTTCTTTGCCGGCGTCCAGGTCGATGCCGGGTTGTTCCCGTCGCACCACAATCGTCTTTTCCACGGTCGGGCAGTTGGCAATCGCGTCATCCACCACCGTTTTGAGCGGCACGTGTTTGCCGCGATCATATCCATAGTCCGCGGTGATAACGAGCCGGGCTTCCGCGTCATTGATGCGGGATTCCAGCGCAGGGGCGCTGAAGCCCGAATAGACCACGGAATGAATCAGGCCGAGGCGCGCACAGGCCAGCATGGCCACGATTTGTTCAGGAATTTTCGGAAGATAAATTGTGACGCGATCACCTGTATTCATCCCGAGGGTTTTGAGGGCATTGGCGCAGCGGTTGACCTGGCGGTACAACTCGGCATAGGTGAAGATCCGTTCTTCGTCGTGCTCGCCCACCCAGATGACCGCGACCTTGTTCCGTCGCCACGAATTCACGTGACGGTCCAAACAGTTATAAGAAATATTGCAGCGCCCTCCCAAAAACCATTTTGCCCAGGGATAATTCCACTCCAGTACCGTGTTCCACGGAGCGAACCATTCCAGGTCCTTGGCCACACCGTCCCAAAATTTTTCAGGATCGGCGATGGATTCCTTATAGGCGGATTCGTAGTCTTTGATATGGGCCTGCTCAAGAGTTTTTTTCGTCGGGTGATGTACGGTCGACGTTTTCAATAACGTTTCAATTTGTTCTGCCATGGACGGATCCTCAATCGTGGAAGAAAAGTAAGCACGTTGCCGATGATGCGTGCATTATGATCAGGTCCGAATGCCGGTGCAAGATTCGGATCAGAGGTTCCGTTCCTTTTTCAGGGGCGTTCCGGTGGTTGGTGTTCGGGCAAGAGCAGGTCCAAGACGGTCTTGACCGGATTAAACGTCTCACGTGGTATCTCGACAAATACGGAATGCCATTTGGCCATCCCTCCGTTCCACAAGCCAGGCAACTCCAGGGCCTTCAACTCTCTGCCCTCGTAGGATTTTTGAGCAATGAACCCCGTATCGGGATCGACGAACAGGTCAAGGTTAAAAGGGTTGCCTTGATAGTCCCGGACGCCGCACACCATATCCACCGGGTTAAAGTGGGTTGACGATGCGAAGACCTTCTGTTGAGTTGGAGAATCCGGATCGACTTGGGAGGCTTCCACGATCTGCAATGAGGTAGTGCCGTCCTCCTGTTCGACCCAGAATGGTCCGCCACCCGGGTGGTTAACGTTTGGGACCATGCCGCAGACTCGGATGGGTCGGTTCAGCCACGTGAACAGCCACTGTGTTTTATGTGAGACGGTACGCGCGTGCCACCGATTGGGTATGGTAAGGGCAAGCGATTGGTTGGCCCATTCCGTTATCCGTTCGAGGAGAAGCGGTGACGCCGCGCCGGGTTCGAGTTGCATTAAGAATGAAAACAACGTGTCTTGCAACCCGACGAGGAGCCCTCCAAGTATCCTTTTATAGTGAGAGCACGTTTCTTTTAGATGATCGGGCACGACGTTGTCGATGTTTTTGATGAACACCACGTCGCCGTGAAGTTCATGAAGATTCGAGAGTAACGCGCCATGTCCTGCCGGTCGAAAGAGGAGATTGTCGTCGGAATCGCGGAAGAGGCTGTTGTTCATGGTAACGGCCACGGTATCCATCGAGGGTTTTTGAGCGGAGCAGCCGATGACCCACGAGACGTGATCCAGGCCGAGTGCGTGACGGGCTTTCTCGATATGTTGTTGGATGGCAAGTTGATGGTCGGGCGAAACCGTGAAATGAACGCGGGCACGACCTTCGTCGTCCTTGGCGTAATCCGCGGCTTCTACCAAGTGTTCTTCGATCGGGGTCCTGGTTGTGTCGGTATATCTGTGAAATGCCATTAAGCCTTTTGGCAGCCTGGCATAGTTCAGTGAGTCCAGAAGGGCATTGATGACAGGATGATAATTGTTTTGGGCAAGGAGCCGGTCGAGTTGCTGTCCTTGAACCGACAGCACGTTCTTCAGGTCATGGTAAAAGGCGAATTTCGGAAGACTGGAAAAAAATTGTTTCAGTTGTCCTGTAGCTGCAGGAGCGTTGGACGTTCTCCGGAGACGAGCAGCCTCCAGGAACTTGAACATGCGGGTGCCGATGCCGGAAGCAGGTACAAACTTCATGATACGACCCGCGGCTCTGGCCCGTTCAAAATTTTGTATCGCGGCAGGGCTGTCCAATGAACGGACCAAGTTAATCCCGTCGCCTGGATGACATGGCCGTTTGAGTCTTGCAAAGGGAATTCCGCGTTGGAACGTCGCAAGCTGGTTTTCGAGCGTTTGGACGGAAATGCCACGCTCCTTGAGGTGCCGGCGATCCTGTGACGTCAGGCTTGTTTCGATTTCAACTTGCAATGACATATGACAGGGAGTCTCGTAACCGTTTAAGTCGTCCCCTTTTACGCATCGTGTTCAAGGAAGAGGACTTCGTATCGTACGGCTAGTCCTGGGCTCCGCCCTGCAAATAGCCGAGCCCAATCTTAATGGCGCGGCGCGTGATTTCACACCACCGGTTGGGCGGATATTCCTCCAGGATTTTTACGATTTTAGGATCCTGGACGTCCAGTTCAGTGACCTTGAGTATCCCATCTTCAATTTTGACTTCTGCCACGGGTTCTTCTCCTTTTCTCCCAAACGATGAGTGATTGTCATTCGAAACTTTCTGCTAAGCGGCTGTGACGGCATGGTTTTGTAGCAAGCACTTTATCATGCTAGCCTAGTGGAATATGCTTTGCTAGAATGCGCTAGTTTTTGCCGACGTTGCAAGCAAACCTCGATCTTCTTCGTGTCCCGTCAACCCTGAGTTGTACGAACCTGGAGGATACCATGGAACAATTGAATGCGTTCATCAACGAAGTCAATGCGTTTGCATGGGGTCCGCCCATGCTCGGCATGTTGGGTATCACGGGCGTGTTTCTCACCGTTGGTCTGGCCTTCATGCCGTGGCGAAAAGTGGGTTACGGTTTCAGGCTGTTGTTCGAAAAATCCGCCCCGGACGATAAAGGCGAGGTGAAGCCATTCAATGCACTCATGACGGCGTTGTCCGCTACAGTCGGGACGGGAAACATTGCCGGTGTCGCTACGGCCATTGCTCTTGGTGGACCCGGCGCCATCTTTTACATGTGGCTCATTGCGCTGTTTGGCATGGCCACCAAGTACGCAGAAGCCGTCTGTGCCGTGACCTATCGCGAGGTTGATAAGGAAGGGAAATACGTAGGTGGTCCGATGTACTACTTGCGTAATGGTGTCGGTGCGTTTGCCCCCAAGTTGGGCAAATGGTTAGGGCTGGCTTTTGCTGCGTTTGGAGCCGTGGCTGCCTTTGGTATCGGGAACGCGGTGCAGGTGAATTCAATGGCGGTGGCCCTGGGAAAGAGCTTTAGTGTGCCCACGTTCGTGACGGGCATTATTGTGGCCGTGCTGGTGGGGTTCGTCATCATCGGCGGCATCAGGAGAATCGCAGAAGTGGCCGGCAAATTGGTCCCCGCCATGATCGTTCTTTACGTCGGCTCTGCGTTGCTGGTCATTCTCCTCAATCTCGCCGACGTGCCTCAAGCCTTTGCCTTGATTTTTTCATATGCCTTTACTCCTGCTGCGGCCACGGGTGGTTTTGCCGGGGCGGCCGTAGCCGCAGCTATCCGGTTCGGGGTAGCTCGTGGAGTGTTTTCCAATGAATCCGGCCTGGGTTCCGCCGCCATCGCCCATGCTGCAGCCAAGACGAACAATCCCGTCCGGCAGGGCATTGTTGCGATGCTGGGCACGTTTATCGATACCATCGTCGTCTGCACCATGACGGCACTCGTGATTCTGACCTCCGGTGCCTGGACCATCATGGGTGAGGATGGGACGGGTTTAACCGGTGCGGCGCTTACGTCCACGGCCTTTCACACTTCGATCTCCGGTGGACAATATATCGTGACCATTGCGCTGGCCGTTTTTGCGTTCACCACGATTCTCGGCTGGTCCTACTACGGCGAGCGGTGCTGGCAATACCTGTTCAGCGAAAACAGCCTGCTCATCTACCGCGTGTTATGGATCGCGGCGGCATTGGGTTTTGCCAACGTGAAAGTGGATTTCGTTTGGAATCTGTCAGATACCTTGAACGGCCTGATGGCTATCCCCAACCTGGTGGGTTTGTTGTTGCTGGCGCCGATGGTCTTCAAAGTGACGCGGGACTATTTTGACGCGCGGAAGACGTCCGCCTGAGTGCCGGGGCCCTTAACGGACGATGGGAAGAGGTCATGCCTGCAATCCCAATCGTGCTGCAATTCCTGTATGATTTCCTGCCATTCCATAGTTTGTTGAAGAAGGTGGTCATGGACGGCATGGTCCGGGGACGTAGCGGAATGGTTCTCCAGTGCCCGGAAGGCATGCTGCCTGCCTTGGGAGAGTAAAGAGCAGATTCCGGAGGAGGCTGGAGTTCGCTCTCCGCTCTGTTGAAACAGGGCAATGGCACGATACACCTGTTCCTGTGCTCGAAACAGGTCGACCATGATTCTGTAGGGCGGCTGGGTTGCGTCAGACTGCTTGTCGAGTTGGGAGGCCAACAAGGCGGCCCTGCCGATGCTGTTGGCCGCGCCTTGGGGGTCGCCTTGAGCCATGGCGTCTTCGGATTTCGCTTGGAGCCGCGAGAGCTCACGTTCGGCATCGGCGGCTTGTGCCGGACCGGATGGGACAAGGACAATGAGTGCGAGTAGGGTAACAGAGCAGATCCAAGCGACGCACTTTTTCCCTCCCCTTTGTAAGGGGAGGATAGGTGGGGTAGAGCAAACCGTGCACGGAGCAGGATTCGCTACGATAGTCACAGGCTCTACCTCCCCTCGCCCCTCCTTACAAAAGGAGGGGAAAAAACGAGGATTACATGATTTGATAGTCGAGGTCTACCATTTTGGTGGCGACGTTGGCGGCTTCCCGTAGTTTTCTCATTTCATCCGACGTGTCTCGAATGAGCCAGATCTTGATGTTGAGCTGTTCAATCGGTTCGATGGATTTATCGTTTCGGAGTTTGGCTATCGACCAGACGACTTCGGTGAGCACCGGAAAATCGATGTCCGAGGATTCGTCCATGTCTTCCAAATTTTTGTTGAGATAATCGAGCAATGGTGGAGTAATGTCGGGGTCTCCGGTGTGAGCGCCGACCAAGCCCAATCCTTTGGCCGCGGCAGCTTGAATCTTCGAGTTTTGTGTCGTGACAAAGATATCCGTGAGTATGGGCGTTGCCGACCTGCCGAGTCCGGCTAGGGCGATAATCGCTTCTTCGGCGTATTCGGCGTTTTCGTCCCTGGCTAATTTCACCAAATGGGGAAAGGCCTGTTTGGATTGAACCCGAGAAAGCGTGGAGAGAATCCGCAATTTGCGGCGTTTATCCGTATCCTGATTCTCCAGGAGTTGAGCCAAGCGGTCGGTATGTCTCCATTCCGTGGCGATCATGACGGGAAAATCAAACTCCTGCAGTTTCAGGTTCAATTGTTCCAAGGCGTATTGTCCGGAGCTTTTGGCTTTGGCCTTTTGTGCTGCGGCATAGGCATCCACGAAATCAGTCCGGGTTTCCTTATACCAACCCAAGTCCCGACCTTCGAGGCGATAATTGAAGAGACACGCCGGTCCCTTCCACAGGCGGGCAGGGGCGTCGGCTAATTCCGCGTCTCCTCCGGAGCGCGTGGTGCCCGTCCACCGTTTTCGTTCTTCGCACTTGATCCGAAACTCCACGTCATGGGGCTCTTTCCGGTCGGTGACAACTTTGTATCCGATGGCTTCCAACCGCGTTTTTGCCGTGGTCAGCAGGTTGGCCGGCGGTACTCGCCCGTTCTCCGTCAGCGCAAGGACGTTGAGGTATATCGTGTTGACCTTGGCTAATTGGGCCCTTTGTTCGTTTGTGATGTGGCTTCGGCGTGCCAGGCTTTCGGTCGTAACCACCAAAAGTAGTAAACAGACGAGTATTCCTGAAACGTATCTCATTATGAATCCTCCCGACAGGGATCAGGGTGAACCTGCGAAACCGGTAACTGGGATATGAATAGTACCGAATAATGGGTGTGCATGGAAAGGGGGGTATTTCTATCTTAGGGCATCTCATGGCCGGGTTTCATGGCAGCATGCCCGGCATGATGCGAATAGTCGTTGCGACGCGTGATTCCTGGACGTGGGGGTTAACTGACGTGCCCGTCCAGGTCGAGCTGCTTATACGTCCAATTCGCCGCCTCTCGGAGGTTTGCCATTTCTTGTGAGTTATCTCTGATTAACCACACTCTCTGGTTCAGTTCATCCATGGGTTCGATGGAGTGTTCGTCTCTCAGTTTGCCGAGACTCCAGACCACTTCGGTCAAAACGGGGAAATTAATATCATCAGAGGAATTGAAATTCTTTAAGGCGGCCTTCAGGTATTCAAGCAAAGGGGGAATTGCCGTGGGGTTTCCGCTGCTTCCGGCCACGTCACCCAAGGCCTTGGCGGCTGCAGCTTGGATTTCGGGTTGCGTTGACGATTGAAAGAGGTCGGTCAGAAACGGGATGGAATCTTCTCCCACGCCGGTGAGCGCCTCCACGGCTTCCTGGGCCAGGTCTTTATCCTGCATCAGTTTGGTCAAATGTGGGAGCGCCGCTTCGGCTTCGATTTCGCTCAGCGCGGACAGGATAAACAGTTTACGGATTTTGGGTGTGTCCGGAGCGTCGATCAGTTGTATGAGCCGGTTGGGTTGCCCCCATTCTGCCGCCAGCAACACTGGAAAATCATACTGATTGAGACGTTCGGCCAATTTGGTCAGGGCATAGTCCCCGGCGTCTTTCGCCCCGGACTCTTTGGCGGCTTCCATGGCATCCTGGAAGGAAGTCCTGACTTCCTTGTACCATCCAAGGTTCTTCCCATCGAGCAGGTAGGTCAATAAACACGCCGGCCCTTTCCAGAGCCGCGCCGGCGCATCAAGCAGTTCGGCATCGCCTCCTTCCGCGGTGGTGCCGGTCCACGTTTTTCGCTCTTCACACTTCACCTTGAATTCAACGTCGTGGGCTTGTTTGCGGTCGGCGGTTACGGAAAATCCGACTTCCGTGAGACGTTGCGAGGCGAGAGCCTGCAGTGGTTCGGAGTTGGTTCGCCCTTTTTCCGTGAGCGCAAGTGCGTTCACGAATACGGTCTGAGCTTTCTGGAGTTGTTGCTTTTGTTCCGGAGTCAAGTGGGTTCGGCGAGCAGAACTTTGAGGGACAAAAATGAGTGAAACGCCGAAGATCGCACAGATTATGAAAACCAGATTTTTCAAAAGAAGCCTCCTTTCGCATGGGTTGGCATGCCATGAGGGTGGCTACTCAATCGTGCTTTTTACTATACTCCCGCCTCGTAAAAAAGCAACACGTCTTTCAGAATTAAGCGGTCAAGGTCCGATAAGTTGAATGGACTTATAATCCACGATATACTTGCCGGCGTCATGTTAAAGAAAAAGCAAATTGCCGTCATCGGGGCGGGGAACATGGCGGAAGCCATTGTTTCCGGTTTATTGAAAAAAGGTATTGTAAACCCCGGCCAGATTTGTGCCACGGACGTGGATGCCCAACGGCTAACGCATTTCCGCAAGACCTTCAAGGTCCGGGTATCACGCGATAACCAAGAGACTGCTGCATCGAGTGATATCATTCTGCTAGCAATAAAACCTCAAGTGATGAATAAGGTTTTGGATGGCTTGGAACTGTCTCGCGGTTCCGGTCAACTCATTATTACCGTGGCGGCGGGAGTTTCTATCGCGACCATTATTGCCGGGCTGCATTCTCGGGCTCGTGTGGTCCGGGCCATGCCCAATACTCCGTCTCTTGTCCTGGAAGGTGCGACGGCTCTCGCAAGTGGACCCGGGGTGACGACCGACCAAATGAAGGTGGCCCGGGCGGTGTTCGAGGCCATAGGACAAGTGGTGGTGGTTGATGAGCCGCTCCTGGATGCGGTGACTGGCCTGAGCGGAGGCGGACCGGCTTACGTGTACCTGTTTATCGAGGCCTTGGCCGATGGCGGTGTAAAAATGGGGCTCTCCCGTGCGCATGCCCAACTCCTGGCGGCGCAAACGGTGTTGGGTGCGGCCAAAATGGTTGTCGAAACGAAGGCCCATCCAGGGTTACTAAAAGACCATGTGGCGTCCCCCGGCGGGACGACCATTGCCGGTTTGCACCGGCTCGAAAAAGGACGACTGCGAGGAACAGTGATCAGCGCCGTTGAAGCTGCAACCCTTCGTTGTCAGGAATTACGACAACAGGCTATGGTCTCCAGGGAATCCTCTGTTGCATCTCAGCAAGCAAAGAGGACCATAACGTGAAATTATCGTCATAGGACGTGGTGGAGAATCGCTTTGGAAGAGTACAGTTCAAGCGGGTGCGAAGAGAAGAAAGGAGTCCACTGTGCAGTATTGGGTCAAAGTGGTGTTTACCGATAACCAGGAACTCATGGTCAGTGATGCTCTTCGTCATACGATCAGCGATGATATGGAAATTCTGGAAATTGACACTCCCAAGGAAGTTATCATCATTCCCCTCAAACAATTGAAGTATTTTTCGTGTGATGCCGCGGTTTTCAGTAATAAAAAATAGCTGGTCCGGAACGGTTATCGACGTGTGTTTGCGGTGTTTGACGTGAAAGATCGTGTTGTGCGGATGTTGTAGGGCACAGGCATGGAAAGACGAGTCACATCCCATACCGAAGAAGAGGAAATGAATCAGCGCCGGCACTTGCTGGACTTGGCGCGGAAAGGGGACCAACGGGCCGTCAGTCAACTCATGGAGTTGTATCAGGTTCGGGTCTATAGCGGTGACAGTCTCAAATCCCTGAAGATTCGTAAATCACTACCGGTCTTGAGCCCTCCCAAGCCCAAGGAAACGCCATCTTCTTCCAGGACAAAGCCTGCCAAGAGACACAACACTGCGGCAAAACAATCTAAAGCTGCACCGAAAGCGACGCCGAAGTCCGCATCATCCATGCCGAAAACAACAATGACTTCCAAAAAGCAGGTCAAGTCCCTTAAGCCCGTTCGAAAAGCAAAGGCGTCCTTCAAGGCTCAATCGACCTCCCAAAAGGTTTCTCGCAAGGCTTCTGCTAAAGGTATGGCGAAAAAGAGTGTGGTGCAAAAGCAGAGTGCACCCAAATCCACTTCGAAGCCGCTGGCACAGCCTCGTACTCCATCGAAATCCAAGGCAAAAGCCCAAACCAAAGGGAAGACCAAGGCGAAACCCGCGCCGGGTTCAAGAGCCAAGCGATCTCGTTGACCGGACGTGACCTGAACCTTGCGTCACGCTTGCATAGTGGAAAGGGAGGGGCTTGAGTAGAACCTTATTGGTAACGGGGGCGGCGGGATTTATCGGCAGCCACACCGTCCAGACGTTGGTCGCTCAAGGCGACCGGGTTGTGGGTTTAGATAACCTGAACGATTATTATGACCCGAACAGGAAACGCGCCAATTTGGAGGAAGTCCGCCAAGCCTTGAGTCAAAGCGGCTCAGAAGAAGCCGTCACGTTCATCCATGGAGACATTCGAAACCGGCAGACCGTGGAAGAACTCTTTTCGTCTCATGAATTTGATGGAATTGTTCACTTGGCGGCAATGGCCGGAGTTCGAGCTTCGATTGAGAATCCTCATCTTTACTGCGACGTGAATATCAACGGGACGCTGAATCTGCTGGATGCCGCCGTTGGAAGGCTTGGGAGCCGAGGCCGGCGTGATACGTTGCCCACCTTCGTGTTTGCTTCGACTTCGTCCGTATATGGCAATACGAAAGCGATTCCTTTTCGCGAGAGCGATCTCTGTGACCGACCCCTGGCTCCATATGCCGCCAGCAAGAAAGCCGGAGAATTGTTGGGCTATTCGTATCATCACGTGTATGGGTTACCGTTTACGGCTCTCAGGTTTTTCACGGTGTATGGCCCCAGGGGACGCCCGGATATGATGGCTTACAAGGTACTGGACAATATTTTTTTCGGGCATGACGTGCCGCTGTATAATTCGGGAAACATGTACCGTGATTGGACGTTCGTAAGCGATATTGTCCATGGCGTGGTCAGCGCCGTCGACCGGCCGTTCGGGTACGAGGTTTTGAACCTCGGACGAGGAGAACCTGTTTCATTGGCTGAATTTGTTCAAGTGATTGAAGAATGCGTTGGACAAAAGGCCAACGTCGTGTCCGCTCCCATGCCGGAGGCCGACGTTGTTTCCACGTGCGCCGATATTTCCAAGGCACGAGAGCTATTGGGCTATGCTCCGCAAATCCCGGTACGCGAAGGAATCAGCCTGTTTTGGGCGTGGTATCAGAAGAGCGTATTGGGACGATAAAGCCTGTAGGTCGGATTAGCGAAGCGTAGTCCGACAAGGATCTGAATCTTTGCGACTCCGGCAGTGTGATGATAAAGTGGATTTCCCGTGCTGGAGTGGTGAAACAGGCAGACACCCGGGACTTAAAATCCCGTGCTTCGCAAGAAGCGTGCCGGTTCAAGTCCGGCCTCCAGCACCATCTTGAATCCCATTGCGGAGCACCTTTTTCACGCAGTTTCTCAGGGAAGCTGGTTGGTTAATTCCTTCAAAGCGCTTTCGCCTTGCGGTGCGCTATGACGGTGCCGGTTCACTCGCCATTCTCCGCGCCACTTTTGGCGTCTCCGTTACTGATTCGGCAAATGAACTATGGCTACTCATTCCGATCTGACGTTCATCACAAACGAAAATGGGCAAAATCTTCTTGAGCGGTTCAAGGTCCTGATCAAGGACACTGAGTGCTTCGACGTCCTTGTCGGGTACTTCTACGCAAGCGGGTTTCACGCACTCTATCAAGCCCTGGAAAAAACGAGAAAGATCCGAATCCTCATCGGCATCAGCACGAACAAGACGATCCTGGAATTCATCGAACAATCTCGCCAGCCAGAATTGCAATTTTCCCACGCCGAAACCAAGGAGCGCTTTTCCGATTTGCTTGTCGGCGAAATGACCCAGGCCGAAGACAGCAGGCACGTTGAAGAGGGCGTGGTCAAATTCTTGGAGTGGCTGCAAAGCGGGAAGCTTGAGATCAAGGCGTATCCCACGGAGAACGTCCACGCCAAGCTCTACATCATGACTTTCGATGAGGAAGACAGGGACGCGGGCAGGGTCATTACCGGTTCCAGCAACTTCACACAATCCGGGTTGGTGGATAACCTTGAATTCAACGTCGAATTGAAAAACCGCGCCGACTATGAATTTGCCCGGACAAAATTCGAGGCACTTTGGGAAAACGCCGTTGACGTAAAAGACAAATACATTGAGACCATCAGAGAAAAAACGTGGCTCAACGACACGATCACTCCCTACGAACTCTACCTCAAATTTCTCTACGAATATTTCAAGGACGACCTCTATCAAACCGATGAAGTCACGTCCGGATACCTCCCCGAAGAATTCAAGCGACTGGAATACCAGGAGCAGGCCGTCCTGAACGCAAAGAAGATTCTGGACGAATACGGCGGGGTGTTCATTTCAGACGTGGTAGGCCTTGGGAAGACGTACGTCTCCGCCATGCTGGCGAGCCGGCTCGACGGTAGAACGCTTGTCCTGGCTCCGCCCGTGCTTTTGGATATGGCGAACCCCGGCTCGTGGCGCAACGTCTTTTCGGATTTTCGCGTACCTGCTGATTACGAATCACTGGGCAAACTGGATCAGATCGTTCAACACGACACGCAAAAATACAAAAACGTCTTCATCGACGAAGCGCACCGATTCAGAACGGAATCAAACGTCACCTACGAAAAAATCGCGCAGATCTGCAGGGGCAAAAGAGTTGTCCTGGTGACGGCGACCCCGTTCAATAATTCCCCCCAAGACATTCTAAGCCAGATCAAGCTGTTTCAAAACGCGAAGAAAAGCACGGTCCCGAACGTCCCTAACCTCGAAAAATTCTTCAGCACATTGGAAAAGAAGGTAAAGCAACTGGACAGACAAAGGGACCATGAAGAATACATGCGAACCACCAGGGAAAATGCGCACCGGATTCGCACATCCATTTTGAAATACCTGATGGTCAGAAGAACGAGGAAAGAAATCGAAGACTACTTTACCGACGACCTGACCAATCAGGGTCTCAGATTCCCTGCGGTAGAGGACCCTGAACCCCTGTTCTACCAGTTGGATGAGGAAGAAAATGCAATCTTCAACCGAACCGTCGAGTTTCTCGCGCAAAGACTCAAATACGCGCGGTATACACCCATGCTCTATTACACTGGGGAGGACACACCTGACCAGGCAGAAATACAAGCCCAAAAAAACATGGGTCGTTTTATAAAAATCCTGCTGGTTAAGCGCCTGGACAGCAGCTTTCATGCGTTCCGAAACTCGATCACCCGCTTCATTTTAATTCACGAACGATTTCTCAGGGAGCTTGATAAGGGCAACGTGTACGTCAGCAAGAAATACATGAATAAAATATTTGAACTTTTGGACAACGAGGATGAAGAAGAAGTCATTCAACAACTGCTCGAAACTGACAAAGCCAGACAATATCCGGCTGAAGATTTCAGCGATGACTTGAAGAAAGACCTCGAAAACGATCTACAAACCCTGAAGGAAATACAGGCAATGTGGTTGAAGGTAGCACGTGATCCCAAATTCCTTGCCTTTGTCGATATTCTTTCTGCTCGTTCCGTCTTGAAAGGCAGCAAGCTGATCGTGTTTACCGAATCCGCGGAAACCGCTGATTATCTTGCAAAGAACCTGAAGAACCAATTCCACAATGAGGTTCTTGCCTTCACAGGCGCGTCCGGCGAGAACGTGCGCAGGACGGTGACTGAAAACTTCGACGCCCGTGCCCGTTCCCCGAAAGACGATTACAGAATTCTCATCACCACGGAGGTCTTGTCCGAAGGCGTGAACCTACACCGCTCAAACGTCGTCATCAACTACGACATCCCGTGGAATCCGACCCGTTTGATGCAGCGGGTGGGGCGCATTAACCGGGTGGATACGGAGTTTGATAAAATTTATAGCTTTAACTTCTTTCCGACCGAACAATCCAACGAACAGATAAAACTCAAGGAAGCCGCGGAGGCGAAGATCCACGCGTTTATCACGCTATTGGGCGCCGATGCACGGCTGCTGACCGAGGGCGAGGACGTAGAATCACATGAGCTTTTCAACCGCTTGATTTCCAGGAAGACCATCACCGGGGAAGACGAGGACGAGGAAAGTGAACTGAAGTATCTGCAAGTCATCCGGGGCATCCGCGACAACGCCCTCGACCTGTTTGAAAAAATCAAACGCCTGCCGAAAAAGGCACGAACGGCCAAGAAGTACGGAGGCGAAGCAAGCCAGTTACTGACCTACTTCAGAAAAGGAAAACTTCAGAAGTTTTACATTGTCGGCAAGGACCAATCGGAAGAAGTCGATTTGATCCGGGCGGCTGGGCAGCTTGAGGCCCAAACGAAAACCCCGCGAGAAAAACTACCTCTCGACTTCTATGACAAACTGGGGAAAAACAAGCAGGCATTCACCTTTGCAACGACCGAAGAAGACGTGGAACTCGAAGCTCATCGCGGTGGCAGCGACAGTACAATGCAAGTGCTCAAGATCCTCAGGGCAGTAAGAGACTTTCGTCAATACACCGAGGCTCAGGAAGCGTATCTCAAACGGGTGATGAATCGGCTTGAAGAAGGCGCATTACCGAAGCAAACGACCAAGACCGTGCTCAAGGTTCTGGGGCAAGAGCTCAAAACAGGGCAGCCGAACCCGCTCAAGGTGCTCGCAGTTCTGCAAAACAACGTCCCCGACGAATTTCTGGAAAGTCACGTCGCGGAAAGCGTCGCCCACGTCGCCGGCCCGAGGGAAGTCATTTTATCCGAATATCTGATTGGTGAAGCAGAACAATGAATTCGTTCCGCAACAACCGCCTACGCGACCATGCCATACCCATGAGCACGGTGTGGCTGCTCAACGATATCGCCGAGTCGAAGGGAAAACAGGCATTGTTCACGCGGCAGTCACCCCAAGCACTCAAAGCACTCCGCGATACAGCCATCATTCAGAGCGCCGAGTCCTCCAACCGCATTGAAGGTGTGACGGTCGCCCCGGCTCGCCTGTACCCACTGGTGCTCGGCCAATCGAAACCCCGTGACCGCTCAGAGCAGGAGGTTCAGGACTATCGCCGCGCCTTGAACGAGATTCACTCCAGTTACGCCGATCTTTCCATCATGCCGGACACCTTGCAACGCCTGCATGCCCTTTGCCAATCCACCAGCGGCGACGCGGGCCAATTCAAACGAGTCGATAATGACATCGTAGAATACCTGCCCGGACAAGCTCCGGTTGTCCGGTTTCACTGCGTGAAGGCCGAGAAGACTCCCGTGGCGGTAGAAGAACTCTGCCAGCATTACCAACGCGCCCTCAACCAAGAGAATATCCCGCCGCTCATCGCTATCGCCGCCCTCGTCTTGGATTTCCTCTGCATTCATCCATTCCGGGACGGCAACGGCCGTGTGTCCCGGCTCCTCACGCTGCTGGCACTCTATCAGCACGGCTACGAGGTTGGTCGCTACATCAGCTTGGAACGCCTCATTGAGGATTCTCGGGAGGACTACTACGAATGCCTCCGGCTCAGTTCCTCACACTGGCACGACGGCAAACACCAACCGACGCCTTGGCTCAATTTTCTGCTCACGATCATCCGCCGCGCGTACGTCGAGTTGGAACAACGCGCCGGTCAGATCAAGGCCCCGCGGGGGACCAAATCCGAGCGGGTGCTCGACGCCATTCGTGCACAACCGGACGAATTTCGCCTGAGCGACCTGGAACGCGCCTGCCCCGGTGTCGGCCGCGAATGGATTCGCACCCTCTTGGCCGAGTTGAAAAAATCCGGCGACGTGGCATGCCGGGGCCGAGGGCCTGGGGCACGCTGGCGTTTCTGTAAGAATAAGGGTAGTAACGCTTAAATAAGGGTAGCAATGAGGGTATTGTCTGTGCGCACGTTTGGGCCGAGGGAAATCATTTTATCCGAATATCTCATCAGTGAATAATGGACAAAGCCGCCGCTCAAAAACTGGTACGGGAAACGCTCCAAGGTTCCTTTAACAAGGAACGCTTTGTCTCATTGATGAAAAATATGCTCAATCGCATTGAGGAAGCGCCGTTCACTTATAAAGGCCAGTACATCTTTGACGATTTTCGAGACTCAATCAAGCTGGTCGAACGCATAGGCAAGTATAAGGGGCCTGACGAGAAGTTAATGGATATTCTCGTCATCCATCTGCAAAAAGAAACCTCGCTGGAACGCGCCAGGACCAAGCAGAGAAATTTCGTTTCCAAATACTTAAAGGGCAGTCGCGGCGGCATGTTCAAAGACGCGGCGCTGGTGGCGTTCGTCGCTCCGGACGGCGAAGATTGGCGATTCTCTTTCATCAAAATGGAATATACGTTCAATGAAAAAGGGAAGGTGAAAGAAGAATTTACCCCAGCCCGCCGCTACTCCTTTTTAGTCGGCAAAAACGAAACCAGCCATACCGCTCAGGGTCGCCTCCTCCCGCTGCTGTTGGATGACGAGGGACAACCAACACTCCAAAACCTGGAGGATGCCTTCAGCATTGAGAAGACTACCAGGGAATTCTTTGAGAAATACCGTGACCTGTTCCTGCGGCTCAAAGAGGCCTTGGATAGAATCGTGGAAAAGGATCAAAAGATAAGAGTCGAGTTTAACAACAAACAAGTCAGTGTCGTCGATTTCGCCAAAAAACTCCTGGGGCAAATCGTCTTTCTCTACTTCCTGCAAAAGAAAGGGTGGTTTGGAGTACAGCGTGGCTGTCCATGGGGGAGCGGCTCAAAACATTTCCTGAGAGAGCTGTTCGATAAGAAACACGGCGACTACAACAACTTTTTCAACGACATTCTGGAACCACTGTTTTACGAAGCTCTGCGGCTGGAACGTCCCGGAGATTACTACAAACATTTCGATTGCCGGATTCCCTTCCTGAACGGGGGATTGTTCGATCCTATCAATGACTACGACTGGATAGAAACGGAAATCCTTTTATCTGACGACCTGTTCTCCAACAACCGCCCCACCAAAGAAGGCGACGTCGGCGACGGCATTTTGGACGTCTTCGACCGCTACAACTTCACGGTCAAGGAGGACGAGCCGCTCGAAAAAGAAGTGGCGGTTGATCCCGAGATGCTCGGAAAAGTCTTCGAGAACCTTCTTGAGATCAAAAATCGCAAATCCAAAGGCACTTACTACACTCCCCGCGAGATCGTCCATTACATGTGTCAGGAAAGCCTGCTCGAATATCTTTACGGCGAATTCACCCCTGAAATAGTAGCTTATGAAACAATTGGCGACGACCAGATGGCGATGTTCGGAAATGAAGCCAAGAAAAAACAGCTTGATCTGACGATCCAGCATCGCCAGCCATCTCTGATAGACAAAAAGGACATTGAGACACTGATCCGTTATGGCGAGTCCGTCGTTGAGCACGAACGCCGCGTGGTCAATGAAGGGCGAGAAACCGACCGCTATTCCTTCAAACTCCCGGAACGCATTCGTGCCAACGCACTACGTATTGATGAAAAACTGGCAAGCGTCCGCGTCTGTGATCCTGCCGTCGGGTCAGGCGCGTTTGTGGTGGGAATGATGAATGAAATAATCAGGGCAAGAGGCACCCTGACGCCGCACGTTGATGAGCATCAAAACCGCACACCGTACGATTTCAAGCGCCATGCGATTCAAAACTGCCTCTACGGAGTAGACATTGACTCCGGTGCGATAGAGATTGCCAAACTCCGCCTCTGGCTTTCCCTTGTTGTTGACGAGGAAGAACGCGAAAGCATACAGCCGTTGCCGAATCTGGATTACAAGATCGTCTGCGGCAATTCTCTTTTGAGCGTGAACAAGCTTTTCAACTACGAGCCATTGAAGAAACTTGAAGCGTTAAAACCCCTGTACTTCAACGAAACCAGCGCCAGCAAAAAGCAGAAACACAAGAAACAGATTGACGACCTCATCAGCCAAATGACCAACGGACACAAGGACTTTGACTTTGAAGTGTATTTCTCGGAGGTGTTCCACGAAAAAAAGGGCTTCGACGTGGTCCTAGGCAATCCCCCATATGTTGCACTTCAGAAAAACGGCGGGGAACTGGGGAAACTTTACCAAGACGCCGGCTTTGCCACCTTTGCCCGGACCGGAGACGTCTACCAGCTTTTCTACGAGAGGGGTTGTCAACTGCTGATGCCGTCAAGTGGCTTACTGGCCTACATTACGTCCAACAGTTGGCTGAAGGCGGAATACGGCAAATCCACCCGCCGCTACTTCGTCGGCAACCATACGCCGCTACGCTTGATTGAATTGGGCAAGGACATTTTTGAAAGCGCCATCGTTGACAGCAGTATCCTGATCGCGCGCCACGGGAAACACGATGAGACCGGCAAGGCGGTAGATATGGACCGTTTGCCTGATAAAGACTTTCCGCCAGCCGAGAATCGGTGGGCAATGTTTCAACCAAAAGGTGAAAAACCCTGGAGCACGCTTTCCGGCATAGAGCAGTCCATTATGGACAAGATGGAGGCCGCCGGCACGCCGTTGAAAGAGTGGGACGTGTCCATCAACTACGGCATCAAAACCGGCTACAACGACGCCTTCATCATTAACGATGCGACTAAAAAGGCGTTGATTGCCACAGACCCGAAGTCCGCCAAAATTCTCAAGCCCGTGCTACGCGGCAGAGACATTCAGCGATACCAAGCGCAATGGGCGAAGTTGTGGCTGATCACGACCTTTCCTTCGTTGCAGTTGAAGGTTAATGACTACCCCGCCGTAAAGAGACACCTGTTGTCTTTCGGTAAAAACCGCTTGGAGCAGAGCGGCAAGACGCTCGCCGGTGGCGGCAAATCTCGTAAAAGGACAGGGAACAAGTGGTTCGAGACCCAAGATCAGATCGCCTACTACAAAGAATTTGCCAAAGAAAAGCTGTTCTGGGCAGATATGGCAAACGCAGGACGATTTGCTTATTCCGATAGAGAAACTTACTGCAACAACAAGGGCTATATTTTGACGGGCAACTCCCTGAAATACCTCTGCGCGGTTCTAAACAGTTCTCTAGTCACTTGGCTGATAAAGAACACCGCAGCAACGACCGGAATGGGGCTTACGGAATGGACGATAGTTACCGTCGAACGCATCCCCATTCCCCAAATCCCATCAACCAAGCAATCTCCGTTCATCCGACTGATTGACGCCATCCTGACGGCCAAAGCCGCCAACCCGAAAGCAGACACCACCGAGCAAGAAGCGCAGATCAACCGGCTGGTGTATGAGCTCTACACCCTGACCAGGAAAGAAATCGCTGCCGTAGAAAGTCAAGGAAGCTAAGTTGCGCATCAAAGAAGAAATTAAAGGCTCAGGCCATTTTTGGCTTCCCTCTGCCCCAAAGAAAAAATTACGCGGGACACTCAATATATCTGATGGTGGGAAAATAGAACTGGAAGTGGAAGGAATATTCGGCGAAACCGTGGAGGGACAATACAGCGAAAGCAATGACAAAGGGGAAGTTGAAAGAATTGTCGGACAAATTGAAAAGTATGGATCGGTTACACTTGACAGCTGCACTTATAAGAATGCCCCAATTTTCTCTGATGGCTTTTCCAAATCACTGCTCTATGTTCGCAAGGTTTTACTTGGTATCGATTATGCCAATAGGGAGCTTCTTTTTAGTGCTTTCGACTTTTCCGTAGAAGGTATTCATGAATGGGTTGGCTTAAGTGGGATTCGCGTGGAAAAGCCAGCTAAAGAGAAAGCCATAACCACAGGCATAACCTATTCACCATTGGAAGAAATATCCTTGAATCTCAATAACGGCATGAAGCTGTTGATCAAATTCCTTATGATTCCCTCCGGCTCCCCGCATATGAGGGAAGCAAAAATAACTCAAAGGACGTACTTCAAGCTTGTCTCTCAACAAGAGCGCCCGATTGAAGATTTCCTTTCAGTTGTCCATAAAGTTACCACTTTCCTCTGCTTTGCGATCGATAAGACCGTCTGCATCAACCCGATAACAGCAACTTCGACCATAAGCTGTCGAAATTTAAACACAGGTGAATCCGAACCTGCTCCCCCAATATCTTTGTACTATGAAAGCCTGCCCTTTACAAAAGATGAACCCAAGATTGGATGGTATCATATGCTGTTTAGGTACCAAGATATTAGGAAAAGAGCAGAACAAATAATCAATAACTGGCTTCACGCTTATGACAAGTTCGAACCGGCATTGAATTTATATTTCGGTGTAACGACAGGTGAACTCCAATATATGGATACTAAAGTTTTAGCATTGGCACAAGGGCTTGAAAGTTATCATCGGAGAACAGCAGACGAAACCCTGATGGACAAGGGCGATTTTGAGAATCTGAGAGAAATACTAAAAGCTCAATGTCCCGAGGACCACCGAAAGTGGTTATCTGAAAAGCTGAAATATGGAAATGAATTAAGCCTTAGACAAAGATTACAAAGAATCGTCGAACCGCTTAAGGAATTCATTGGAGACAAGAGCCAGCAAGACAAACTGATAGCAAGCATCGTGGATACGAGGAACTATTTAACCCATTATGATGAATCATTAAAAGCGAAAGCCGCCAGCGGCGAGAAGCTAATCCATCTCTATTACAAGATGGAGGCAATATTCCAACTTCGTCTCCTTCAAGAATTGGGGTTTACCCAAACAGAAATCAAATCTGTTCTTGATAAGAGTTATCGGCTGCGGAAAAAACTCGAAAAAGTCTAGCAAGTCACCACACTGAGCGAAGATTTCTGGCGTACTCCATTGCTTTGATTTTGTCACGTCGACCCGCTTCAGACACCAGCGAGCAGGAAGCAGAGATGGATTGGCTGGCACTTAAATTTAGTCAACTAACCCCTGAAGAGTTTACGATTGTCGAGAAACAGAAATGAGCGAACCTGAAACCGACGATTCAAAGATACAAAATCTACTCCAAAGGATTAGAGAAAAATCCTCACAAGGCGAGTACATTTATAGGGGCGAACCAGAACAATATGACAAAATTTCCTCCACGCTTTACCGAAAGTACAAAGACGAAATTCAAGCTAAGGAATTTGACATTCAAACAGCCCAAAAGGAAATGCTGGAACAGGTCAAGGCATACACCGATTTTACCGATGAAACCGATATGCTCACAGAACTGCAACATTACGGAGGCAAAACCAATCTGATCGACTTCACCACAGATTATCTCACGGCGCTATTCTTTGCCTGCGATAGCTCACCCGACAAAGACGGCAGGATTGTCCTCTTAAACAAAAACTCCGACGAAGGAATGGTCACGTCTCCAAAAAAGAATCAAAATAACCGGGTCATCTCGCAGAAGAGCATCTTTTTTCAATCCCCAAAAGGCTACCTTGACGAAGAGGATTCCACGGTCGAAATTATTTCCATTCCCAAAGAGATGAAACAACCCCTTTTAGACTATCTGAGGAAATGCCATGGTATTGCGGTGCATACCATTTACAATGGTATTTTCGGCTATATCCAAAATCAGGAAAAACACCAGCCCGCCTACACCGAGTTTTATATTGGTTTAACCTTTCAAGATCAGGGCAAACACGAAGAAGCGATCAAGCATTATGACGAGGCAATCCGCATCAATCCGCAAGATGCCGACGCCTACAACAATCGAGGAAACGCCAAATTTGTCCTTGGCTTGCACCGTGAGGCAATTGCCGACTGTGACCGGGCAATTAACATCAATCCACAATTTGCCAAAGCCTACTACAACCGAGGAAACGCCAAAGGCAAGCTTGAAAAGTATGAGGAAGCGATTGCGGATTTCAATGAAGCGATCCGCCTCAATCCGCAAGATGCCGCAGCCTGCTACAACAGAGGAATCGCCAATAAAGAAATTGGGGATTACAAAAAGGCACGGGCCGACTTGCAACGCGCTTTGGAATTAGCGACGGAACAAGGGAACCAAGCGTTGGCTCAAATCGCTCGGAGCTTGTTAGATGAACTACCGCCAGCCGGTGGCGAGAATTAGTGAAGCGCCGGACCGTGTTTATGTTTTCCAGGTGGAGTCTGTTCTGATATCCGCCCCGAGGTTGAGCGATGCGCTGGGGTAAGCCGCACTCGGTGTCCGGGAATTTGACGCCGAGAGCCTTCGCGCGCCAAGCTCACAAGGCCAGAAAAATTGCATAGAAGCTGAACCAACTTCGGGAGTAGGCCCAAATCGGTCATATCCTCACTTTCGGCCTGGCTCTAAAAATAGAGGAGAAGGTCAGCACGGCCAGATCAGAGACTTTCAACGGCACTGGAAAGGTGCCGTTGTGCATTTTTCGCTACAGGGTGCTGCAGCTGAGCCTCGTGCGTCGCGCGACCGCAGGGCGGGTCAGCAGCATGTTTTGGTCGGTTACATTGGCGTCACCTCCTTTGTGGTTCGCAGAGGATGCTCCAATAGGCGAAGGTTGTTGTACAGTTGATCTCGCAGGTTTGCGCAGGACTAATTTGGGGTGTTGAACAATGGGGCGTCTCAAGGGGCCGAATCTCGCCTGCCAGCAGGTGAGTATCCGCAAGACATCCAACGCCACACTCACCCCGCCATGTCAAGTTAAAAGGATAATTCTCAGAATGATTGACTTGTAGCAATTTGACGTGGTTTGATGGGCTAGATTGAGTTTTTATTCATTGACCTGACACGGTCACCTTAATCATCATCTGACGCTATGTTGGACAAAGAGTTTCAATACTATAAGGACCATCAAAGAGAATTGGTTCGGCTCTATGATGGGAAATTCCTCGTCATTGTTGATGAAGAGGTGAAGAGTGTCCACGACTCTGGCTTAGACGCTTATGTCAAGGCCGAAGCGACATATCCTCTTGGAACGTTCCTCATTCAGCAATGCTCTGCTGGTGAAGAAAGTTACACGCAGACCTATCATTCTCCGCGAGTCCTCTTTTAATAATCGCCTTGTCATCAAAATATCTCAATAAGGAAGTGCGGGCGTTTACCACTCGCAACAAGGGCCTCGCGATTGAGTTGAGGAATGAGGTTTTGGTGTGCAAAGTGTTTGATCCAACTATTACGGAGGAGAAGGACGAACCGGAACACAGAAAATATGTTGGTTTGTGGGATACTGGAGCAACGGCAACGGGCATTACGCCTCGGATTGTCAAAGAGCTAGGTCTCAAGCCAAGCGGAGCCGTCAACGTTTCTGGAGTTCATGGGACTAAGGTAGTTCCCACGTACTATATCAACTTACTGCTCCCAAACAATGTTAGCATATATGGGATTCCGGCAACGGAAGTTGAGAGCATTGGAGCAGCTGATATTCTGATTGGGATGGATATTATTAGGTTTGGGGATTTCGCCGTATCCAATTTCAATGATGCAACCGTTTTTAGTTTTCGAACTCCATCAATTGAAACGATCGATTTTACAAATGAAATTAGACAGGTTGCCTCTAAACCAAGTCAGAAGAAAACAACGTCCGCAAGACAAGAACGAAACCGCCGGAAGCGTCAAAAACGAGAAAAGAAGCGAAATTCGTAAGCCCAAATTTCACGCCAGTAACTCCAGGGAGGATCTCCTCCTTCCATCAGTCCCGCTCAACACATTACTCTTTTTTCTTTACCTTCACGGCGGAGTAACCGTTCTACTGAGGGGACCCCGATCTTTGGTCCACGGGATTAGCGATTTTCTGACCTCTGTGTGTGCCACTGCGCCTTCTCCTGCAAGGGCGTCAGGTTGTTGAGAGACCGGTGAGGTCGATCCTCATGATATTCCTGTTGCCAAACCTGCATCTTCGTCCGCGCCTCCGTCAAATTCTCGAACCCATGCACGTTCAGGCACTCCTCTTTTCCTAAGGGGAATCCAGTATCGTGTTTTTTTGCTATGAAAGAAAAAGCAAAACCCTGGATCCCCGATGACAAATGTCGGGGATGACAAAGAGAGAGGTCGTCGGTCGCATTAGCAAAGCGTCATCCGACGACCGTGCCTGGTATCCGTAACCCCTGATGCATTATGCATGCAAAACGTTTGCTGGCTTCGACCTGCGTGTCCTGATTGGATGGACCCTGACCTCAACTCGATGATTGAGGCTTGCCAGGATTTTTATCATTCGGTCCATGGAAAAGCCTTTGAGGTCGGCATTTCGGATGCGGGTAATGTTCGCGGGATCAATCCCCGTGATAGAAGCGGCCTTTCGTTTTGAGAGGTTTCGCTCATTGAGAATCCCAATAATTTCCGCTGCCAGTGTCGCGCGGGCATTTTCCAGTTCAGGATTGGGAAGGCCGGCGTCCCGGAAAGGATTATCACTGCCGCGTATGACTTCGACCCGTTCTTTTTTCATCAGATATTCTCCTTTAGCCATTTTATCCTGTCTTTAATCACGTCGATGTCTTGTTTAGTGTCGAAACACCCTTCTTGGACTTTTTCTGAAAGGGAATTGCCAGGAATCGTTGACGGTCTCTTCTTAGTTGTAGCCGTGTGATCTTATCGCGCTTTTTGCCAGGTGGCATGAGATGCCGCCGCTACAATGGCGGAGAGGCCACATGACCTGGGATCAGACCGCTCCCAATCCAGGCGTTTTGCAAAGGAGACAATCTGGATTGTGATTGTGAGCAGTTGAAGAAAATTCAATGCTGCAACAACGTGACGTTCTATCGTGAATGAGTGGCAATGATCAAGAATCGGGTCGGTACGGATGGATACCGAAGAAGGAAGGCGGTAGTCGTTGAGTGCCGGATGAGTCGGCGGTACACTTGCTTGACGGGGATTAAGGCCAATGACGACGGTAACTGATTTCAAGAAGATCCTTGGGCGGATGCAGGTTGAAAACCTGGGCATCTACGTGCACGTCCCTTTTTGCCGGGCGCGTTGCCGGTTTTGCGCGTTTTATATGGAGAGTCTCAGGGAAGACCGTATTCAAGCGTTCATGGACGGATTGGCGCATGAACTCCGTCTGTATGCGTGTACCCTGAGGCTCCGCAAGGTGCCGGTTCACACAATTTATTTTGGCGGCGGAACCCCGACGACCCTGGCTCCGCGGCAACTTGCCCGTATCTTGAATGACATCCGGTACTGGTTTGCGGTGGAAGACGATGCAGAGGTCTCCATAGAAGTGCATCCGGGAACGGTCTTGCCTGACGGTCTTGGAATCCTCCGGCAATCAGGGTTTACGCGGCTGAGTGTGGGGGCGCAATCGTTTGATCAGAACGAGCTCCGGGACTTGGGAGGACGGGCTTTTGGGGCGGAAGTCCGGCAAGCTGTTTCCTGGGCTCAATCCGCGGGATTTACGAATATTTCGCTTGATTTGATGTACGGATTTCCCGGTCAGTCGATGGAATCATGGCAACGGACTCTGGACGAGGCCCTTTCCCTCTTACCCACGCATGTCTCCTGTTATGCCTACACGTTGGAAGAAGGATCGCCCTTTCATCGGGAAATAATGCAGGGAAAGGGATCAGCGCCGGACCAGGAATTTCAGTTGGTATTGGAGGATGAAGCCGTCAATCGTTTGGTCGCCGCCGGATTCGAGCGGTACGAGATTTCCAATTATTGCCGTGCCGGCTATGAATGTCGTCATAATATGAGGTATTGGCATGTCCTGCCTTATCTCGGGCTTGGTCCCAGTGCCCAGTCGTCCCTTGGCCACGTCCGGTTTGGGAACGTGGCAGACTTGGAATCGTATGCCGATTCTTTGAAGAGGGGAGCATTGCCGTTAGATGAAGTTACGAGTTTGTCGCCAGACCAGGTGGATCGGGAACGCATGGTATGGAGATTGCGGACGTTATCCGGAGTGCCGGTCAGGATGAAATCAACGGAGCAGAAAACAGCCTTGCTTCAAACGATTCGTCAATTGAGAGAACAAGGGCTATTGCAAATGGAAAAACGGGGACGAGTGCGGTTGACTGATTTGGGCATGCGTTTTGTTGATACCGTATGTGCGGCTTTGCTGTGAAAAAGTGAAAAAAGGGAATGAGATAATGGGATGCACGAAAATTAGGCAATTCGCTTTTTGGTCTATGGTTTGTGATTGGATGGGAATTATCCACACAGTAATCCACATGAAATTAAGAAAATTTGTGGACAGAATTAACGGTTTTTTAATAATATTGTTACATGAAATGAAATTGATGTGTTAGTTTAAGTAAAATAACAAAAGACTTATTTGGAAAGGTGATTGGTCTTGTATCATATAAAAACCATTGCAGGCAGAGCAGATCGGAGACCAAGCCGTTTCAATGGCAGCATTGAAGCGCCTATCAAGATTTTGAGAATGTTATCCACAGCATTGACGGGGCGTTTGATGGTTAGCCAGTCCAAGGATATGGTTTCACAAACTCCATAGTGTCTTGAATCCCCACAGGATCAGAGCAAACGTTCCGATGGCGATGCCAAACGTCCCTACCAGCAATGCAATGACGAATAGCCAGTCTCCGGGAGTCGCACCGGTTGTTTGTTTACTGGTATAACGCCGTAACAATCGCGCGTTTTTCAGGTTGCTCCGAAACCAGATCGAAAACACGTCGCCGAGGCCCGGGATGGTGCCGATCAGGGTATTGATCCCCAGGTTGAACGCCATGCGGGCGATCACGATTTTCGGCACTTCGAGTTTGACTGCGAGGAAGAGAAGCGTCGTTCCAATTAAATTGGCGATCCAATCGCCAAGGCCCGGTATCAGGCCCAGCAGGGCATCTAATCCGACCCGGATCGAAGTGCCGGGAATATGCACGACCGAATCGAGAAGGCGAGCGAGAGAATCAGCGGAAGTACGCAGGGCTTCTCGTTGCTGTTCCTGCTCGTCATCGAGAATGGGTTTCGGGCGGTGTCGAGAATACTCAGGCTTGTCAGTCATGGAATCTCAAGAACAGGTCATGAGTTGGAGGAATTGTTTTAACAATGCAGGCTTTTTGTCAAGACCCGAAAGAGCCATTCCGGCTTGGCATGAATCACGCGCGCCATCGTTGAAGAGCAATCATCCATGACAAGTCCTCGTGATCCCTCTCGCCTTTCCAAGTCCAGGTTTCTCTCCGGACTGCAATGTCATAAACGGTTGTATCTGGAGATCCATGCCCCGCAGTTGGCTGCCGAAATTGATGACCGGCGTCAAATCATGCTGGAGATGGGAAAAGAGATCAATGAAATCGCGCACCGGTATTTCCCCGGTGGTGCCTTGGTGGCCGAGGGGCATCGTCAATCAACGGCCGCCCTGGAAAAAACGGCGGCCCTCATGGCCGATCCGGCCGTGCCCGCGATTTTTGAAGGCGCTTTTCAATTTGAAGGGACCTTAGTGCGGGTGGACGTACTCGAACGAGTCAACGAGAGCTGGAGGCTGATTGAAGTGAAAGCGGCTTCACGAGTGAAATCCGTGCACCTCGATGATTTGGCGGTGCAAACCCACGTGCTCCGGGGAAACGGCCTCACGCTGAGCGGCATTTCCTTGATGCGCGTGAATCGACACTATGCGTATCCCGGCGGGGATGTGGACCTGCGACAATTGTTCGTGGTCGAAGATCTCACGGAAGCCATCCAGGAAAAACTGCCGGATATGCCTCCACGACTCGATGAGATGCGAGCGATGCTCGCTCAAAGTCATGTTCCCGCCGTCGAGCCGGATCACCATTGTCACTCTCCTTATGAATGCCCGTTCTGGTCGCATTGTACCGCGACCAAACCCGCGCGATGGATCTACTATCTGCCCGGCCGGAAAGAGGTTGTGCGTCGGTTGCGCCAACAGGGAATCGAGACTATCGACGAGATTCCTGCCCAGGTTTCTCTGCCTCATTTGCAGCAACGGGTGCGGGAGAACGTAGAATGGATGTCGCCAAGGCTGGCGGAGAAACTTCAGTCGATCCGATACCCTGTCCATCATTTGGATTTCGAGACGGTGATGCCCGCGGTTCCCCTGTACGCACGCACCCACCCCTATCAGCCCATCCCGATTCAATGGTCGAACCATACGGAGACGGAAGACGGGACGTTGCGGCATACCGCCTATTTATCAACGGAACAGAAAGATCCGCGTGAAGGTATTGCCGTGAGCCTGCTGGAATCGGTCGGGGAGGAAGGCAGTATCTGCGTCTACTCCGAATATGAACGTTACATCGTGAAGGCGTTGGCCGAAGCCGTGCCACGCCTGCGGAAAGACCTGCTTCGAGTGGGGGAGCGTCTCTGGGACCTTCTCGAAGTGCTGCAAAACCATTATTACCACCCGGACTTTCAAGGGTCGTTTTCCATCAAGTCCGTGCTGCCGGCCCTCGTCCCGTCCTTGGATTATGGCGATTTGGAAATCAAGGACGGTGCAACGGCATCGGCCATGTACCATCGAATGATGTTTGTTGTGACCGATTGGGTTGAACGTCAACGCCTGGAATCAGCACTCCTTGCCTATTGCGCACGGGATACGTTGGGCATGGTGGAACTCCGCCGGGTCCTGTCACAAAAAGTGCAAGCGGCCACCGCATCCTAGGCGACCGACTTGAATCAAGGAACAAGGTAAGGGTACTCTTTGATCATGCGAATCTTGGTATTGCACGGGCCCAACCTGAATATGCTTGGGGTACGAGAGCAGGAAACCTACGGGGATCAGACTCTTCAAGCCATCAACGATCGACTCATGGAACTGGCGAAGGCCGAAGGGGTGGCCCTTGAGGCAAGACATTCGAATGGCGAAGGAGAATTGGTCTCGTGGATCCAGGAAGCCCGAGGTCAATTCGATGCGATCGTGATCAATCCTGCGGCCTATACGCATACCAGTGTGGCACTTCGGGATGCCATCTTGAGTGTCACCGTCCCGACGGTTGAGGTGCATTTGTCGAACATTCACCAACGGGAGGAATTTCGCCAACGTTCGTATCTGGCTGGAGTGGCCATCGGCCAGATCAGCGGCTTTGGGTCGTTCAGTTATGAGCTCGGGGTTCGGGCGGTCATTGACCACGTCAGAAGAGCCCGGGAGAAATCCGGGTAGGTCGGATTGGCGAAGGGTAATCAGACAAGAAGTCTCTACCCCACCTGACCTCCCCTTACAAAGGGGAGGAAACGGATGGGAATGCTGCCTGCATTTTCCGGCTGTGTTGTTTTTCTGGCGTTCCCCTCCTTTGTAAGGAGGGGTAAGGGGAGGTAGAGCTAGAGGACAGAAGTACGATTGTCGGGTTACTTGTGAGAGAAAGGATACGGAAATCGTGATTTCAACCGCAGAGTTTCGAAATGGTGCCCGGATGGAGTTGGAGGGCACACCCTACTATATCGTGGAATTTCAACACGTCAAGCCGGGCAAGGGCGGAGCGTTTGTCCGGACCAAGTTGAAGAATTTGAAAACCGGTCAGGTATTGGAAAAGACGTTTCGGTCCGGTGAAAAGTTTGACGAACCGGATTTGGAGGAATGCGAGATGCAGTTCCTCTATGCTGCCGGTGAGTCCTATACGTTTATGGATACCTCCTCCTATGAGCAGTTCACCTATCAAAAAGGGCAACTCGGCGACGATACCGATTTGCTCAAAGAAAACACGATGGTGGAAATTTTGCTTTACGAAGGCAGTCCCATTTCCGTGCTTTTGCCGATATTCATGGAGTTGAAGGTCGTGGAAACCGACCCTGGGGTACGAGGTGATACCGCTTCGGGAGGCACGAAACCCGCAGTCGTTGAGACCGGAGCGACCATCAAAGTCCCGTTATACCTGGAGAACGGTGAAACGATTAAAGTCGATACCCGGACCCGGGAGTACGTCGAACGCGTCCGGTCGTGAAGCATGAACAGCGAAGAACGAAAAGAAATCCAGGATTTGGTTGAAATTCTCAACGAGCAGAATTTGAACGAGATCGAGGTTCAACGCGGGGACGTGCGTATCCGGATCCGCCGTGAATCCAGTATGGTGGCGAATGGACAGGTGTCCTCTTCCACGGAATCCGGTCAAACTCCCCAAGCGACCGCAGACGTTGTGGACAAGGATTCATCCCGGTTCTTGACGGTCACCTCGCCCGTTGTCGGGACGTTCTACCGGTCTCCGTCGCCGGACGTCGAGCCTTACGTGGAAGAAGGAGACCTGGTGAGCAGGGGACAAGTCCTTTGCATCGTCGAAGCCATGAAACTGATGAACGAAATCGAATCCGAAGCCGACGGACGAGTCGTCAAGATCCTGGTTGAGAATGAGGCAGGCGTGGAATATGGACAACCCTTGTTTGTCATCGAACCTCTTCCGTAAAGCTTGTTTGTTGGACGAGGAGACTCCGTGTTTAAAAAAATCCTGATTGCGAATCGCGGAGAAATCGCCCTGCGTATTATCCGTGCCTGTCGGGAACTGGGTATCAAAACGGTCGCTGTTTTCTCCGAAGTCGATGAGCAGGCTCTTTTTGCGCGTCAAGCTGACGAGAGCGTGTGCATCGGCCCTGGTGACAGTGCTTTGAGCTACCTGAATATTCCCAACGTATTGAGCGCGGCGGAAATTACCGGGGTCGATGCCATCCATCCCGGATACGGGTTCCTGGCGGAGAATGCGCACTTTGCCGAGATCTGCGAATCCGTCGGCATGACGTTCATCGGTCCGACCTCAGAGCACGTCGCCCTGCTGGGAGACAAGGCCAAGGCTCGAGAAACCATGCTCCGGCACGGGATTCCCGTCATGCCGGGCAGCGAAGGTGAACTGCAAAACCTTGATCATGCCGTCCAGGTCGCGAGCGAACTCGGATATCCCGTGATGGTAAAGGCTTCCGCCGGAGGAGGAGGGCGGGGTATGCGGGTCGTCAGTCGTGAAGCCGAACTGGGCAAGGCCATATTATCAGCCCAGGTGGAAGCGAGAACGGGATTTGCTCACGACGGCGTCTATCTTGAAAAGTTTTTTCCCGAACCCAGGCACGTCGAAATTCAGGTGTTGGCCGATGAACACGGACACGCGGTTCATTTGGGAGAGCGTGACTGCTCGATCCAGCGTCGCTACCAGAAATTGGTGGAGGAATCCCCGTCTCCCGTTGTGGATGACTCATTGAGAAGGGAGATGGGGAAGGTTGCCCTTCAGGTGGTCAAAGCCGTGAATTATCGAAACGCGGGCACCGTGGAGTTTTTGCTTGATCAAAATCGAAAATTTTACGTGATGGAAGTCAATACCCGGATCCAGGTTGAACATCCGGTCACGGAAATGGTGACGGGCGTTGATCTCATCAAGGAACAAATTCGCGTGGCCTCGGGGATTCCATTAGGATTTCGACAGAAAGATGTCCGGTTGCAGGGCCACAGTATCGAATGCCGGATCAATGCGGAATGTCCGGAAACCTTCGTCCCGAGTCCGGGGGTCGTCTCGCGTTTTCGAGTCCCGGGGGGGGCAGGGATTCGTGTGGATACGGCCCTGGAAGCGACGAGTCAGGTTCATCCCCACTACGATTCCCTGATTGCCAAATTGATTGCGCACGGCCAGGATCGTGCTGATGCGCTGGCCCGGGCGCAACGCGCGCTCGACGAGTTTGTCGTGGAAGGGATCAAGACGACGATCCCCTTGCAGCGGCTTATCCTGCGTGATCCCGACTTTCAAAAAGGCGGCGTTTCCACTAATTTTCTCGACCGGTTGTTAGCCGGACGTATGCTGTAGCGCCGTGCCAAAACCTTCCCTTTCCGGCGTCTATCTCCTGTTGGATGAGCAATGGGCTCCCCGTCATGATTTGCCGGCCGTCATGGAACTGGCAGCCGGATGCGGTATCCGGTTGTTTCAATATCGGAACAAGACAGGATCCCCACGGGACGTCTTTGCCAAGGGTAAAGAATTACGGGAAGTGGCCGTTCGCTTGGACGTCTTGTTCATCGTGAATGACCGGTGCGACCTGGCCCTGGCAGTGGAGGCGGACGGCGTACACTTGGGCCAGGATGATCTCCCCCTGGAGTTGGCGAGAAATATCATGGGACGCCACAAGATCATCGGGACCTCAACCCATCGACCCGAGGAAGTGACGCAAGCGACCCGGGGAGGCGCGGACTACGTCGGATACGGCCCTCTTTTTTCCACAACGACCAAGGAAGCCCACGAGGTGCCCGTGGGATTTGCCGGATTACGGGACATTCGTCCCCTGACCTCGTTGCCGGTGTTTGCAATTGGAGGGATCACTCCGGATTCCGTTGAGGAAGTCATCGCATCCGGAGCGAATGGCGTGGCCGTCGCTTCCGCCGTGTTCGATGCCGTGTCCATGGAACAGGCCATGCGTGATCTTGTCAGTTCCTTTCCTGCACCATCCTCGCCACTTCACGAATAGTTGAATGGTTTGCGAGCGTTCTGATGCCGTCTTCCCACTGGTCGGGACGAACCTGTGTGTTGTAGGGGCGGACCTGCGTGTCCGTCCTCAGACAGGGCTCAAAGGGGAGGGGGCCCATGACCGGCACGTCGCTGAGTTCACGGATCAGTTTGACGGTGGATGCCTGCTGTTCTTCCGGCGTGGTGTCCGTTTGATTGAGCAGGATCCCGAAAACCGGAACGCCAGCTTGCCGGAGCCCCATGAGGGTTAAGCGCGTATGGTTGATCGAACCCAAACAGGTTCGACCGACGATCAAACACGGAAAGCCCAGAAGCCTGATCAGGTCGCAGACGTCATGGGTTTCAGTCAGGGGTACGAGAATGCCTCCGGCGCCTTCCACGAGCACGTAATCGTGATGAACGGCAAAGGTTCGGCAAGCATTGAGAATCGCGTCAACGTCGATGTGTTGTTGCGCGGTCCGCGCGGCTTCGAGCGGAGCCACGGGCTGAGGAAGGCTATAGACGTTCCGCACGTCCACGTTCTTGCAGGACGCAAATACAGTCCTGAGCCGGCGGACGTCCGAATTCGTCTTGTCCGGCGCGGAGCCCGTCTCGACGGGCTTCATGATCCCGACTTTGGCGCCGGTTTGTTGCAGCGCCAGCCCCAAGGCCGCAGTCACCACGGTTTTCCCCACGTTCGTATCCGTTCCGGTGATGAAGATTCCGGGTTGTCGAAGTTGGTTGGGCATGCATCTACCGGATACGGTTATCCACGTTGTACACCTGACCCGAGATATCCCGGGACGTGGTTAAGCGATAGATCAAATCGGCAACCTCATCGAGCGAGGGCGTGCGTCCTAAAACGTGAGCATGGAGTTGGTCCGGGTCAGGAAATGTGTCTCCGGCGAGAGGCGATTGATGCCAACCTGGAAAGACCGCATTGACGCGGACGTTGGCCTTGCCGAGTTCCTTCGCTGCCGACTTGACCAAGCCCAAGGCCCCGGCTTTGCACGCGGCATAAGCCGCTTGGCCTGTCCCGCCCATGGTGCTGCTCAGGGAATTCACGACAGTCACGGCGCCTCCGCGTTGTTCGGAAAACAGCCTCAGCCCTTGTTGCAGACAAAGAAACAGGCCCGTGAGGTTGACGCGCAGCATGCGCTCCCATTCGGCCGGCGTGATGCGGACGGTGAGGCGGTTGGTGGTTGTGCCCGCCGCCCACACCATTGCGTCGAGTTCTGGCCAGACCGTTTGAACCTGATTAAAGAGTGCGTGGATTTGACGGCCGTCACTCACGTCCGCTTGAAAAGAGCGGCTCTGTTGATCCGGGTTTTCGATTTTGCGAACAATAGCATCGGCTGAGTCGTGCCGGGCATGATAATGGACCCCGACGTTCCATCCATCCTGCGCGAATCGAAGACACACCGCTGAACCGATGACTCCGGAGCCTCCGAGGACGAGCACCGTGGGGGGATCCACGGAGCCCTGCTCCTGCTGCAATGAATGCTTCGGTGCCATGGCTATTCTACTCTACCCCACCTGACCTCCCCTTACAAAGGGGAGGGAGAAACGTCGACAGCATTCTCCATTCCCCTCCTTTGTAAGGAGGGGTAAGGGGAGGTAGAGGCATTGGCCGGAACAACGAACCCCGGCGCCTCTGTCTTGCCGTGCTGAGGGGGCTATGGTACGGTGATATAGGGGACGGCCGGAGCCTGCCCTGAGCGAAGTCGAAGAGTGCCGTCCCAAATGATTCAGGACATTCCACGGTGGGAGGACAACCACAGGGGGTTGTCCCTACAGGACGAAGGCATCATGACGTAGGGGACGGCCCCTGTGCCGTCCCGTCTGTCAAAACCGAAAAACAGGAGAACGTGTGGTCGGATTCGCCGTATTGAGAGCCGTACTGGTTGCAGGTCTGTTCGCGGGTTGGTGCAGTCCCGGGTTCGGGCAGGTTGCGCCTACCGTGATCCAGGATGCGGGCGTCTACTTTCCCGATCAAACGGGAAATGAGTGGAAATACCAAGGGCGTATCGCCGAAGGCGTCGTGAACCAGATCGAAGATAAAACGTTCGTGAACGTTTCGAAGGTCACGGGAACAGAAAAAAAGGACGGCGTCGTGGTCACGGTGTTCCACGATACCAATCCCGGTGACCAGGGGCCCACCGACAGTTATTATCTGCGAGACGTGGCAGGTATTCGTTACTATGGATCCAAACCGGGGACGATTCTGGAACGGCAGTTGATTCCCTATCAAATCGTGCGGTTTCCTCTCGAAGTTCCAAGCTCCTTTCATCAATTGGACCGGAAAAACCTCAATTTGGGCTTGGACCTCGATCGTGACGGACAGGCAGAGACCGTGGACGTCCGGGCTACGGTGAACCTCGCGGGGCAGGAAGCCGTGACCGTGCCGGTCGGGACGTATGAAAAGGCGATTCGCATGGAAGCGCACATGAACCTGTTGGTGCATTTGTCCGGAGACGGCACGCGCATTACCGGATTCGACACGATGACGCTGTGGTTGGCGAAAGGCGTGGGGTTGGTCAAATACATTGAGCGCCAGATGGTTCCGATGGTCGGAGCAGGCAAGGACCGGTTGATTGAAATTACCGAAGAATTGGAAGAAGCCAGCTTACAGGACGGGACCGTCCGGCTCAGCCGGCGCAAACCCGCGACGTATGGTGTTCTCGCACGTCAGCCGTTGAACCATGAATTGTTCCAGGTACCCATCCCCTCCGGCCTTGACGCCTACCCCTGACAAGCGATGCCCGCCAAAGGGTTGTCGTCCGACCAGCGACCCGGTAATGGGGCGGTTGATGTACAAATTTCCCACGTCAAACGCTTCACGAGCCCGCTGAATATTCGAGGGGCTTCGGGAGTAAATCCCGCCGGTCAACGCAAAATCCGATTGCATCGCGACGCGCAGGGCTTCAGGCAACGTGGCGCAACGGAACACGGCGACGACGGGACCGAAAATTTCTTCACGCGCCAGTCGATGATGCGGTTGTATTCCGGTCACGATGACCGGCCCCTGGAACCAGCCCTCACTGGTCATCTTTTGGTCCAGCAGGATCGTTCCTTCCTGTCCGGCGATCTCGACGTATGCCCGAACTTTTTGAAGGGCGCGTTCGTCGATCATCGGTCCCATGTGATGGGCCGGGTTTTCCGGCGGACCGACGTGGAGGCTTTGCGCGGCCTGCGTCAACCGTTCGACAAACTCGTCATACACCGGTTCGAGTGCGATGGCACGGGAACAGGCGGAGCATTTTTGTCCCTGATACCCGGTAAAGGACGACAGGACTCCACTCACGGCTTCATCCATGTCCGCGGTTTCGTCCACGATAACGGCGTTTTTTCCGCCCATTTCCGCAATAGCGCGCTTCACGTGGGATTGGCCGGGCGACACCTGCGCGGCTTGCCGGATAATCTCAAGCCCGGCTTCCTTGGAGCCCGTGAAAGCGATCACGTCAATCCGGGGATGGGCGACGAGCACTTTCCCGATTTCAGGTCCGCCCGGGAGAAGGTGCAGGACGTCGTCGGGGAGACCGGCTTCCTTGTAGAGAGCAAACAGGTGATACCCCATCATCGGCGAACGTTCCGAAGGCTTGAACAGAACGGTGTTACCCGTCACCAACGCGGCCGAGACCATCCCCGTCGGAATAGCCAATGAAAAATTCCATGGAGAAATGACCACAGCCACCCCGCGCGGCAGCCATTCGAGATGATTCAATTCACCCGGTTCGTGCCCGATGAGCTGCGGGCGTTCCAGGCGTTGCACCTGGCGGGCGTAGAATTCGAGAAAGTCAATGGCTTCGGCAACGTCGGCATCCGCTTCTCTCCAGGGTTTTCCCGTTTCAAAAATTTCCCACGCGGCCAACTCGAACCGGCGTTGCCTCATGAGTTCCGCCACGCCACGGAGATACTCGGCGCGCGTACTGGCCGGCGTGGTACGCCAGGATGCAAACGCTTCATGCGCGGCCTGAATCACCGGTTCCAATTCAGCAGGGGAATAACAGGGCACGCGGGCAACGACCTCATCCGGCCGGCTGGGATTGATCGAAACCAGTTCGTCTTTCAATGCCCCGATTGTCGAAGGTACCGTGAAGGCAGGTGACTGCCCGAGTTGCCGGTTAACTTTTTCAATGGCTTGCGTCATGGCAAGCCGCGATGCCTCGCGTGAAAAATCCGTGTGCGGTTCGTTGTGAAAACGCGAGCCGGCGTCCGGTTGGGAGAGAGAGTCCGCGTGGCTGCCCGTTGCCTCCGGTGGGGCGAGTAAGACCTCAAGAGGCGTGTCCCGCTTGCGCTGTTGTGAGAGGAAGGATTCGTTGGAGGTGTTTTCCAACAGTCGCCGCACGAGATAGGCCATGCCGGGAAGAAGTTGCCCGATTGGCGTGTACACTCTCACGCGACGCCCGTATCTGACGATGGCGCGTTGCAACGAATCGGCCATACCGTACAGCGATTGGTATTCACAGGTCTCCGGTAAGAGTCCTTGGGACTGAGCGACGGCCTCGGCGTGGGCCAAACTTCGCAAATTATGGGTGCCGAAGGCCGGACGGAGCAGCAACGGACAGGCCAGCACTTTCTTGCTGAGATGTTCAAAGTTGGCATCAGTCTCGGCTTTTCGGCTTAACACGGGGACGGGCCAACCGCGTTGCACGTTTTGAATGGTTTCCGCGTCCCAGTACGCGCCCTTGACCAAGCGAATGTTGATGGGTGTGCCGCGTTGTCGAACCCAGTCCACGAGACGGTCCAGGGTACCGTCGGCATCCCGAAGATAGGCCTGGAGGGCAATACCCGCCCATGGGTAATCCCGATACGCGGGTTCGGAAAAAATCCGCATGAAAATCTCGTGGGTCAAATCCTTGAGTTCATAGTGTTCCATGTCAAAGGTCAAGGATGCCGGCAGTTGCAGCGCCACGTTCAGGATAGGCCGGAGCCGTCCGGCCACACCCTCAAAACTGCCGTCGGGATCAGCCGGATCCAATTGTGAATACAGGGCGGAAACTTTCACCGACAGGTTCACGCGCGGGATCGCCCCAAGGTGATCACGTTCGAGCAGCGACCGGCCCGGCCATGTTTGCGCCTGTTCATGATACTCGCGAAGGGCATCCAAGCACCGGTCTCGGTATTGATCGGCTTCCGCTTCGCTGACAATGGTTTCACCCAACAGGTCAATGGACGCGCCACGTCCCGATCGCCACAGGTGTTTGAGTGCCGGCATCGCGCTGTGTATGGAGTCCCCGGCGATGAACGTATAGGCCATGCGCGTGAATTGCCGTCGCAGCACGAGAGCGCCGACGTGGGCGCCGATCCAGGTGACGGGCAGCTTCTGCAGGGACCACTTGAGGGTTCGGGGAAGAATGGGCGTGTGGCTGAAGTATTCGGCGAGAAGTCGAGTGAATTGTTCGTCCGTTTTGAGAGTGGGCAGCACGTCCACAAAGCGGAAGAGTTGAACCTTGAAATCCTCATCCTGCATCCCCCAGTCCATGAGGAGGTCATTCCACCAGCGTTGACTCAGGATGGCCGGGGTGCCGGCTTTACAGTGTTCGGCTAACGTATGCCCGATATGCTGAATGGAGGGTTCGAGGATCTCTTCCGCCCGCATGGCAACCTCCTCCCTTCATTGTACTCCTTTCCCTTGCTTTTTTGTGCAGGTCGGCTTAGCGTAGCGTAATCCGACAATGGGCCCCCCTCCTGTCATCCCTGACTCGATCGGGGATCCAGTGTCTTTGGTTTTCCAGACAGAGGAAAAAGAAAAGACGCTGGATTCCTGCTTTCGCAGGAATGACAGCTAGACTGTCGGATGAGCGTAGCGTTTCGCTGTGTCGCAACACGGAGGTCGAGTATGGCGAATCAAAGTCAATTCAAGGTCGAGCTTGATCAAGAAAAAGATGGCCGCTGGATTGGCGAAGTTCCATCTCTTCCCGGTGTCCTGGCTTATGGCGCCACCCGTTCCGAGGCTCAAGCTGCCGTCCAGGCATTAGCCCTTCGGGTCCTGGCTGACAGACTGGAGCATGGAGAAACCCTGCCTGACACGCTACTCAACGTATCATTCCACGCGGCATGAGCCGCTGGCCTTCTACGCAAGCTGCTCGTGTTCTCTCTGCATTGCTTCGCATTGGTTGGTCGATTAAGCGAACAAATAGCTCCCACAAGGTCTTGGAACGACAGGGATGGACAGACGTTGTTTTTGCCTTCCATGATCGAGTTGAAATCGGCCCCAAGATGCTTGCCCGATTAGCAAAAACAACCGGGTTGAAGCCGGAAGATCTTTAGGTTAACCGAAGCGTCATCCGACAACCCCCGAAAGGTCATTCCTACGCAAGCAGGAATCCAGGGTCTTTTCTTCACAAAGAAAGGGACTTATCCAGAATAGTTGACAATGCTGGTTTTCTTTGCAAAACGCCTGGATTGATCGTGGTCTTAGCCCGGCTCATGCGGCCTCTCTGTCGTTGTAGCTGCCACATCTTATGCGGCTGGAGAGGACGTCAAGAAAAAGAAGCGCCATAAGCCTGCCCTCGGCTTGATCGGGGGATGGCGCGGCTACACATAAGAAGAACCCGTCAACTATTCTTGATAATTCCCTTTACAAAGGGGATGAACAAGACAACCCAACTGTCCTTGGTTCTCTCTTGTGATCATCTCTCGATTTCCCGGCACGGCTTGATACGGCGGCCGGTGATGGTGCCGTTGGGTCCCAGGTTGTTGACGAAGGTGCCTGAGAGGAGTTGATCCTTCTCGCCCAGCAGCAGGCTTTCTTCCTGTATGATTCCTCTTGGGAATTCCCACCTGATGTAAACGGTGTCTCCCCGGACCCGGACTGCGGCCGGCCGGGGATCCATCCGGTGGTATTGCGAGGGGGGAGGGTAGACCATGATTGTTTTATGGTCGCCGTGGTTCTGGTGATTATGAATGAGCCATTGCCACGTCCCGCACAGCCGTCGTAGCCCTTGTTCGTTTTTTCGATTGTTGCTCCACGTTTGAATCGCCTGCCACGTCGTCCATGCCTGTTGTTCGTTTCTGACTTGCAATTGGAAGAGGCCGGCCTTGACGTGCGCCGTGGCTATCGGCAGAAAGGATTGTCGGAGAAAGAGATTGATGGATGGAGCGGGGTCGTTTTCAAGTGGCTTCTCGTGCCGGCCATCCTGCGCAGGCAGGTGCTCCCAGGAATCCCGTAGTCGCTTCTGCACGCCTGGGACTCCTTGGGTTTGTGCCAGCGTTAACCAGCTATCGGGAGTGCCGGTCCAGTCCGGGTATTGTTCATGGAGAAACTGCGTGAAGACGGCGCCGTATGGAGAGGGAGGTTGCGTGGATGGCGCCGGAGGCTGCAATCGGGCGATAGTCTTGACTAAGGCCAAAAGATCGCTAAGATCCGGTTGGGTCCGCTTGAGCCACTCGATCTGTCGTTGTTGATCGAGAATAGTTTGAATCAGGGGTGTTTTTCCCTGAGCAAGGGCCGTCAGGAGGTCACGTGTGAGATGCCACGTCGCGAGGTTTGTCACAAAGGGTGACAGGTGCTGCCTCAACTCCTTCGGGAGGGATGGGGGCGTCCGCCCGTGTTGCGGCAGTACTCCGGATAATTCGAGGGAAGGACCGAACGTTTTCAGGAAAAAAGCCGTGGCGGCTTTATCGGAAGCAACAACCCGAGGATCTTTGTCTTGCAAAAAATCTGCAAAATCGGCCGCCCAAAGAACGTGCGGCCATGCCAGAAAAACCAGGATAAGAAACGCTTGAGCCAAGGTGCGCCGTAGCCGCTCTAATGCGTTAAACGGGCAATTGTTTTTTGAGAAAAGCGATGGTGTCGTCCCAAGCTTGCTTGGCCGAGGATTCATTGTAGAGTTCAGGCTGCACCTGATCGCAAAATCCAATGCCCGTGCCGGGATATTGACGTATTTCTACAGTCTTTCCCGCTTCCTGTGCGACTTTCGTGATTTGTGCGAGTTCTTCGGGCGTCGCGGCATTGTCCGTTTCAGCCGCATGGTAGAGGAGCGGGCAATACATGTTCTTGATTGAATCCAGCGGGTCGGGAAGTTTTCCATAAAAGGAGACGGCTGCGCGTAGCCGCTTTCGTTTGAGGGCAAAGAGTAGGGCCAGGGTGCCGCCCAAGCCCAACCCGATCGCGGCATGCGCGTTCCGCACCGTAAACTCCAGGTTCGGGTCTTCGGAGAGATTCGCATTCAAGAATTCGCATGAGGCATTAATGTCCTGCAAGGCCATTGGGACGTCGATTCTTTCCGCAAGAGCATCGGCCACTTCGGCGTTGGCCGTGACCATACCGCCCTGCCGGCCGTACACGTTCGGAAGCATGACCACGTATCCCTCGCAGGCGAGTCGCATGGCCAGGTCTTTCGCGTCCGGGGTCAGCCCCCATTTGTCATGGAGCAGGAGGATGCAAGGGAATTTTCCTTTTTCCTGGGGCCAGAATTGAAAACCTTGAACCTGGTGTTCTTTGGGGATTTTGGTGGCGGCATAGGGATCGACCATCTGGTCTTTATGCGTATCGAAAACGCCTTTGCTGGAAAAGCGGACGGCTCGATACCCGATTTGATTCGCAGTAAAAGGTGTGACGTGATCCGGCATGATAAGAGGTATTGTCGGGTTCTGCTGTAGTCCTCTACCTCCCCTCACCCCTCCTTACAAAGGAGGGGAATGTCAGGTGAACGACATCACAGGGGAAGCTAAGGTATACCCATCTGCTTCCTCCCCTTTGTAAGGGGAGGTCAGGTGGGGTAGAAACTTCTCCGACTATATCGACCGGGTTGAAGTGCTGTCAACAAAATCGGGAAACGTCGCGGGCTAGGAAGCGTGAAAAGACAATTCGGCGAGTTCGGCGGTTTCGAGCCCGGCGCGGACCATGTCTTGGACCGGGAGCGCGGCTTCGGCTTGTTGAATGGCGTCGGGCCGGCAGCGCGTATTCGGATGAGGCGGGACGAACAACGTACAGCAATCCTGGTCCGGTTCGATGGAGGTTTCAAAGGTTCCGATTCGCTCGGCTTCATTCGTGATTTCTATTTTGTCCATCCCGATGAGCGGACGAAGAATGGGCAGGTGTGCCACCTGGCTCACGATTTGGAGATTTTCTGCGGTTTGGGAAGCCACCTGGCCCAGACTGTCGCCGGTGACCAGGCCCCAACAGTGTTCTTTTTCGGCCAGTTGCCCTGCAATTCTCATCATCATCCGCCGGTACAGGACCACGCGAATCGGAGCGGGAGAGCCGAGGACGATTTGTCGTTGAATGTCTCCGAACGGAACGAGATAGAGGCGGGCTGCCAATTGATAACGGGTGAGCAGGCAGACGAGGTCGCGGACCTTTTCTTCGGAGGTTCGAGAGAGATAGGGCCGGCCGTGGAAATGCACGAAGACGGCCTTACAGCCTCGTTTCATCATCCGGTAGGCGGCGACCGGCGAATCGATGCCGCCCGAGATGAGGCACAGCACGTTGCGACTGATGCCCGTGGGGAGCCCTCCCGGCCCCGGGTATTTGACGAGTGAATAGTACGCGGTGTGATCGACGATTTCCACGACCACGTTGACGTCGGCCCCGTTCAGGCGTACTCGCTTCCCGGTTGCGGCGCACACGTGGGCGCCGATTTCCCGGTTCAGTTCAACGGAGGTCTTGATAAACCGTTTGTCCGCGCGCTTGGTCGTGACGCGAAAGGTTTCATACGTGATTGATCGAAGAGCGGTTTCAATAGCCTTGCAGAGCGGCGTGATATCCGGCGCTTTGTAGTCGATCGGCAGGGAATGGGCCAGGGAATAATTCGCCACCCCGAACGTATGGCGGATGCGATCCTGTACGTCCGCCCATGAAGATTCGTCCGTGAAGGTGATCCGGATACGGCCGGAGAGGGATTTGATTTCGGTGACGTTCGTGTTTTTGAGAGCATTGCCAAGGTGCTGAATCAATCGTTGTTCAAAAAATCCCCGGTTGCGGCCCTTGAGCGCCAACTCGTGATAGTGAACCAGGGCATAGGGCATTACCCTTCAGCCTCCAGAAACCGTTCGGCGTCCATTGCGGCCATGCAGCCGGTACCCGCTGCCGTGATCGCCTGACGATAGTGAGGGTCCTGCACGTCGCCGGCGGCGAAAACTCCGGGCACGTTGGTTGCCGTCCCATGCGACGTTTGAATGTACCCGTTGGCATCCGTATCGAGTTGTCCCCTGAAAAGTTGGGTGTTCGGCGTATGCCCGATGGCCACGAACACGCCCTTGCAATCCAGCGTCGCCGTGTCATGGGTGACGACGTCCCGCAGGCGAAGACCCGTGACCACGTCGTCACCCATAACTTCTTCCACCATGGCATTCCAGTGGAACGAGATTTTGTCGTTCTTCATGGCCTTGTCCTGCATGATCTTGGACGCGCGAAGTTTGTCTCGACGATGAACGATGGTCACGTGGGAGGCGAATTTCGTTAAAAACGTGGCTTCTTCCATCGCGCTGTCGCCGCCTCCGATGACGACAATAGGTTGGCCCCGGAAGAAAAAGCCGTCACAGGTGGCACACGTGGAGACCCCGTGGCCGAGTAGACGGCTTTCCGAATCCAGGCCCAGGAGGTTGGCCGACGCACCGGTGGATATAATCAACGACTGCGCCTGTATGGTTTCTTCTTCGTTGATCGTGACGGTAAAAGGCCTGCGGCCCAGGTCGACCTTGGTCACGTCGGCCGTCTGAAACGTCGTGCCGAAGCGTTCCGCTTGGGCCCGCATGTCCTGAATCAGTTGCGGTCCCATAATGCCCTGGGGAAACCCGGGAAAATTTTCCACGTCAGTCGTTAACGTGAGTTGCCCGCCGGCTTGCGAGCCTTCGATCATGAGTGGCGCAAGATTGGCTCGAGCCGTGTATATGGCGGCCGTGAGTCCTGCAGGACCCGATCCGATAATGACAACGTTGTGCATGTCGTTCTATCCTTCGTGTGAAATGAAAAAATGGTCAGGCGTGACGCGGCTTGCCTGATCGCTACGGCATAGCCGCTTCTTGAAGAAACTCCCGGTAGAGTTGCCGTACCTTTGGCCGGAGCCGGGCAATCGGCAACGTGCCGTCCAGGATATAATCCGCGAAACGACGTTTGGTGCGCAAGGGCAGTTGCCCTCGAATGCGAGCCAATGCCTCTTTTTTGGTGAGGCCGTCCCGTTGCCGGGCGCGTTGAATTTGTATGGGCTGGTTGGCGGTCACCACGATGATCCGGTCCATTCGTTCATGTGCCCGCGCTTCGATCAAGAGCGCCGCATCGTAAATGATCACGGCGTTTGGATGTTGCCTGGCGATGACGTTGGTTTGCCGGACCTGTTCGCGCGCCACGCGAGGGTGCACGATGCGATTCAGGACCGACAATTTGTGAGGATTCCGGAAGACCAGTTCGGCCAGGACTCCACGGTCCAGGGTGCGGTCGGCTTGCAGAACGTGGGGACCGAACGTTTTGACGATTTCTTTCCAGGCTATTCTGCCCGGTGCCACGACGGTCCGGGCCAACTGGTCGGCCTGAATGAGGAACGCGCCGCATTCCAGAAACAGGCCGGCTATCGTTGTTTTTCCGGAAGCGAGTCCCCCTGTCAGACCTACCAATATCATCGGATCCCCTAGTATAGAAAATTTTTTCGATCTCCGAAAGCCACCTGTCGAGTCGCGCCGTCGGCTTGACCGAGAAAAGGCGCTTCCTGTATGTCCCCTATGCATCGAATAAGGAGTCCGTCGCTGGCCATGGAACGAGACGGCACGTGGTCAATAATAAGGAACAGGGTCAAATGCCGGGGTTCTGCATGAAATCCATTATTTCCGTTGGGGCATTGCTTGTCTTGTTCGGCGCGAACGTCCTGCTTGCTCAAGAGCAGCGTGGGTCCGGTGATGGAACGTCCGGCACAGGATCAACCTGGAACGTGGCCCTGGATGGGTCCGGACACTTCACGTCGATTCAAGAGGCCATCGATCAAGCACAAGACGGGGATACCGTCTTCATCAAGGCCGGGCGCTATGCCGAGGACGTCACGGTCCACAGCAAAGAGGGGCTGAAGGTCATTGGCGAAGGTCCGGAAAAAGTCTTTCTCGCGGGTCTGAAACGGGTCGGTACGCTGCATATTGGAAAATGGCCTTATGGGGCCACGAACGTGGAAATTCGCGGATTGACCGTTCAACAACACGGCGGGTTGGGCGTCGGCATTTTCAATGGTTCAGGCGTGACCCTCAAGAATCTCAAGGTCAATGGCTTCGTCTTCGGCCAACAAGTTCAAAACGTGCACGTCGAGGATTGCGTGATAGGCGGCAGTGAAACTACGGGCATCGCGTTTGCGGATTCTCAGGCCACGTTGATCGACAACCTGATTCACGATAATGACCATGGCGTGTCGGTCGGAGGAACGTCGATCGTACACCTGGAGCGGAACGTCATTACGCGAAGCTTATTTGAAGCCGTTCTTGTGGCCGATCAAGGTCACGCCACGTTGATTCAGAATACCCTTGTCGGAAATCAGGGCGGGGTCAAGTTTCAGGACGACGCAACGGGCAGGGTGGCCGGTAATATTATTGACGAAGCCCAAGTGGGCGTCGCGTGGTCAGTCAAGAACGAGGTGGCCGTCGCGCATAACGGATTATACCAGGTTACAGTGAAGTATCAGGTCGATGGCCAAACCGCGTCTTCCGAGTCCCAGGCATTTTCGGACGTGTACGTTGCCCCCAAGTTTGTCGCGCCTGATCGCGGAGATTACCGGTTGCAGGCCGATTCCCCACTGCTGAACGTCGGCGGGTTTCCTTTTCTTGGCGCCTTTGGTCCCGTGCGGTAGGGGCGACCGGCCGGTCGCCCCTACCAGAGAAACCCTCTACCTCCCCTCACCCCTCCTTGCAAAGGAGGGGAATAGAAGAGGCGCTTTCGTTCCTCCTCTTTGTAAGGGGAGGTCAGGTGGGGTAGAGATCCGGTGTCGAATAATGTTACGCCAATCCGGCCTGCAGGGTCAGACCGGCCATTGTTCTTCACGCCAGGCCATGTCCCAAAACATCCATTCATAGCGCGAACTGATCAAGAATGCTTCGCTCATCCGCTCTTTTTCGGCCGTGCCGGCTCTTTTGGCTTCTTTATCGACCAAGGCGCGCATCCATCGGGTGACTTCGGCGAATTCCGGCGATCCATATAGCAGCAACCAATCCCGATAGGGATGCTTGGAAGAGGGGGAGCCTTTTCGCAGCAGGTGCTGCCCCACCGCACAATAGATCCATGCGCAGGGAAGGGCCACGACCGTGAGTTCGGCCAATGTGCCGGTTTGGGCTATGCTTCGCATGTGCCTGCAGTAGGCGTAATTTGTTGGCGCGAGCGGCGTGTTTCGCATGTCGGTCGCCGAGAGCTTCCATTGTTTGCCGTAGGTTTCGTGCAACCCGCGTTCAACCACGATGGTTTCTTCCACCAGCTTGGCAAAGCGAAGCGCCGTATCAGGGTCCTGGGCTCGTTGGGCACCCAGGGCGAATATTCGGGCCAATTCTTCGAGGTATCGGGCATCCTGCAGGATATAATACCGGAACTTGCGTTTGGGAAGCGTGCCGTTCCCCAAGGCGACGACAAAAGGATGCGTGAGTTGGGCATCCCAAATTGGCTTGGCCAACTGCCGTAAACGTCTGGTGAAACTCACAAGGTCTCCGGTGCGTTGGCGATTGGAAAGGATTGGTAAGAGAAGCATGTGGCCTCTCCGTCATTGTAGCTGCGGCATCTCATGCCGCCCGGAGAGGCCACGTGGCAGAAAGCGCGATAAGATCGCGCGGCTACAACTGAGAAGAGACCGTCAACTGTTCTTGATAATGCCCAAATTTTATACGGGAGGGTTGAATGGCTGTCAAGAAATTGTCGAAAAGTAGCAGAAAATCATACAAAATGCATCAAATATGCGCTTAAATATAACATAAAGTGATCATAAACGCATCAAAAATGCGTCGAAATTGAGAGAAACCGAAAGTGCAAGACGACATGCCGCAAGTGCCAAGTAGTGGTAGCTGCGCCATCTCATGGCGCTTGGAGAGGCCACGTGGCAGAAAGCGCGATAAGATCGCGCGGCTACAAATAAGAAAAGACCGTCAACTATTCTGAATATGTTTCTTGGCAAATGAGGGTAATGAGGGGGAGTGTTCCCGGTCAGGAACCTCATTTGGTCAGGAATTTCAGGATGGCAGGGTTGACAAAGTCGGGTTTTTCCCACTGCGTGAGATGCCCGGAATCCGGCGCGACGAGGAACGAACTGCCGGGAATGGTCGTTTGGAGGGCTTGTCCCACCGAAAGGGGGAAGAGCTTATCGTATGCCCCCCAAATTATAAGCGTGGCGTGCGAAATGTTTCCTAATCGTGGGGCAAACGTCGTTTCCCATTCCGGGATCTGGTCCAGTTGTGAATACATGGCATTGAAGAAGCCGGGCTGGAAGCGAAGGCGGTGAACGCGTTCCACAAGCATCGGGGAAATCAAGGCCTGGTCGTGGATTATTTCTTTCAGGATGCGTTTGATGGACCATCGGCCGGTGATCCGGCTCCCCAGTTTCGACAGCCAGATGGCCGGCCGGTACTTGATAAACTGTCTGGTTTTCGATGATTGCATGTTGTCGAGAATGCCGGCGGGAAATCCGCCGATGAGCACAAGTTTGTCGACGCGCTCGGGATATTCCAGGCTCATCCCGATGGCGATGCCGGCACCCATGGAACTGCCGATCAGCGTGGCTTTTTGAACGTTGAGGGTATCCATGAACGCACGGAAGGTATCGAGCAGAAACGTTGGAGTGTACGGGCGTTCAGGTTTCTCGGACAGCCCGGATCCCAACAAATCAGGCGTAATGATCCGGCACGACCTGGCGAGCGCAACCTGTTGGCGTTCCCAATGCCACATGGAACCTCCCAGCCCGTGAATCAGGATGGCGGTCGTGCCCTCCCCACGGTCCAGGTAGGCCATGCGATATCCGTTGACGGTCGCGGTATGAACGGTGTGTCGATGAAGCAGGTCAACGTGGGAGGGTATACGAGAGAGAGAAGAGGGTGCCACAGCCGTAAGAAGCGCGCGCCGACAGAAGGCTGGCGAAAGGACCGGCGATCGTTGGTCCTTCTTTATTCGACCCGGATCAGGGTCTCATCGCAATTCACCATATCGCCTTCACGGACGTATATGGCCTTTACCGTGCCTTCAATCGGCGTGGTGACCTGATTTTCCATTTTCATCGCCTCAATGACGATAACCGCCTCTTCTGCAGCGACAGTGCTGCCTTCCGTGACCAGGACTTTTACGACTCGGCCCGGCATGGGAGTCGTCACGTCTCCCGGGCCACTGGGTTTGGGGCGTTCTCCTTGGGTCGCGTCGCTTGCTGCGGTGGTTTGGACGGGTGTATCCGGTCCGCTGGCCAATACTTCCTGTAGCGGTTCGAGAAAGATTTCCTCGAGTTTGTCATCGACCTTGATATAGTAAGGCTTTTTCCCGTCGACCGTCCGTCCTGAGCCTGAAACCCGCACGTGATACGATTCGCCGTGGAGGGTGACGTTGAATTCGATGGGAGCCAGGTGAAGCCCTTGTTGTCCGCCGCCGCCCCTTCCTTCCAGTAGCGGTTCAAGAGGTTCCGGCCGCAAATCTCCGCTTGCCCGTTCGTGGAGGAACTGCAACGCCACGGACGGGAACAGGGTATACGACAAGACGTCTTCTTCCGAGACGTCATGCTCGCTCAGTTCCTTGGCGGCTTCTTTCAATTCAGGCGCAAGGTTGTCTGCCGGCCTGTTTGAGATCGGCGTGTCATCGGCTATGGCTTTTTCTTTTGTGGCCGAATCCACGGACCCGGGTGGTTCACCGTAGAGACCCAAAAAGTAATTTTTGGCTTCGTTGGTGATGACTTTGTACCGCTCTCCTGTGATCGCGTTCAGCGTGGCCTGGGTGCCGACGATTTGACTGGTGGGGGTGACCAACGGCGGGTAGCCCATGTCCTTGCGGACGCGCGGAATTTCCTCCAGCACTTCTTTCATTTTCTCAATGGCGTTCTGTTCAGCCAATTGGGAGGCCAGGTTTGAAATCATTCCCCCAGGCACCTGTGACAACAACACGTCCGTATCGATACCCGTGTATTCGCTTTCAAATTGGTGATATTTCTTTCTCGCCGTTCGCAGTGTTTCCGTGATGGGTGGGAACTGGGATAAATCCAGCCCCGTGTCATACGGGGTCTTTCTCAGGGCCGCAATAAAGGTCTCGGTGGGGGGATGTGACGTGCCGCCGGCAAGCGGAGACAGTGCCGTATCCAAAATGTCGAGGCCGCCGAGGATCGCCATCAGTGACGACATCGACGCCATCCCCGACGTATAGTGCGTATGAAGGTGGATGGGGACCCGAACCGCTTCTTTCAACCGTTTGGTGAGCGCATAGGCCTCGAAAGGCGGTAAGAGTCCGGCCATATCCTTGATGCAGATGCTGTTCGTGCCGAGATCTTCCAGTCGTTTGGCCTGTTCCACGAAGTGATGCAGGCTGTGTACCGGGCTGACCGTGTAGCAAATGGTGGCTTCCACGTGTTTGTTGCATTGCCGGACCACCCTGATGGCGGATTGAAGGTTCCGAATGTCGTTCAGTGCGTCGAAAATGCGAAAGACGTCAATGCCGTGTTCCGCGGACTTGACGATGAACTGTTCCAGGACGTCGTCGGCATAATGCCGGTACCCCACGAGGTTTTGACCGCGCAGCAGCATTTGCAGCCTGGTGTTGGGGGCGGCTTGGCGGAAGGCGCGCAACCGTTCCCATGGATCTTCTTTCAGGAATCGCAGGCAGGCGTCGAACGTGGCGCCTCCCCAGACTTCCAGGGACCAGAACCCGACCGCATCCAGTTGTTCGGCCGTCGGGACCAGGTCTTCCGTGCGCATGCGCGTCGCCAGCAACGATTGATGCCCGTCTCGTAACGACACGTCCGTGAGGTGTATTTTGCGTCCCGGCGAGGTTTCCAGTTCAAACGTTTCCAAACGTTTGGCTTTCCGTCGCTTTCGGGACGAGACGCCGGTGCGTCTTTTGAATTTGTCCCAGAATGTCGGTTTCTTTGCCATAGGTTGCCTCTGCGTTAAAGGTACTCGTCGCTACAGCCCTTCATACGCCGCAATGGCGGCAGAGAGCGTCACCACAAGATCTTCCGATGCCAAGGCATAGTCGTATTCATAGAGGCCCGGATGAGAGTCAAGATACGACGTATCGAATTTTCCGGAAAGGAAATCGGGTTCTTCCATAATGTTCTTCAGAAAGGGAATGTTCGTTTTGACTCCCCGCAACAAAAATTCCTCCAGTGACCGGTTGGTTCGCCGGACGGTCTCGTTCCAGGTCCGGCCATGGACCGTCATTTTGGCCAACAACGCGTCATAGTAGGGGGGGACGGTATAGTCCTTGTACACCGCGCCGTCGATCCGCACGCCAATTCCCCCGGGAGACAGGTAAGCCGTGACTTTGCCCGAAGACGGACGAAACCCGTTTTGCGGGTCTTCGGCGTTGATTCGACATTGAATGGCATAGCCTTGAAGATTGACTTCATGCTGCCCGAACACCAGCGGCCGTCCCGCGGCAATCCAGATTTGGGTCTGGACGATATCGATGGTGGTAATCTGTTCCGTGACCGTATGTTCCACCTGAATCCGTGGGTTCATTTCCATGAAATAGTAGTGGCCACCCTGATCCAACAGGAACTCGATGGTGCCGGCATTTTGAAACTCGGCGGCACGTGCCAGGGCCACCGCGGCATCACCCATTTGGCCACGCAGTTGCGGGGTCAGGATCAATGAAGGAGCAATTTCGATCATTTTTTGATGGCGTCGCTGGATGGAACAATCGCGTTCGCCCAAATGCACGATATGCTCTTCATTGTCCGCGAGGAGCTGGAACTCGATATGATGCGGTCGTTCAATGTATTTTTCAAGAAAAAGATCGGCGTTGCCGAAAGCCGCCAACGCTTCCCGCGCCCCGGACTCCATGGCCTCTTTGAGTTCTTCGTCGGAACGGACGACGCGAAGGCCTCGCCCTCCGCCACCGGCACTGGCTTTGACCATCACCGGATAGCCGATGGATTGGGCGAAATGCAGGCCTTCTTCGACGCTTTCGACGCGACCCTCCGTTCCCGGCACCACGGGGATCCCGATTCGTTTGGCAAGTTCCCTGGCCCGGACTTTGTCCCCCAACAGTTCCAACGCTTCGGGCGAGGGACCGATAAACGTGATCCCCGCCTCTCGACACAAATGGGCGAATTGGGCGTTCTCCGCCAAAAACCCATATCCGGGATGAATCGCATCGGCTTCGATGCGTTTGGCCAGGTTGACGATTTGTTGTGCATCCAGGAATCCCTGGACCGGTCCCGGGCCGACCAAATACGCTTCATTGGCCTTTTTGACGTAAATCGCCGTGGCTTCGCATTCCGCGTAAATTGCGGCGGTGGCAATGTTGAGTTCCCGACAGGCCCGGATGACCCGCATTGCAATTTCTCCACGATTTGCCACGAGGATTTTCTTTAACATGGCACGTCCTGAGGAAGAGAAACGTCTCTTACTCCCCGTCGAGTGGGTAATATTTGATGACGGAACTGGTCTTGTCCTGGAAGAGACCGCTGGCGCCTATTTTGATGGCTCGTTGTCCTTGCGGCGACAGCACGTATTCGAGAAAGGCCCGGGCTACCGGAGAGGCATTGCCATTCATGACGAAGACCACCGGTCTGCGTAGGGGATAGGTGCCGTCCAGGACCGTTTGGTATTCGGGTTCAATATCGTCAACGAACAGGAGGGTCACGCCGTACCCGTCTTTACGCGCTTGCAAAGCGGGTCCCATCGAGACGTAGGAAATGGAATAGATGTCACCATTGATGGCCTTGAAGGTTTCATTTTCTTTTTCAACGACCTTTGCCCGGATGCCTTTGTGGTTTTCAATGCCTAGAAATTTTTCGAATGGTTGGCGGATATTTTGGTTCCAGGTCCGGTGAATCAACGAAATTCTGGCTTCCGGGCCCTCCTCGTACACTTGCGACCAGAATTTTATTTCGCCGGAGAAAATTTTTGCCAATTCTTCCCGCGTGATGTCTTCAATGGCATTAGAAAAATTCGTCACGACGGCGATGCCGTCCCAGGCCACGGTGGTTGAGGGAAGATCGTTTTCCGCTTGACCCGTCACGGCGATGTCCGCTCCATTTTCCCGAACTTCTTCGACGGGCCTGGCGTTCTGGTGCCAGAAGAAATCAATCGAGGTTTTCGGATGCGATGCTTCAAAATTTTTTGCCAAGGCCTCGATCGCGTACCGTTCCGGTCCATTCCCCACGATTAAGGCTGATCCGGTCAGTTCCTCGGCGGCGCCAGGCACCGGCCATCCGAACGGCAGCAGGGGTATCAGGCAGAATGCTGCCAGGGCGTTGATTTGCGACCACGTGGTATTTTTTCGAACGTGTTGCATGCAAGGTCTCTTATTCAGTGGAATCGGGCTTTCCTGGATGGTTAAGCGATCTCATCGCAATGATAGAATGGAGCAATCCGACAAGTTTCCTGATATTGTGATTATACAGGGAATCGACGGGAGTGGTGAGCGCTAACTTTCTCCTGAATCTGAGCCTGAGCCGGAATCCGTCGGCTGCGTCATCATGGGCGTTCCGGGAGCATCGCGGGCCACCCCCATGAGGGGCGGAAGTTTTTTGAATTTGTCCATTCGTTCATTGTACATGTCGTAGGCCTTCATTTCACCGAATCCGGGTTTATGATCGCCTTTGATCTGCGAAGCGAACGCGGACATGAGCCGTTGCGCATTGGTTTCATGGCATTGGGGACAGGCTGTCTCTTCCGGCCTGGCGTTGACGGATTGGAGCAGTTCAAATTTATGGCCGCAGGTATTGCATTGATATTCATAGACAGGCATGGATCAAGTACTCCCTTGTTAAATCAGAGGTTCCTGTACGTCGTGACGTTGGGCCTTATTATACAGGATTGAAAATGTCCTTGACCATGACCCAATGAAATTATTCCGTTTCTCCCTTGAATTCCGAAAGAGGGCTTCTTTCAGCCTCACGACGAAGGCGGGATCAGGGAACCGCTCTTGACGCCCGAAGGTTTTCTTCTTTAAATTTGTATCGTTCCAATTGATTTTCTTCATTCTAACGGGTTGGAGGATGGCAGATGTCTGTCTTGGTGAGAACGTATCGGTTGGCAAGTGGGTTGCAGCAGGTTGAACGGATTGATGACCCGGATCGGATTGAACGGTATATGAAACTGTTTGATCGTGAAGACGTGAAGAAAATTCAGACCGGGGCAAAGGTCAAGATTGAAAAAGATGAATGGCAACTTGTTGAAGACTGAAGCTGATCATTTCTGAGAGACACCCTATGGCTCTCTGGGTCAATATTCGAAGATCCGTGGATGAGGCCGTCCTGCATAAGGAGCGGTGCATCGAAGTTCCTTCCGTTCCTACACGGTCTGATTTTTGGGAAGGCGGATGGTTTGAATATCCCGACAAAGAGACGGCCCTGGATGCCCTGGAACAGTCGGGAGTGATGCGCCAGGTGAAGTGTCGTCTGTGTAAACCCTAAGCGTTAGGAACCTCTGATTGACTGCACTATCGGGCGCAGGGTTGCGTTGTGTCCTCACTCAACCCTCACCTATCTCGTTTGATAAGCTTCGGGTTTCGCTGCGGGACGCCTTGCCCTGCATCCCGCTATCACAATAAACCTGTCCCCGACGTTCTTAATCGGGGATCAGAGGTTCCTTTATTGTTTTATCGGGCGTATGGCGGAAAAATTCGGCGGATATCGATGGGTCAAGGAAGGCTATCTCGACAATCGCACGCCTGGCGTGGTGGTCGGGGCGATGACTTTTGCTTCCCTGGGGCCCGTTGAATTTTATTTGAACGGGGATTTCAAACCGGACATTGCCGGCCGTATTTTTTCCTTTAAGAACTCTCAATTCGTCGATGATCCCAGCGCCGCGTCTCGCCTGCTCGATTTGGCCAATCCTCAACTCGGCACCGTGAGTTCGATTTCCTTTGACCCGCACCCCCTGCTTGCTCCACATCCCTATATTGAGTGGTTTTCGCTGAACGGCGATCATTACCGGATTGAATTGCAGGAGGGTGACGCGTGGTTGCTCGATTCCGATGAAGCCGCATCCTATGAAGCGCAAAGTCAACAGATCAGGGAAGCCTATGCCGGTCAATCCGTCCAGCCCACGGAAGATGCTCCGTCTGCCGACCAGGAGTGGTTTTAGGAACCTCTGGTTCATTGACAGTTTTTTCCTCTCATCCGTACAATTTCATCCCCTATGACCAATGATCGTTTTCTGAGAGCCTGCCGCCGGGAACCCGTGGACCGGACGCCGGTCTGGTTTATGCGACAAGCGGGTCGCTACATGGCGGAATATCAGCGAGTCCGGGCGAAACACAGTATTCTTGACGTCTGCAAGATTCCCGATTTGGCCGCGGAGGTGACGCTTCAACCCATCGAGCGTTTTGACTTGGACGCGGCCATCATTTTTGCGGATATCCTTTTACCCCTGGAGTCGATGGGGTTGCAGTTGGCCTTCAAGGAAGAACAGGGGCCGGTCATTTTCAATCCGGTCAGACGTGAAGATGACGTGACGCGGCTACGTCATGTAGAGCCGGACGCCTTTCGTTTTTCCTTCGATGCGATCAGTATGACGAAGAAGGCGTTGGACGGACGCGTGCCCCTCATCGGGTTTGCCGGAGCCCCGTTCACCCTGGCGAGTTACGCGATCGAGGGCGGCAGCTCACGAAACTATCTCAATACCAAACAGATGATGTTCGGCCGGACTGATCAGTGGCACGCGTTACTTCGCAAACTTTCGGACGTGGTCGTCACGTATTTGGACAACCAGGTTCGGGCGGGTGTCGACGTCGTGCAACTGTTCGACAGTTGGGTGGGATGCTTGTCCCCGGCCGACTATGGCGAATACGTGTTGCCGCACGTAAAATCGGTTATCGATCGGTTGAAACCTCAAGGGATTCCGATCATCTATTTCGGAACGGGAACGTCGACGCTCCTGCCGCTCATGCGTAGCGCCGGCAGCGACGTCCTGGGGTTCGATTGGCACGTTGAACTCGATGAAGCGTGGGCGCGTGTCGGGTTCGACGTTGCCGTACAAGGCAATCTTGATCCCGTGGTCCTGTTTGCGCCCCTTCCGGAGATCGAGCGCCGCGTCAAGGACGTTCTCGACAGGGCAGGGAACAGGGCCGGGCACGTCTTCAATCTTGGTCATGGCATTCTTCCCAAAACGCCCGTTGAGCACGTCGAGTCCGCCATTGAGTTCGTGCATCGATACGGGACTCGTTGAACGTGATCCGGCCTCCTCAATGGCCCTCCTTTGCAGCACGTGATTCATGATGGCGATTCCCAAACGAGTGGTGATTGTCGGCGGAGGGATTTCGGGGCTTTCTGCTGCATTTGCCCTGTTGGAACGTGCAAGCGGCAGGAATGCGCCGTTTCGCTGTACGGTCGTGGAAGGACAGGATTATCTTGGCGGGAAAATTCTCACGAATCGTCGGGACGGCGTGATCACGGAAGGAGCCCCCGACTCGTTTCTGACGACGAAACCGGAGGCCCTGGCCCTCTGTGAAAAACTGGGGCTGTCTTCGCAATTGATTGACACCAATCAGGAAAACGCGCAAACGTTTATTTATTCGAAAGGCCGCTTGCGTCAATTCCCGCAGGGTCTGATCTCAATGGTCCCGACGAAGATCGGTCCCTTGTTTCATAGCGGGGTTTTGTCCTGGGCCGGTATCGTGCGCATGGGGGCCGATTGGGTAATCCCTTGCCGGGCTCGCGCGAAGGATGAGGAAACCTTGGCGGAGTTTTTCAGCCGGCGTCTGGGGGGCGAGGCCTTTGATCGCCTGATAGAACCGTTGGTTGCGGGAATTTACGCCGGTGACGCGAATGAGTTGAGCGCAGACGCGACCTTTCCCCACCTCGTTGAATTGGAGCGCAAGTACGGCAGTCTGATCAAAGGCGCGTTGGCTACGCAGCAGTCCCGGTCTTCGCACCAGCCTGGCGCGAAACCCCGTACCCTGTTCACGACCTTACGGGGCGGGCTGGGTGATTTGATAACGAGCCTGACGGAGAGATTGTCCGGGGCTGGAGTGTCCCTTCGTCGAGGGACGAGCGTGCGGGCTGTGCATATACCAGGTTCGCAGACGGAGCCACCGTATCGACTGGAGTTGGAAGGAGGGGGCGTCCTGGATGCAGAAGCCGTGATCCTTGCCACGCCGGCATATGTGTCCGCGAACCTCCTCCGCCCTTTCGACGATGAGGCCTCGACGTTGTTGGATCAAATTCCCTATGCCTCGACAATGACGATCTCAATGGTCTTTCCCGAGCCGGAGGTCAAAGGTTTGATTCGAGGGTACGGGTTTGTGGTCCCGCGCGTTGAGAATCGGTCGTTGATTGCGGCGACGTGGTCGTCGATGAAGTGGGCGGAACGCGCGCCTGCGGGTCAATGTCTGGTCCGGTGTTATTTAGGCAGGCGAGGACGGGAGGATTTGCTGGATTCGAATGATTCGGAATTGACGGAACGAGCCTGCCGTGAGCTGGAAGCCATAGTTGGCATTCAAAGCCGGCCTCTCCACGTGGAAGCGTATCGTTGGCCTCGATCCATGCCTCAATATATCCGCGGGCATTGTGAGCGTGTGCGGCACATTCGTGAACGTGTTGCACGGCGGCCCGGCTTGTACGTGACGGGGGCGGCCTATGACGGTATAGGGATTCCGGATTGTATCCGCGACGCGGAACAGACGTCTGCAAAGTTGAGCGCGTACCTGTGGGATCGCGCGTCGGTGTAAATGTTCACTAATTTGTTGACAATTTCCCCTCACCCCAGCCCTCTCCCGCAAGGGGCGAGGGGGTCTCTTTCATGCTCTTTCATGCCCTTTCTTTGCCTGTCCTGAGCAAAGCCGAAGGAAGCGAAGTCGAAGGGTAAGGAGGAGTGCAAGGGAGGTGGAGACCTTAACTCCCTCTCCCCTTGTGGGAGAGGGCTGGGGTGAGGGGCTGTCGGATGACGCTTCGCTAATCCGACCTGCAACTCTTTACCTGTAAGCACACGCGTCAGTTGTCATCCTGAGCGTAACGGAGTGAGGTCGATGGGAATTGCTGAACACATACAATGGGGTGCTGTTGAACGGTTGTGGTAAGAAACCTTTGATTTATTGTGTAAGATCATGGATCGAGAAGTCGAGGAAAACCCCGTTCGCGCTCACGTCGTGGCCCGAGGTCGCGTGCAGGGCGTTGGGTTTCGGGTGTTTCTCCAGTCTCAGGCGATCGGGCGTGGGCTGAGCGGGTGGGTCAGGAATTTGCCGGATGGTCGAATAGAAACGGAAGTTGAAGGCCCCGCCGTTCTCGTCGATGAATTTATTCAGGCCGTGAAACGCGGCCCGTCTTCAGCGCGCGTTCAGGATGTTGAAGTGGAATGGATCGACCCGGGCAGCCAGGGTTCATCCGATTTTATTATTGTTACCGGCAGTGGCTGAAACGATTTCTTTTGGGAGCCTGGCCGGAAAGGATTGACCGATATGGATTACAAATCATTGATTCGTGAGATCCCGGATTTTCCCAAACCCGGCATTTTGTTTTACGACATCACGACGTTGTTGAAGGACCCTCAAGGATATCGAGCGGTCATTGAGGACTTCACGGCTCACTACCGGGATGCCAGGATCAGCAAAGTCGTTGGCATTGAGTCTCGCGGCTTTATCCTGGGAGCGCCGTTGGCGTACAACCTGGGTGCGGGATTTGTGCCGGTCCGCAAAGCCGGCAAGCTTCCTGCTGACGTGTTTGAGGTGAAGTACAATCTGGAATACGGGGCAAGTTCGTTGGCGATTCATCGCGACGCCGTGGCGATGGAAGAACGAGTGCTGGTGGTTGATGATCTTCTGGCCACTGGCGGAACTGCGGCGGCAACGGTGGATTTATTGCGGAAATTAGGCGCGGAAATTGTCGGATGCGCGTTTATGATTGAATTGGGGTTTTTGCAGGGGCGTCAAAAAATTGAGGATTGCGCGATTCATTCCTTGATGACTTATGACTGAACTGCTACCTTTTACCATTTCGGCGTCGTGAACCGATGCGAATCGTTGTTTGCGTTGGCCGGAGCAAGAAGTCACGTATTGTGGTTGCGCGAGAAAAGGAGACCGGATATGGCAGGGAAATCGGCGAAGAAAACTCCAACTGCAGTCGCCAAGCCTTCGTCCAAAACGTCCAAGACGAAATCTGTGTCCTCTTCCAAGGGCAAAACGATGAAAGTGGTCGCCAAAGCTGCGTCTTCTTCGGTCAAACGCAAAGTTACGGCCTCTTCGGTCAAGAGTAAGGCCAGTGAACGGAAAACCGTGAAAAAAAGAACTGCGGCGACCGCGAAAACTCCCAAACGAATGCCTTCTTCACGATCGGCGACGTTACGGAAAATTATGCTGGACAAGCGATTCCAGCTCATGAAGGAAATTCAAAGCCAGTTGGGGCAATCATTGACGGAAGAACAGCAACGGCGGTTTGAGTCGGCCATGGACAGCGGTGATCAGGCCTTGCTGGACCTGGAGCGTGAAATGGGTATTTCCCTTCAGGAAAAACGCAACCGCGAACGGCAAATGATCGATGAAGCGTTGGTGAGCCTGGAAGAAGGAACCTATGGTATTTGCGTCGAGTGCGGCAAGGAAATCAGTGAAAAACGGTTGGCGGTCATGCCCTTCGCCAGGCTCTGCGTTGAATGCCAGGAACAACTCGAGCTGCTTGAAAAAATTGAACGCGGAGAGCAACGGATCTGACTTGACCGGCGACTTGCCTCTGAACCCCGCCTTTCTTCTGCGTTTTTCTTATTGCTCGCTGGAATCGATCTTTAGCCTGTCTCTCTACCTCCCCTTACCCCTCCTTACAAAGGAGGGGTAAAGAACGGCATGCCCACCTAGCCTCCCCTTTGTAAGGGGAGGCTAGGTGGGGTAGAGTCAAAGGAGGGGAATGATTACAGAATTCATGAATGTGTAGGATCTTCCCGGGTGCCGATGAAAGCCGTCGTACTTGCCAGCGGAGGGCTTGACTCAACCGTGGCCGCTGCCATGGCTCGTCGTGATGGGTACGCCCTGTATTTGCTCACCATCGAATACGGCCAGCGTCATCACGTTGAAATTCAAAAGGCACGAGAAATTGCCGCGTGGCTCGAGGCTGGGGAACATAAAATTCTTCGTTTCGACTTGCACGCATTCGGCGGTTCGGCTTTGGTCGGCTCCGGGGACGTCCCGAAAAACCGGTCGGAGCATGAACGAGAGACGGGCATTCCATCCACGTATGTTCCGGCGCGCAATACGGTATTTTTGTCGTTGGCATTAGCATACGCGGAGGTCGTCGATGCTTCTTGCATTTTCATCGGAGCGAACGTGTTGGATTATTCCGGATATCCGGATTGTCGCCCCGAGTTTTTGCGCGCATTTGAACGGGTTGCCCGGCTTGGTACGAAAAAAGGCACTCATGGCAACACGGTCCGGATAAAAGCCCCGCTCTTGCTTTTGAGTAAAACCCAGATCATTCAACAAGGCTTGGCTTTGGGCGTGCCCTTTGAGTTGACGCACAGTTGTTATGATCCTCGTGGGGATGGTTCGGCCTGTGGGCAATGTGACAGTTGCCTGATCCGATTGAAGGGGTTTGAGGATGCCGGTCTTCGAGATCCCGTTCCCTATGCGGCAAGGGCTTCCGATGCATCATCGGCCCCCTAAAAGATCATCCCTTGCGTCCGGTGGTTGCAACGCCAAATTGAAGACCGTTGAAAACTGATTATTCGTGGAGCGTGTAGACCAGGTGGGTGTCGGTTTGAGCGACTCCTTCGATGGCATGGATTTTGGTGAGGACCAATTGGGTTAAGGCTTCCTGGCTTGCCACTTCGACTTTGACGAAAATATCCGGCTTTCCCCAACAGGCGTCAATCGTTTTGATTTCCTCGATTTGCGCCAATAAATTCTTCACGTTTGCCGTTTGTCCAGGTAGCACGTTGATGAGAACGTAAGCGCTTTCCGGCATTCGTTAAACTCCCTTTCTCAAAATCTTACCCTTCAAGGGTATCCGGCAACGATCAGAAAAACAGGCTAGCGCAATAAATATCTTTAAATCAAGGAAAGATGTCTGGCACCGCCATGGCGGCCACGTCGTGTTTTCTGAACAGCTATTGCCATGAAATCTAAAATATACTATTATGCACTACATATGTCATGTATAATTTATTCAAGCCTTATGTGTTGTTTATGTCCAAACCTCAACGGCTAGTGACGAACCGTTTGCGTGAAACGCGGATCGCCGCCGGTCTGTCCCAAGGAGATTTGGCGCAAAGCGCGGGTATTACGCGACAAGCTCTCTATGCCATGGAAAGGGACCAGTATCTTCCGGGCACGGAAGTCGCGTTGCAACTTGCCCGTACGCTGGGCGCGTCGGTTGAAGACCTGTTCTCTTTACGGGACACCCGGGAAATTCTTGAGGCGGAATTACCGGCGGATCATTCCAGGGCTTTGAAATCCACCAGGGTGAAATTGGCGATTGTAGGGAATCGCCTGTTAGCCAAGCCCGTGATGGAACTGGGGGACGTCTTGAATTATACGATTCCCGCAGATGCCTTGATTTTAGGGGCGGCTTCCCGAAAAAAACGTTCGGTTTACGTACATCTCTTGAAAAGTCAGAAGGACGTGGAACGGCAGGTTGTCGTGGGGGGGTGCGACCCGGCCATTTATCTGGCCGGAGAGCACGTTCGTCAGCAAGAGAATGGCGCGTCGATCGTCGGGTGGAACATGACGAGCCTTGCTGCCTTGCGTGCGTTAAAACGGGGAGACGTCCACGTGGCAGGAATTCATATGAGGGACCCCCGTTCAGGAGAGTATAATATTCCTTTTGTGAAAAGGCATTTAAAAGGTCAAGCCGTGACCGTCGTCCGGTTTGCCACGTGGCACGAAGGGTTTTTGGTGAAAGAAGGGAATCCCAAACAAGTCCGTGGCCTCGAAGATTTGACCAGGCCTGACGTTCGGATGGTCAACCGTGAGAAGGGGGCGGGTGCTCGCTTGCTTTTGGATCATTTGCTGTCGAGTTATCGTATTCCAAGTCAAATCGTGAGGGGCTACGAGGCCATCGCTTTTTCACAGATCGGACTTGGGCGATATATTTCAGAAGGGAAAGCGGACGTCGGTATTGGGGCGCAGGCCGTGGCCCAATTGTACAATTTCGATTTTATTCCCCTGCAGGAAGAACGGTATGACCTGGTCATCCCGACGGCGTACATCGACTCGCATCCCGGCATGAAGATATTTCTGGATACCTTGGCCACGCGTAAGTTTCAACGGGAAATTGAAGCCTTGGGAGGGTATGACGTCAAAGAGAGCGGGAAGGTCATCAGGCAATTAGTGTAAAGATTAATTGACTTTTAGTAATTGATAAAATAATATCTTTGTTGTGGCCGTGAGCGTTCCAAAGAAGAAGTTCCGGGCTTTGGCGTGGGTGGGTGGTTTGGCCTTGATCGCCTGGGGCGGTACGGCATCCGCCTCTACGGATGGGTTTCCCCGAGGTGGGGACGGGTGGCTTGAACGGGCTTCGGGGATGCAGCCGACTGAACCCGCGGATGCCATACTCGTTCAAACGAGGGAATGGAAATGGAATCGGTACCTGAAGGCCGCCCTGCATCTCCCGGATTGGCTGGATCTTGGCCTCGAACACCGGACGCGTTTCGAAACCTATGACCATCCATGGCGACGAAGCCAACCTGCCGGTCAAACGGACTCCCAAATTCAACAACGGTCCCGTGTGCGGTTGGGTTTAAACGGGAGGCACGTCAAGTTTTTGTTTGAGGGACAGGATTCCAGGGTGTATCTCGATGGCGTTGAAAGCTACGTCACCACGGCCATCAGGGATGAAATGGACGTGTTGCAGCTCATGGCGTCCTTCACGGTCAACAACGCGTTGGAAGCCGGCTTTCGTACCGACCTGCACGTTGGACGGCTGACGATGGACTTCGGCCGGGGTCGCCTGATCATTCGGAACGACTATCGCAACACGTCGAACGCGTTTGACGGGGTGCATTGGCAACTAGGACGGGACAAGCAGTGGCGCGTCCGCTTGTTTCTGGTGGAACCTGTCCTACGGGACGTCCTCCAACCTAACGAACAGTCAAAACGAAGCGTCTTTTGGGGCAGCTCCTTTGAAATCAATTACATGCCTCGGGTGCGTCTCAATGCCTATTATTTCGGGTTGAACGACCAGCGGGGTCCCGAAGCCAGCAGGCATCGAACCTATTCGACTTTCGGCACGCGCTTCTATGACGACCCGAAGCAGGGAAGGATCGACTATGAAATTGAGAGCGTCCTGCAGACGGGGAAAAGAGGCTACGTCGATCATTTCGCTCATTTTCAGCATATCGATATCGGGTACACCTTGAATCTCCCATGGTCGCCGCGATTTCTGATTCATTATGACTATGCCAGCGGCGACCGGAACGCAAATGACAACCGGCATTCGGCTTTCGATACGCTGTTCGGCGCCCGACGTTTCGATTATATGCCCACTGGCAATTTCGGACCCTTTTTTCGGTCGAACTTCAGTTCGCCGGGTTGGCGAGTGATCGTGGTTCCGTGCCTGGGCTGTGAAGTGCAGCTCAAACATCGGGTGTGGTATCTCGCTACCTCACTGGGTGCGTTTGGCCGTAACGGATTGCATGATCCCACGGGCGGTTCCGGAAACTTTCTTGGCCACGACCTTGAACTGCGGGCCCAGTGGAGAACCAACGAGAACCTGGAATTCGAATTAGGCTACACGCATTGGTTTAAAGGCAGTTATTTCGACAGGCTTCCCGACTCGGCAGGGTTGCCTCCCGGCGGAAACAGGGATAGCGATTATTTTTACATGCAGACGAAGTTCAGGTTGTAAGAGTACGCATGCCATGATCGCCAAACTTCATAGTTTGCTGTTCTTTCTGTTCTTTACGATTTGGCCGGCCGCAAGTGTCGCCGAAGAGGTACGCGTGGCCGTTGCAGCAAATTTTCTGGCGACCCTTAATGCAATAGCGACCAGGTTTGAGCAAGACAGTGGGCACACCGCTGTTGTCAGTTCAGGTTCCAGCGGCAAACTTTATGCGCAGATCAAGAACGGTGCTCCGTTCGACGTGTTTTTTTCCGCCGACGTCATGCGTCCGAAATTGCTGGAAGAGGAAGGCTTTGCAGTTCCAGGAAGCCGGTTTACGTACGCGGTGGGACGATTGACGTTGTGGCATCCCGGACCCGCCGTGATCGAGGGAAATGAACAATCCATACTGTTGCGTAGCGACGTCAGGCACGTGGCCATTGCGAATCCCAAAACCGCGCCCTACGGTATCGCTGCCAAGGAAGCCTTGCAGTCACTGGGACTTTGGGAACAGGTTCAGGATCGGTTGGTCCGGGGAGAAAATATCGGACAAACCTTTCATTTTGTCTTTTCGAAGAATGCCCAACTGGGATTCGTCGCCCTTTCGCAGGTTTTGGGGCCCAAGGTTAACGGATCCGGAAGCCGGTGGGACGTGCCGACGCATTTGCATGCCCCTATCCGGCAACAAGCGGTATTGTTGCGCTTTGGCCAACGTCGGGCAGTTGCACGCGCGTTTCTGGACTACGTGAAAGGCGTCAGGTCCCGGAACGTTATTGAACGATTCGGTTATGGCTTGGAATGATCGAGGCTGGAGAGCCGGAGGATGAACGTACCGGAAATGGATTGGAGCCCGTTGTGGCTGACCATGCAACTGGCAGGGGTGACCGTTATCGTGTTGTTGCTGGTTGGCACTCCAATCGCATGGTGGTTGGCATTCACGCGTTCGCGATTCAGGACGTTGGTAGAGGCCGTTGTGGCGCTGCCCATCGTGTTGCCGCCGACCGTACTTGGCTTTTATCTGTTGACGGCACTCGGGCCCCATGGATTGATTGGCGGGGCTTGGAAAGATTTAACAGGCTCGGCGCTCTCGTTTACTTTTACGGGATTGGTGATCGCCTCGACGCTCTATTCACTGCCTTTTGTCGTTCAACCCTTGCACGGCGCATTCGAGGCCGTCGGTAAAAAACCTTTGGAAGCGGCCTGGTCGCTGGGCGCCTCAAAGCTTGACGCTTTTTTTACCGTCGCGTCGCCGATGGCGGTTCGTGGGTACCTGAGCGCCGTTGTCCTGGGCTTTGCCCATACGCTGGGAGAATTCGGCGTGGTCCTGATGGTTGGCGGTAATATCCCAGGGGTCACCAAAGTCCTCTCCATTGCCATCTATGATCACGTCGAGGTGCTTGAATATACCCAAGCCCATTTCCTGTCGGCCGTGCTTCTCATATTCAGTTTTCTCGTCCTTACGATCGTGTATGCGGTCAACAGGTGTTTGCCCATTCACGTCTCATGAATCGACTCGACGCACGATTTTCCATCGACTATCCCGGTTTTCGTTTTGACGTGGCTTGCGCGGTTCCGCTGGAAGAGACGACTGCGGTGTTCGGTTCGTCCGGGAGCGGCAAGACCACGCTGTTGAGGTGCATTGCCGGGTTGACCCGCGTTCCGTCGGGATTTCTTCAATTCGATCAAGCGGTTTGGCAAGACGATGCCCAGGGGATTTTTCTGCCGGTCGAACAACGACGCGTTGGGATGGTCTTTCAAGAAGCGCGATTGTTTCCGCATCTGACGGTGACGCAAAATCTTAAGTATGGGATGAAGCGCAGCAACCCATCCTTGCGACGCATTGATTTTGCCCACGTCAGTGAATTGTTGGAGCTTGAGTCGCTCTTTGAACGCCGGGTATCCCACTTGTCCGGTGGCGAGCAACAACGTGTGGCCATAGGACGAGCACTGTTAACCAGCCCGCAACTCCTGTTGATGGATGAGCCCCTGGCCTCTCTCGACCAACAACGAAAAAAAGAAATTCTTCCCTTTATCCAGAGATTGAATCGGGAATTGCGGATTCCGGTCCTGTACGTGAGTCACGACCTTCAAGAAATTTTGCCACTCGCCAATCACGTGGTTCTGTTGAAGGAGGGGAAAGTGGCGGCGACCGGGCCGATCCAGGAAGTCTTTTCGCGGTTGGACCTGCCGGGGTTGGTTGAATCAAACATGGTCGGGGCTATCCTTGAAACGCGAATCGTGGAGCATGAACCGCAGTTCGGGCTGACACGAGTTGAATTTTTGGGACAATCTCTTTTCCTGCCTCAACAGGCTCTTCCGCCCGGGGCGCCCTTGAGGGTACAAATCCTGTCACGTGACGTGAGCCTGGTGGTGGGTGATCCTCCTGCGACAAGCAGCGTGTTAAACACCCTGGAAGCGACGATTGTCGAGGTCAGGAAATCGCCGGGCGACCAGTATGCAGTCGAAGTGAAACTCGACGTGGGGTGTCCGTTGTTGGCCATGATTACGAGAAAATCTTTTTACCAACTCCGGCTGCGACCCGGCCAAAAAGTTCATGCTTCCTTCAAGGCGGTAGCTTTAAGTTAGCCGCAGTTCCCGGTGGAAATTTCTTCGTTATTCCTTCTTTGCGGGCGGCAGACATTGTTTTCCATCAAACTCGGGGCAGGTTGACTCGCCGTTCGCCAATTTCCATAACTTGATAATCGGCGGATTGGGTTTGCCTTGAAATACAACCACAACGTCAATCAGCCCGCCAACGGGTAACTTTGCAATGTGCGGCATTGCCGCCTCGCTGGCTTTGAGCCAGAGAATGCCGCTCCCGCTATTGATCAGGATAAAGCCTTTGTCCGGGACCACACGGATGATCGGACTGTAAAAACTTCCTTCTTTGCCGGGTTCATCGGTAAACGCCCAAGCGAGCGTAGCCGTCGAGATAATAAAGACGAGTAGCAGGACGAATGTAAAAGGACGAAACATGATGACTCTCCTTGTTATAAGGGAGAAAAAAGTTTGCACATTATGGCAATTTGAAAAATGGTTGTCCACCGCGGCATGCCATAGCGTGGTTATCGTCGTTCGATAGGGACTTCGGTAGCCGTCGCATTCCGGATCCGATAGCCGCGAATGACGGGATTCGTTTTATCCTGGAGGGAGATAATGACGTGTACGGGTTCGGGTATACTGAGTTTTTCCCTGTAACTCTCGAATTCCATGGCGATTTTAATGTCGGTGATGGATGGGCGGGCAGGGCTGAACGTATGCGAATGGTAAAAGGCCTTGAGCGTGGCGTCTTTTTCACGAATATCCTTTTGCGCTTGTGACATTTCCTGTGCATCCATCTGGAAGGCGATATCAGCCCGTTCCGCGGGAGAAAGTTGTTTCAGGTCGGATAGCTTGGCCTGGTCGAAACGGTCCAGTTCAGCCTCACTCATTTTGGCCAGGATGTTGGTGATTCGGTAGTGTTCGGTAATGCTCTCGTTCCGGCCGGCCAAAATGCCGCAGCACTCATGAGGGGCAAGGGCCCGTGCGTGCTCGATCATGTCTTCCCAAATGTCTGAAGGGATCGAAAGCATGGTGATCAAGGACGGTCAGCGGGTATGCGGCTTTCCCGATACCACGCCGCAGACGATACATGGCCGCGTTGGAGTCATGGCCGTTACACGCTGCACGAGACGTGATGTTCTTCCAGCGCGGTGATCGTTGGGTTGGCGCCGCAGAGTGGACAGCGGGGATCTTTGGGGCGTCCGACGCTACGAAACTTCATCTCGAGCGCGTCATAGATCAGTAAACGGTCGGCGAGCGTGTCCCCGATTTCCAGGATTTCTTTCACGGCTTCATTGGCCTGCAGAATACCGATCGTGCCCGCGAGGACGCCCAGTACTCCGGCTTCCTGGCAATTGGGGACCAGCCCGGCAGGCGGTGGTTCAGGGTAGAGACACCGATAGCAGGGGTAGCCTTCGTGCGGTTTGATCGTGGCCAACTGCCCTTCAAAACGAAAGATACTTCCCGAGATTAAGGGCTTTTTTGCAAAGTAGCAGGCGTCATTCACCAGGAACCGGGTGCCGAAGTTATCGGACCCGTCCAACACCAAGTCATAGTTCGGCAACAAGGTCATAATATTTTCGGCGCTGATGTGCTCCTGGTACGTTTGCACGCGGACGTCGGGATTCAACGCCTCCAGGAGCCGGCGGCCGGATTCGACCTTGGGGACTCCCACGTGGGGCGTCGTGTGGAGGACCTGCCGTTGCAGGTTCGAAAGATCAACCACGTCGCCGTCAATCAATCCAATCGTGCCGATACCCGCCGCGCCCAGGTAGAGGGCAATCGGAGAACCCAGGCCTCCGGCGCCAATCACAAGGACCCTGGCCCGGCTCAGTTTTTGTTGCCCCTTACCGCCAACTTGCTCGAGGATGATCTGGCGGCTGTACCGTTCGATTTGATCTTCGGTAAAATCCACGTCCAGCCTCTACTCCACCACGTTGAGTTCAATCGGGTCTACGAGTACGCCCTTCTCCCGCAAACCGGCAATCGCGCGTTCGATTTCTTCGGTTTCGCCTGAGAATTCCACGTCCATCCAGCCCGTGGTTTCGCGTACGTCGGCCCGGCGAATGCTGGTGACCACTTGATATTCACGCCCGATCTGGTAAATGACGGGTTCGGGAATCTTTTCTTCCGGAAACCGGATGTGAAATCGCAGTTTAGTCATGGCTGCCACCGGCGATAGCGGGAACGATAGACACCTCGTCACCGTCCTTGACGGGCGTGTCCTTGCCCGTCAGGAACCGGATGTCCTCCTCGTTCAGGTAAACGTTGATAAACCGTCGAATCTCTCCCTGTTCGTCGCAGATCCGGTCTTTTAACCCCGGATGTGCCGCGTTCAATTGCTCGATCAATTCGCCGATACTGGCGCCGGTTCCTTCGACTTCACTCTTGCCTCCGGTCATCGGCCGGAGTGGAGTAGGTATGCGTACGGTGATCATGCCGCCCCCTGCTGTCCAAACGTTTGTTCAAATTTTACCAGGCTCGGCGGAATGCGGAACGGCCGTCCGACCGAATCCACAACGGCTTCCTGGGTCTTCAATCCGTTGCCGGTGATATAGGCGACGGTCACGTCATGCTTCTTGATGGCGCCCTGTTTCACAAGCTTGCGGAGGGTTCCGATGGTCACGCCTCCCGCGGTTTCCGCAAATATTCCTTCCGTTTGAGCCAGGAGCTTAATACCTTCGATGACTTCATCGTCGGTGACTGCGTCCATGGCCCCTTGACTTTCCGCGACGGTTTTCAAGGCATAGTAGCCGTCCGCCGGGTTACCAATGGCCAGGGACTTGGCAATAGTGTTGGGCTTGACCGGTTTGAAGAAGTCGCGACCGTCCTTATACGCCGTGGCGATCGGGGAGCACCCTTCGGCCTGGGCGCCGTTCACCTTTGTGGACACGTCCTTGAGAAGCCCGATTTTTTGGAATTCGTTGAGTCCCTTCCAGATTTTGGTCAATAACGATCCCGATGCCATGGGCACGACGACCTGGTCGGGAGCCCGCCATCCCAGTTGCTCCACGACTTCAAACGCGAGGGTCTTCGAGCCTTCGGCATAATAGGGACGGATATTCACGTTCACGAAGGCCCATCGCCGTTCGCCGGCAATTTCACTGCATAAACGGTTCACGTCATCGTAGTTGCCTTCAATTTCCACGACTTTCGGTCTGTAGATCAAGTTGCCGAGGACTTTGGCTGCTTCCAGGTCACCTGGGATGAAGACGTAACATTGCATGCCGGCCTGCGCCGCGTGCGCGGCGACCGAATTAGCTAAATTGCCGGTGGAAGCACAAGCTGCGGTTTCATACCCCAGTTCCCTGGCGCGCGTCAGGGCCACGGCCACGACCCGGTCCTTGAACGACAGGGTCGGCTGGTTGACGCAGTCGTTCTTAATGTACAGTTCATCGAGTCCCAAAAAGGCCCCCAGGTTTTTAGCGTGAACGAGTGGCGTCATGCCGGCGTGCAGACCGATCGTTGGGCCGCCTTCGATTGGGAGCAATTCCTTGTACCGCCACAGCGACTTGGGACCAGCTTCGATCGAGGCTCGTGACATCGCCTCCCTGATTTCATCGTAATTATATTTGACTTCCAGGGGGCCAAAGCACAGTTCACAGACGTGAAGGGCTTCCGTGGGATATTCTTTCCCGCACTCGCGGCAAATGAGGGCTTTCATCTTTGCCATGGTTCAACCTCCTTGCGGAAATCAGGAAATACCGAGCGCCCCTGGCGCTTGCAGTTGGCACGCCTCCTGTTCGTGCTCAAACAGTTCGGTAACGTCCGGATGGTTCCCGCACAAGGGACACCTGGGATTTCGTTTCGTCCTTATTTCACGAAATGCGGTTTTTCGAGCATCAAAGTCGAGAATACGGTCGGTGAGCGGGTCCCCGATCCCAAGGATCAATTTCAGTGCCTCCGTGGCCTGGATGGTTCCAATAATACCAGCTACGACGCCGATGATGCCAGCTTCCTGACAACTCGGCACGAGTCCGGGAGGTGGGGGCTGCTGGAAGATGCACCGGTAGCAGGCTGATTGTCCGGGCACGATGGAGAACACCCGGCCTTCGAACCGGAGGATCCCGCCGTGGACAAGGGGTTTGCCTGCAAAATAGCACGCATCGTTGATGAGGAACTTGGCCGGAAACGTATCCACGCCGTCAATCACCACGTCATAGGGCGCAATGTAATTCATCGCATTGGAGGCGGTAAATCGATCCTCGTACGTTTCAACGTTCACGTCTGGATTCAGGAGAAAGATTTTTTCTTTCGCCGATTGCACCTTGGACCGTCCGACGTCGGGAGTATGGTGCAGTACCTGTCGTTGAAGATTGGACAGGTCGACCACGTCGCTGTCGATCAAGCCAATCGTTCCGATACCGGCTGCGGCCAGGTATAAGGCCACCGGTGAGCCCAGCCCTCCGGCTCCGACGACAAACACTTTTGCCTGGGCAATTTTCTTTTGTCCCTTCCCGCCGACCTCCGGTAACAGGATGTGCCGGCTGTACCGGGTGATTTGTTCTTCCGTGAAACTCATATAGATCGACTCGTCAGATATTAAAATATTTTTCGATGCTCAAGTAGCGTTCGCCCGTGTCGCACAACACCGTGACCACGTGTTGGTCAGGCCTGAGGTCTTTCGCGACCTGTTGGGCTCCAAAGACGTTAGCTCCTGCGGATATCCCGACGAGCAGCCCCTCTTTTTTGGCCAGCAGTTTCGTAGTCTGGTAGGCTTGGTCGTCGGTGACCCGAATAATGTCGTCAATGATGGAACGATTGAGGACTTTTGGCACAAAACCTGCGCCGATGCCTTGAATCTTATGCGGGCCGGGTGCTCCTCCCGAGAGTACTGGGGATCCAGCCGGTTCCACGGCAACGATTTTGGTGCCCGGCGCACGTTCTTTCATGACCTCTCCGCAACCGGTAATGGTTCCGCCCGTGCCGACTGCTGCGACAAATGCATCAATCTTGCCGTCCATGGCATCCCAGATCTCAATCGCGGTCGTGGCCCGGTGAATGGCGGGATTCGCCGGATTGGAGAATTGGTCAGGCATGAAATATTCCGGATTTTGGGCAATGATGTTTTCAGCTTCTCGAATCGAACCCTGCATGCCTTCCCACGCCGGGGTCAAAATCAATTGCGCGCCATAGGAGGACAACAGGCTTGCTCGTTCGAGGCTCATGCTTTCCGGCATGACCAGGATCAATTTATACCCGCGAACCGCAGCGATTAAGGCCAGTCCGATTCCCGTGTTCCCGCTGGTCGGTTCGACGATCGTTCCCCCGGGCTGGAGCGTGCCGGTACGTTCCGCCTCATCGATCATATTGAGGCAGATCCGATCTTTGACGCTCCCGCCGGGGTTGGCGAACTCCACTTTTCCGAAAATCGTAGCGCCGCCTTCCTCGGAAAGGCGATTCAACCGAACCAAGGGTGTCTTGCCTATTCCCTCCGTAATCTTTGATAAATATCGGGTGGTCACGCCCCTCCACCCATATAGAACAGAAATTCTACCTTATCGCCGTCTTGGACCTTCGTAGTTGGGAGCCGGTCTCGTTCGACGATTTGCGTATTGAGTTCAACGGCCACCATATGCGGGTCGATATCTTTCTGTTTCAGGACGTCCATAACAGTGTCGGCCTGTACTTCTTCGGGTTTACCATTAATGGTGATTTGCATTGATTTCTCCGACGTATGGGATATGGCTATAAACAGGTAAAAATAACAGACTCATAATAATGTCGTCAAGAAAATGTTAAAATACAAGGGGTTATGAAAGCAGTTCGGGTACCAGGTCTTTGGCGCGGCCTTGGATGGCCACGTCCACGAGGTCGGAATTGGGCGTCGGGTCCAGGTTCAATTCCACCACGAAAGCGCCATTGTCTTTGGCAATGGGCCCGAAAGACGCGGCAGGATAGACGACTCCGGACGTGCCGATAATCAGGAGTACGTCGCAATTTCGCAACGCGTTGAAACTCTGTTGCAAATCCTCAGGATCAAGAGATTCTCCGAACCAGACGATATGAGGACGAAGAAGTCCGCTGCACGTCACGCATTCCGGCAAGATGGCAATGGGCACGTCCCGATTGACGGCAACCTTTCCGCATTGCGTGCATCGGACCTTCCAGATATTTCCATGAATCTCCGACAGGCGTTGAGAACCCGCCAAGGGGTGGAGCCCATCGACGTTTTGTGTAATGAGCCAAAAATTTTTGACTCTGTGTTCCAGTTCAACGAGGGCGGTATGGGCCGGGTTCGGCTGCTTGGTTGCAATGAGTTCTCGGCGCCAGTTGTACCATTCCCACACGAGTTTGGGATTTCGGGCAAAGGCCTCGGGTGAGGCCAGTTCTTCGGGCCGGTGATCCTTCCAGAGCCCATCCGCCCCGCGAAACGTCGGCACGCCGCTGTCCGCTGAGATGCCGGCTCCGGTCAGGACTGTCACCGCTGTGGCGCGGGCAAGCCTCGCCTTCAGTTCCTGGATTCCGGGGGAAGCGGTCATGCCCAATGAAAAACGTCGATCAGGAGGGGGGTTATCTTTGTTGAGCTTCGAGGTGGTCAAGTCTTGCTTTGAGAACACCTACATCTGTTTCAAGCGATTGGATTCGATGATCCAGTTCTGCAAAAGAAAATTTCAGCAACGCCCTAACTTCTCTAAACTCGTCCTTCACATCTTCACGAAATTGTTGGACTTGGGTCAGGATGACTTGATGGCCTTCGGCTACGTGCTGAAGATCGTGTCGAAGTCCTTCGACCACAACGCTCACATGGCGTTTGAGTTGCTCCATATCGTCTGCATTCATAGTTTCTCCAACTCTTGGAGAATCGTCAGACTTGGCGGAGGTGTTGCTCCAGCAATGAGTGGTAAGCGCGGATGCGTTTCACGTACCGCACGGGTTCCCAGCCGCGAGCATACCCGTATTGCAAGGTTTCGTGGTAGGATTTTTTGGCCAAAAGGGGTAGCGTCGTCTTGAGATCATCCCATGAATGGGGATTTTTACCCATCTGGCGGGCCAGAAATTGTGCGTCCTTGATGTGTCCCATGCCCACGTTATAGGCCGCCAGGGCGATAGCGATGCGATCGGTTTTACCGATGCGGCGGGGAAGTTGTTTTTCCAGGTCCCGAAAATACCGGGCTCCACCTACGATGCTTTTGGTGGGATCTGTTCGATTTTGGATGCCTAAGGACGAAGCGGTATCGCGGGTCAGCATCATGATGCCTCGAACTCCGGTTGGGCTGACGGCGTGTGGGTCCCAACGTGATTCCTGGTACGCTTGGGCCGCGAGCAACGTCCAGGAAATCTTGTAAGCCTTTGCGACGCCTTCAAATTGCCGCCGGTACTGTGGCAAGCGGGTTTCAATATGGCGACGGAACCTGATTCTCTCCCACAAGGGGAGACCGGATGCGACCGGGTCCGGCGCACGTTGGACGGTTTTGGGTTCGAGATTGGAATTGGATGGAGAAACCGTCTGGGTGCCAGGAACGGTCCACCATAATATCGCGATAAGGCTCAAGAGAGCCGCACAAGCAGCCAGGCTCTTTCCAACGATAGTAGCCGCCCGAAACAACTCGGGTTTCTTGGGAAGGCGTTTCGATAAAGACGGAAGCATAAAACTCCTCGTGACTCAAGAAGACTTGAATTACAAGATACACAAAGTATGTATTCTTACACGGATCAGGTGTCGATCTCAAGACTCTTTTTTGGATGAGCAGTTTGAATGGCGTCGAATGAACTCAGCCGAAACGCGTTCAGTATCATTTATCGTGATCATTTGAAATGAGATGCACTTGGCGTTTGGGCTACCCGTTGGTGTTCTTCTTCTCGAACGTGCTAGGCTATGCGAAGCGCAGGATGAGCATGGACGCCTGTCATTACCAACAGGTTTCGAATGAGTCGATGAAGGAAGGATGAGTAAGAATGGTCGAACGAACGTTAGCGATTATTAAACCTGACGCCGTGAAAAAGCGGGTGATCGGCAATGTCATTCAGAGCTATGAAGCTGCGGGGCTTCACCCGATTGCCATGAAAATGATGAGTTTATCCAAACCAATAGCCGAAGGATTCTACGCCGTACATCGCGAACGTCCGTTTTTTCACGATCTGACCACGTTCATGTCTTCGGGGCCTTCGGTCGTCCTTGTCCTCGAAGGGGAAAACGCAATCCAAGCAAATCGGGACCTTATGGGAGCAACCGATCCTCAAAAAGCAGAGTCAGGAACGATTCGAGCGGCTCATGGAGCCTCAATCGAGGCCAATGCGGTTCACGGATCGGATTCCCCTGAAACGGCCCGGTTCGAAATAGGATATTTTTTTCCGGGAATGGATTTGTAACCCGGTTGCTGAACGTTGCCGTGCGGGCCGAAGCATAACCCGACGATGTGCAGAACTGCCTCTACCTCCCCTTACCCCTCCTTACAAAGGAGGGGTATAGAGTCGGTATGCCATGTGTTTCCTCCCCTTTGTAAGGGGAGGGCAGGGTGGGGTAGAGGGCTGGTGTCGGACGACGCTCAGTGAATCCAATCTGCGATTCCTGAACATTGACAATTCTTCACCCCATGTCGATTCCGCTTTTGTATTTGCGATTCATTGTGATCACCCTGTTTGCTCTCCTGTTGTTAAGCGGGTGTGTACGGTCCGCAGGTCCGGATTTGCGCGGGCTGGAATTGCGTGACGAGATCGAAAAACTCTCATTGCAACAGGCTCAACGGGCCTTTCTTCGAGCCGATTATTCGACGACGGTGCAGTTACTGAACCGGTTTTTACGTACGTATCCACAATCATCTCGATCGCTGGAAGTCCGCTGGTGGTTGGCCCGGGCGTATCAGAAGACGGGCAGGCTGTCTCCTGCCGTCGAACACCTGCGCTTTTTGGCCAACACGCCGACCTGGAACGTGTACCAGACAGATGCCCGATACCGTGCGGCGCAACTTGAGGAACGCCTGGGCAAATCGATGGCGGGTAGGGCCAGAAAAGGAGTTCTGCTCTCTCTCGGCTCCGCCCAAACGCCCGGTTACGTGGATCTTGCGCTCTCGACAAGCCAGGAAATCGCAGGTGACACGATTCTTTTGGATGTTCCATGCCGGGTCGATGGAGTCCCCTCGGAAAGCCAGGAATCGTTCCTGATTCATGCGATGCGCTCTGCCGTTGAACATATGCATTCTCAGAAGAAAGCCGTCTATCTTGGCGTGACGCTCAGGTGTATGGGACAGTTTGCCCGGGAACCTGAATCGGACAAATGGAAAGATTGGGCATATGACCCGTCATCGGGAACGTTGCGCCGATCTTCCCATTATTCGTTGAATTTTGGGGATTATCAGGCCTTTCTCGTGGATTGGCTCGCACGACTTCATGATCTTCCGCTGACGGGACTGGTGATTCGCAACGCGGAGCCCTTGGGTTTGCATGAAGGGTTCAACCCTTTGGCCGTTCAGTTATTTGCCCGGGAATTTGGGGTGAGTTTTGATCCGGTTCTCATGTTTGGCGATGACCGGACCATGTTTCAGACGAATTCCGAGTCAGGCGTTCGCCTTCCGTCCGTGTTCTGGAAATGGGCCGGGTGGAAAGCCCGGGAACGGCTGCGAATCATCCGAAGCCTGGTTCAGACGTTGCGCGTTCGTCTCCCTCATCTTGAGTTTGGAATGACACTGCAACCTCAAAGCGTGACGGAGCCCATGCGGGGGTTGATTCATTTTGCCGAGGATTGGATCGACGTGGCACGTGGGCCGTTTGATATGTTTTTGGTAAGGGTCGAAGGATCGGACCAGAAGGTCGTCCATTCAATTTCTCAAGGTTCGTCCCCGGAATCGTCAGAAAATAACGATGGCGTTACCGTTGTCGCGGAGATGGCAAAACATCTGGGCAAGCCGGACAAAATCTGGACCATCATGGCCCTCCGGTCCGGTTCCGCATATGGACAATCGGCCATGTTACCCAAAGGAGTCGGCCGTATCTATGAGCGTCCTGCCGTTCCTTGACAAACGGCCGACCCTCATTTAAGAAAACAGGGTGGAGGGCAGGCACAGGGGCCTGCCCCTACGAATACGGGCTCTCCTCCCAGGCCGTAGGGGACGGCTGGAGCCTGCCCTGAGTGTAGCGATAGCGAAGTCGAAGGGTGCCGTCCCGAATTCGGGGGTTTATTTTCATGCCAATGATTCCTGAAGATTTACGGTATCACAAAGAACATGAATGGGTGCGGCTCGACGGCCAAAAGGTCACGTTGGGGATCAGCGACTTTGCGCAAGATGCCTTGGGTGACGTGGTGTTCGTGGATTTGCCGAAAGTCGATACCGAAATGACCGCAAACCAGGAAATCGGCGAAGTAGAATCGACCAAAGCAACGTCCAACCTGTACTCGCCGGTCGGCGGAAAAATCGTCGAAGTGAACGCCGATTTGCAAGACCATCCCGAATACCTGAACCAGGATCCCTACGGGAAAGGATGGATCGCCGTGATCGAACTGGCCAATCCCGCGGACGTTGAAGCCTTGATGACGGCCTCGCAGTATGAGGAATTTCTTTCCTTGCAGAGTTAATTCCCTCCTTAGGAGCCTCTGATTTATTGTTCCTTAATGCCTTCTCCTCGACATATTGCCATTCTTGGCGCCGGTCCCGGTGGCTACGTGGCGGCTATTCGCGCGGCCCAACTCGGGGCCAGGGTGACGGTTATCGAAAACCGGGCACTGGGCGGTGTGTGCCTGAATTGGGGCTGCATCCCCAGCAAGGCATTGTTGTCGGTCGTCGAATTGGGCGAAAAATTGAAAAAGGCGCATGAGCTTGGCCTGCAACTTTCTCAGCCTCCGACCTATGTTCCGTCACAAATGGTGGAGAGAAAAAACCGGGTCGTGGGTGGACTGGTCAAGGGCATTGCCACGTTGTTGAAACACTGGGGTGTATCACACGTCGAAGGGACTGGGCGACTGGTGAATGACCGGACACTGCAGGTGTCTCTTGCGGATGGCACTGAAACCTCTATTCAGGCGGATGGCATTATCATCGCGACGGGTTCGTCATCGCCCGCCCTTCCGATGTTTCCCGTGGATGGACGTGACATCATGACGAGCCAGGAAGCCTTGGAGATACCGCGAGTGCCCGAGCGATTGCTCATCGTCGGCGGAGGAGTTGAAGGGTGTGAGTTTGCTTCCTTGTACGCCGGGTTGGGTTCGCACGTGACGGTGGTGGAAATGATGTCCCGTTTATTGCCGCTGGAAGATGAAGAGATTTCGGCGTTTATTGAACGTGAGTTGAAAAAGCGTCACGTGCGAATCATGGCCGGAAATTCGGTGAAGTCCGTTGCAAGGACGGACACGGGAATAAGCACGGAATTGGCTGACGGAGAACAGTTGGCTTGCGACGCGATCCTGGTCTCGGTGGGCCGTCGCTGTAATACCGACGGAATCGGGTTGAACGAAGTTGGCGTGAAACTCGGAGACAAAGGGGCGATTGCAGTCAACGATCACCTGGAGACAAACGTGCCTGGGGTGTATGCCGTTGGTGACGTCGTCGGAAAGGCCATGTTGGCGCACGTCGCGTCGGCGCAGGGTAAAATTGCCGTGGACAACGTCATGGGGAACGTGAAAACCATGAACTATGACGTGGTGCCGGCCGGTATCTTTACGCTGCCGGAAATTGGGCGGGTTGGCTTGACCGAAGGGCAAATTCGTGAACGAGGCATTGCCCCCAAAATCGGGCGCTATCGGTATCATGCCTTGGGTAAGGCCCATGCCGTTGGTGATACCGTGGGTTTGGTGAAAATCCTGGCTGACCCGCAAACGGATCGGGTGCTGGGGGCGCATTTGGTTGGAGCCCATGCGGCGGACTTGGTCCATGAAGCGGCACTGGCCATGCAGTTGAATGCCAAAGCCCGGGACGTGGCCGATATGATTCATGCCCATCCCACTCACGCCGAAGCCTTGATGGAGTCATTTGAGGACGTCGAAGGCATGGCGATTCACCAAGCCAGGAAACGGTCCTGATGACGGGGTGGTCGATCAGAAAATATCCGACGGTATTCTCATTCGGAGTCAAACTCCTGCTTCTTTCCGGGGCCATGGGGGTTCTGTCTTTTGTGGGTTTACTGGAAAGTCCGTCCCAACCTGCTCCATCCGATGCCTTGTCCGTGCAGCAGGCTGATGCGTCGACGGGAGATTCTTCCCAATCGTCACCCGTGAGAGTTGCGGACGTTGGTCGCGTTGACATGAATCGCGGTTCGGCTGAAGACTTACTTCATCTGCCGGGAATCGGGCCGGTGCTGGCTGAGCGCATCATCCGGTATCGCCGGGAGCATGGAAAGTTCGGCTCCATTCGTGATATTCAAAACGTAAAAGGCATTGGCGAGAAACGGCTTGCGCAACTCGAGCCGTATATCCATATTGATGACCAAGCTCTTTCGCCCGACAAATAACACGTTGTTGCAGGGCACCGGAATCTGATGTCAGATCGGGAATTGAAACGGCAGCTTGACCTGATTACGCGTGGCACCGTTGAGGTGATCCAACAGCGTGAGCTTGAGGACCGTCTCAAATTGTCGCTCAAGGAGGGGAGGCCCTTGCGGGTGAAGGCCGGGTTCGATCCCACCGCGCCGGACCTCCATCTCGGACATATCGTGCTCATCCAGAAACTCAGACATTTTCAGGAACTCGGGCATGAGGCGATCTTTTTGATTGGGGATTTTACCGGCATGATCGGTGATCCGACCGGGGTCTCCGAAACGAGGAAAGTGTTGAGCAAGGAACGGGTCCTGGCCAACGCCAAGACCTATGAGCGGCAGATTTTCAAGACGCTGGACGCCAAAAAGACGCGCGTGGAATTCAACAGTCGCTGGATGCAGGACATGCGGGCACAGGACGTCATCGAATTATGTTCGCATTATAATTTGGCGCGCATGTTGGAACGGGACGACTTTTCCAAACGTTACCGGGAGCAGAAACCCATCGGCGTTCATGAATTTTTATATCCGCTGGTCCAGGGGTATGATTCCGTGGCGCTCGAGGCTGACGTCGAACTGGGCGGCACCGATCAGACGTTCAATTTGCTCGTTGGACGCGATCTCCAGCGCAATTGGGGCCAGGTCCCCCAAGTGGTCATCACGATGCCGCTCCTGGAAGGGACGGACGGCGTGCGAAAGATGAGCAAGAGTTTCGGAAACTTCATCGCCTTGGAAGACGAACCCTCGGACATGTTCGGCAAGATCATGTCGATCAGCGACGACCTGATGTTCCGGTACTATGAACTGCTGACCTCCGAAGACCTTGGTGCGGTCAAGCAACGCCATCCCAAGGAGGCGAAGCTGGACTTGGCGGGAGCCATGGTGTCCCGGTATCACGGCGAGGAGGCCGCACGACAAGCCAAGGAGGACTTTGAGCAGAAGTTTCGCAAGCGGGGATTTCCCGAGCAGCCCGACGTGACAGTCACGCTGACGGCGGCGGATTTTTCAGACCCGGGAAGCCCTTCGATCGGGCTGGTGGATCTCCTCATGCGAACGGGCTTGTTGCCCAGCAAGGCGGAAGTGCGTCGCTTGATCGCGCAAGGCGCCGTTACGATCAACCAGGAACGCTGTCAGGAGGGCAATGCGGTTTTGCCGTTGCAGTCGAACGAGTCATATCAAGTAAAAATCGGCAAACGGAAATATGCGCTGGTACAGGTCCGGCTATAGGGGCGACCGGCCAGTCGCCCCTACGAACGCCAAGCAGTCACCCTCACCCCAGCCCTCTCCCGTCAAGGGAGAGGGAGGAGATCAGCTTGACTTGCTTTCCGAGCCCTGCCTAGAATGAATTCCCTTCAATGACTGCGAGCGGGTGTAGCGCAGTGGTAGCGCATCGGCTTCCCAAGCCGTTGGTCGGGAGTTCGAATCTCCTCACCCGCTCCAACTCTTTCCCACCAACTTTAATCAAATTTTCAAACAGAGCGTAACAAGGGACTACCTACCGTTTGCCGATGGTTTCGGAAAGGCGGTATCATAGAGGCACCGCATTCGAGACACGTGGTTTTTTTATAGGAGAATTATGGAACGGTCGATCAAATTATTCTTGAGGAGTCTTCTGCTTCCGCTGGTTGGGTTGACTGCCTGCCAACAGGAGGGAGGTCCGCCGCCTGCGCCGCCGACCCCTGAAGTGAAGGTCATGACCATTGTCGCCAAGACCATCCCCGATGAAGTGGAATTCATTGGTCAGACTCAGTCTTTCCGTCCGGTCGAGATTCGGTCGCAGGTCACGGGCATGATCAGGAAAGTCTTTTTTGTCGAAGGTCGTGACGTGAAAAAAGGCGAGAAGCTGTACCTGATCGATCCCGTACCTTTTAAGGCGTCGGTCGCCAGTGCCAAGGGTCGAGTCGGGCAGGCTCTCGCTCGATTGGCACAGGCGCGCGCGGAGTTGGCGCGGGTCAGACCGTTGCTGGCCGAGCAAGCCGTGAGCCAAAAAGACGTCGATGACGCCATTGCAGAAAAACTTGGAGCGGAAGCCGCGCTGGTGACGGCAAAGGGCGATTGGGAAAAAGCGACGTTCGATCTGAAGAACACGCTCATTGTTGCGCCGGTGGCGGGACGACCCGAGCGAAGCCGATTGTATGAGGGACGTCTGGTTTCGGCTCAAACCGACCTGCTCACGAGCATCCACCAAATGGATCCGATGTACGTCAACGTCAATATACCGGAAAGTTACATTCTGCGGCGGCAACGGGAATTAGCCGCCCATCGCGTGGAACGGCCCGATCTGTTTCAACTGAAAGGGATGATGATCATGGCTGACGGAACCACCTATCCACACGAAGGCACTATGGATTTTGCGGGGATACAATTTCGCTCCGAAACGGACTCCCTCTCGGCACGCTTCAAATTTCCCAATACGCGCCAGCGCATGTTTCCCGGAGACCGGGACAACCGTCCTCTCTATTCTCTCTTTCCGGGACAGTTCGTCAAAATTCGGGTTCGGGGGTACATGCGAAAAGACGCGATATTGGTTCCCCAGCGGGCCGTCCAGCAAGGCCCCAAAGGTCTCTTTGTGTACGTCGTGAACGGCGAAGACAAGGTGGAATTCCGCGCGGTCACGGCCAGCTCCTGGCATGGCCAGGAATGGCTCATTGAAGATGGGGTTCACGCAGGAGACCGGGTTGTCGTCGAAGGGTTCCATCGTATTCGACCCGGAGCGCACGTCAAATCCATGCCCTATCAGCCGGTGTCCTCACCTTCGGATGCCCCTGATTCTGAGCCAGCCCCGCGAGAGAAAGCGTGAGTGCCCATTTTTTTATCGACCGTCCCATCTTTGCGTCGGTGTTGTCGATCATCATCGTCGTGGTCGGCCTTGGGTCATTACGGATTTTGCCCGTCGCGCAGTTTCCGCAGATCACGCCGCCGATGGTGCAAATCGACGCGGACTATCCCGGTGCCAGCGCCGAGGTCGTGGCCGAATCCGTCGCACGGCCGATAGAAGTCCAACTTCCGGGAATCGACAACCTGCTGTATTACGATTCCACAAGTACCAACGACGGTCACATGACCATGCGACTCACGTTTGAAATCGGGACGGACGTGGATATCGCCCAGGTCCAAACGCAAAACCGGCAACGGCTCGCCGAACCACAATTGCCGGATGAAGTCATTCGCCAGGGTATCACGGTCAAAAAGACTTCACCGAGTCTTCTGGCGGTCGTGGCGTTGAGTTCCTCCGATCCCAAACATGACACGGTGTTTCTTTCCAATTATGCCGTGTTGCGAATGATCGATAGCCTCAAACGATTGCCCGGAGTGGGAGACGCCTTCGTGTACGGCGAGCAAAATTACGCCATGCGCGTCATTCTCGATCCCATTCGCATGGCCCAGCTCGATCTCACGCCAACGGATATTGCAAACGTCGTTCGTGAGCAAAATCGCGATTTTCCGGCCGGACGCGTTGGTCGGGAACCCGCGCCTCAAGGGACTCAACTGACCATTCCGATTATCACACAAGGCCGTATGAGCGACGTCGAGGACTTCGAGAACATGATCGTTCGAGCCTATCCCGACGGCTCCATGGTCTATTTGCGAGACGTCGCCCGCGTCGAACTGGGAGCGCAATCCTACAACCTTCAAGCACGATGGAACAGCAGACCCAATACGTTTCTCCTCACGTTTCTTTCTCCGGGGGCGAACGCGCTGGACACGGTGAACCGGGTTAAAAAGGAGATGGAACGACTCGCCCGGCAGTTCCCCGCGGGCGTGTCCTACGATATTCCCTATAACACGACGAAATTCATCGAGATCTCCATCAGGGAAGTGGTGAAAACCCTCATGGAAGCGATGGCGCTGGTGATTTTGGTCGTGTTCCTGTTTTTGCAAAGCTGGCGTGCGACGCTCATTCCGGCCGTCGCCGTTCCGGTTTCCCTGATCGGCACGTTTGCCGGATTGGCGGTTTTGGATTTTTCAATCAACACGTTGACCCTGTTCGGCATGGTCCTGGCCATAGGCATTGTGGTCGATGACGCCATTATCGTCGTGGAAAACGTTGAACGACACATGACCAAAGGCGGCCTGTCAAGAAGAGACGCCGTCAAGCAGGCCATGACCGAAGTGACGGGACCGGTGATCGCGAGTGTACTCGTCCTGTCCGCGGTGTTTGTGCCCGTTGGATTTCTCGGAGGAATCACGGGTGAATTGTACAAACAATTTGCGGTCACCATTGCGCTGTCCGTGATCATCTCCGGGCTCGTGGCGCTGACGTTGAGTCCCGCCCTCTGCGCCACGGTGTTAAAATCCGGTCATCGCCACGCCAGGGGGAGGTGGAGGTTGTTCAACCAATCGTTCGATTGGACGCAAAATTTCTACGTCGGCACGGTGAGACGCATCCTGCCGCGTCCAGGCATGTTTTTCGGCATGTTTGCCGTGCTCGTATTCTGCGCGTGGGGATTATTTCAGAACGTCCCTGAAAGTTTCCTCCCGGATGAAGATCAGGGCTACTTCATCACCATCGTTCAACTGCCCGACGGCGCGTCAAAAGAGCGAACGCTCAAAGTGGTTGAAAAAGTCGAGCGGTACTTTCAGGCGGTCCCCGAGGTGCATTCAACCGATACGCTGGTTGGCCAAAACTTTGTGTTCAATACCCGTGGCACGAATCAAGCCACGATGTTTATACCCCTCCACCCTTGGGACAAACGTCCGGAAGCCCGCCAACGGGCCCAGTCTTTGATCGGGGCCGCCTTTCAAAAATTTGCCGAAATCCCCGAAGCCCTGGTTTTGGCGTTCAATCCTCCGGCTATCATGGGATTGGGCGCTACCGGCGGCTTTTCACTCCAGCTCCAGGACCCCAGTGGGGGCGATTTCGCCGAGTTTGCCGAGGTCGCGCAGGAATTCGTGACAAAAGCCATACAGCATCCTGCTATCGCTTTTGCGGGTACCAGTTTTCGCGTCAGTGCTTCCCGACTGTATGCCCACGTGGACCGTGATCACGCCAAAGCTCTCGGTGTCCCGATTTCCGACGTGTTCGATACCATGCAGGCCTACTTTGGAAACTTCTATATCAATGATTTCGTCAAATTCGGCCGCGTGTATCGAGTCCAGACGGAAGCGCCCCCTCAATACCGTTCGACGCCGGAAGATATCAGCAAGATCTACATTCGCGCGCAGAACGGACCGGAAAGCAGCATGATCCCGTTGAGTACGGTGGTGACGACCGAATTTACCAGCGGTCCCGACCCGGTCACCCATTTCAACGGCTTCAACACGGCACTTGTGTTGGGAGGCGCGGCGCCGGGCTTCAGCTCGGGAGAAGCGCTCGCTGTACTGGACCAAGTGGCGAATGAAGTGTTGGTTCCACGGGGGTATACGATTGACTGGAGTGGCATGTCTTTTCAGGAACGGTATGCGGGAGGACAAACCGGCATCGTGTTCGGCTTTGCACTCCTCATGGTTTTCCTGGTGTTGGCCGCTCTATACGAAAGCTGGTCCGTTCCGTTTGCAGTACTCTTTGCGGTCCCGTTCGGCGTGCTCGGCGCACTGAGCGCCGTGTGGGTGCGGGGCCTGGACAATGACATCTACTTTCAAATCGGATTAGTGACGTTGATCGGCCTGGCCGCCAAGAATGCCATTTTGATCGTCGAATTTGCCAATAAACTCTACGAAGGCGGGCGCTCCCTGCCGGACGCGGCGCTCGAAGCGGCACGCCTGCGGTTTCGACCCATCGTGATGACGTCAATGGCGTTTATCCTGGGAGTGGTGCCTCTCGTGGTCGCTTCGGGAGCCGGCGCGGCGAGCCGCCATTCAATAGGGACGGGCGTGTTCGGCGGGATGTTGGCTGCCACGTTTTTAGCCATATTTTTCGTGCCGCTGTTCTTTGTGGTGATTCGAAAACTCTTTGACCGTGGCAGCCGGTCTTTGCCTGGTGACGCGGGAGTCGAGAATCAGGGCGCGCCGGATCAGGGAGAATCCTGACGTGGGTATTGTCCTCACCCTCCTTCTCTCCGGCTTGGTGAGCGCGTGCGCGCTGGGTCCTGATTACTCACGGCCCGACGTGCAAGTTTCGGAACAGTTTCGCATGGCGGAGGGGCCGGACTCCTTGCCGTCTATTGCGAATCTTTCCTGGTGGGAGTTGTTGAAAGATCCGACGCTCCAGGAACTCATCAACGTCGCCCTGGCGGAAAACAAGGATCTGAAGCGGGCCGTATCGGCCATTGAGGAATTCGAGGCGAGGCTGGCTGCCGCGCGAACAAGCTTTATTCCGCAAGTGGAGGACAGTTCCAGGTTGCCGGCGCTGGGTCGAGCCGGAGGCTTTGCCCTGGACGGATTTCCCAGTGACTTCAGCTATTCCGTGCTGGGCAATTTGTCCTGGGAGCTTGACGTGTGGGGTCGTATCCGCCGGTCAACGGAGGCCTCGCTTGCAGACCTCCTGGCCCGGGAAGAAAACCGGCGGGCGGTGGTCCTGGCATTGGTCAGTGGAGTGGCTCAAGCCTATTTCGATCTGTTGCAATTCGACATGCAATTGGATATTGCGAAACGCACGCTGGAATCCTGGGAGGAATCGGTCAGAATTGCCAGTGCCCGCCTGCGAGGGGGGATCACCTCCAAGTTGGATGCGGATCAATTTGAGTCCGAGCGGGCGAATGCCGCGGCGCGGGTGGCCGAATTTGAGCGCAGGAGGATCCAGAAGGAAAATGAGTTGAGCGTGTTACTTGGAAGCAATCCAACGCATATCAAACGGGGGGCATTATTGACGGAACAGGTGATGCCGCCCGAAGTGCCGGCCGGACTGCCTTCAGAGCTGCTTCAGCGCCGTCCGGATATTTTGCAGGCGGAACAAGGGTTGGCCGCGGCAACGGCCCGAATCGGAGTCGCAAAAGCGGCACGATTTCCAAGCGTGACCCTGACTGGCATTCTTGGAGTCGCCAGTCCCCGGTTATCGAACCTGTTTACCTCCGATGCGAGGTTCGGCGTCTCAGGTTTCAATTTCGCCGGACCACTGCTGGACGCGAACGCTTTGGGCTTTCAGCAAGACGTAGCCGAGGCGCAGGCCAGACAGACTCTTGCGCAATACGAACAAACCATCCTTGTGGCTTTCAAAGAAGTGGAGGATGCGTTGGTAGCCGTTCAAACGGCGCGAGAACAGCGTCAAGCTCAAATAGAGCAGGTTGAGGCGTTACGTTCGGCATTACGGCTTGCGAATTTACGTTACCACGGGGGCGTGACAAGTTATATCGACGTGCTCATCGCCAAGCGGAATCTTTTCGACGCGGAATTATCCCTCACGGAAACCCATCGCCTGCACCTGGTGTCGGTTGTCCAACTATATAAAGCCTTGGGTGGAGGATGGCCGGCAACTTCTGCCACTTGAAAACGGGAAGGCGGGGGACTCAGGCGTGGCCGACTTGTCCGTTGTGATCGTCCGGGGGGTGTTCCATCGGATGGTCGATCAATGAATTCCCGCCAAATTCCTGTGCCATGAGGGAGCTGATCACTTGATGGAGTCTGGAGTTCACCTCTTCCTCCGAGACGTGATCGGGGACTTGAATATTGAAAACAATTTGGACGTTTTTCATAACTGGATAAATTCCTTCCCTGCGGCGTGAATTGAGATTTTCTTTGCCGGGCACGGCCTTCCTGGCTTTGTACACTGGTTCAACGTGAGTTTGCAATGGTGGCGCAGGAGAAGAAGCCCCCGTTTCGGCGCTGGGGCTTTGCTCCATTGTTTATGAAGAAACATTTGTTTCCTTGTATGCGTCGTCTTGCTATACTTTTTTCATGGGAAAAATTATCACGGCCCAACGCAAGGAAAATGAGGCGCAACTCGCCGAAAACTATATCCGCACCTATATTCTGTTTCCGTCAGGGCTGCTGGGTTTGTTGGCCATGATCATCGGCATTCTTGCGTTGGTCTACCAGTTGTTTGTCGAGACGTATGATGAGTGGACGTTTGTCAAGAGTTCGGGGCTGATGCTGGCCGGCATCCTGCTCGGGTGGGGACAGACGCGCTATCACCGCTATCTGTTTCGAGCGTTTCCTGAATTTTGGGCGAGTCGCATGAGGTCTTCCAATAGCCGGGGAGTCCAACGACTCAAGAAAGCGGCCAAAGCATCGACTGGCGTGGAATTGGAGCATGCCGGGCGGAGTTTGGTTCCGGTAGCCTACGTGCTGGGGATAGGAGGGTTGCTCGGGCTGTCCGCGTGGAGCTTCAGTTCCGGGTCCCTGGATTATATGGCAGCGTTTGCCTTGCCGTGGGCGGGGTTTTTTTGGGGTAAGTTGTTTACTTGGCGGTCGGTCATTCCTCCGTTGACCGGCAAGAAATAAACGAAAATTCTACCCCACCCCCGCTTTCGCGGGGGCATGCCTAGCTCAACCTCCTCTTACAAAGGGGAGGAAGCCTGACAGCAAACATTGTTTGCACTCTCCGGTTCCCCTCCTTTGTAAGGAGGGGTGAGGGGAGGTAGAGCGGGAACACCTACGGGGACTTCTTGGTTTGACGAGGGCTGGATGGTTTGCCTTCGATTGCGGCAAGACGTTTTTCCAGGTTCAAAATCTGTTTTTTGAGTTCCGGAAGTTGTTGTACCAGGATATGGGAGCGGAAAAAGACCGTACTGTGTTTTGCGGGTCGCCCGGACATTCTGGCACCGGGTTCCACGTCTTTTTCAATTCCCGCTCCTGCCGCAATCATGGCTTGATCCCCGATCGTGAGGTGATCGATCAGGCCGGCTTGTCCTCCGATCATGACTCCCTTGCCGATCGTCGTGCTGCCCGCGATGCCCACTTGGGCTACGATGATCCCGTGTTCTCCCACGGTCACGTTATGGGCGATTTGGACCAGGTTGTCGATTTTTGTGCCTTGTCTGACGTGGGTGGCTCCAAACGTGGCCCGGTCGATCGTCACGTTGGCTCCGATTTCGACGTCGTCTTCAATGACGACGATGCCGCGTTGTGGAATTTTATGATGACGGCTTTCGTGTTGGACGTACCCGAATCCGTCGCTTCCAATAACGGTTCCGGCGTGGATAATGACCCGGGCGCCTATCCGGCATCCGTCCTGAATACTCACGTTTGGATGAAGGACGGAATCATCGCCGATAGTGACGCCTTCTCCCAAAACGACGCCGGGGTAGAGGGTGACTTGGTTCCCCAGAGTCGTATGACTGCCAACCGTCACGAATGGTCCGATGGATACGTCGCGACCCAAGCGTACGTTTGAGCCTTTCACGACGTGTTCGGCGATTCCAGCGGGAGAGCGTGTTTTTGTGAAAAATTGGTTAATCAACCGGACAAAATCAAACTGGGGGCGCGCCGACACCAGTTGGGCGCCGTTCAAGTCGGGAAAATATTCGGGAACGATGAAAGCTGACGCCTTCGAATGAAGGGCCTGGTCCATCAACCGGTGGCTGGCCAGCAATGCCAGGTCACCCGGTTCGGCCTGTTCAAGATTGTTGACGCCTGCAATACGAAGTTCCGCCGGGCCATGAAGCCGGGCGTCGATGGCGCGGACTAACTCGATTACGGGATAGCCTTCAGGCGTTTTCAGGGGCATGGCTTTTTCTCTTTCGATCCGGCAAGTCTTGTGAGAGGTTGATCAGTATCGCACTTTCAGAAAAATGTTGAAACTGACGATGAGAAACATCATGCACGCGATCCAAGCCGCAATCGAGGGGGGTAACGCCCCGCTTTTTCCCAGCGTCAGGCCAACGGAATTTGTCGCCCAGAACAGGAAACTGACGCCTAAGGCCTGCCCAATGCCTTTTCCTATACTGACGGTCCGGGTGCCAATTTCAAGAAGTCCGATGGACACACCGAGAATCGTCATGATTAACGGGACGAAAGCAAATGCCACTCGCTTCCAATAATTGAGCAGGAATCTTGTCACGCTGGTTTTTTCCTGACGCAGGCGTTCGACGTGCGCGCTGAGTTGGTTCAACGTCATGTGTTCGGGCTCAAGAGCGTTCCAGGTCATCAAGTCATCGGGCGTGAGGGATAATTGCAAGGGGAGGGTCGTCCGGTGAACCATTTCGACGCTCCCATCCGGGTTGATCTTCCGTTGTGCGACGTTGCGTAACGTCCATTGCTCACTTATGAAAGCGGCACCGTCCGCCGTGAGCAATGTATCCAACGTGAATTGGTCCTTCAGTCGGTAGAGGGTAACGTTGTAGAGGTGCGTACCCGTCGGGTCGACTCGTCGAACGTGCATGAGAGCGTTGTCCTGGAGGTACAGCCACAGGTTTTCGCTGGTAAAAGAAAGCGGTTGTGCTTTTTTCTGGATCTCGACGGTTCGAATGTATTCCGCCTTGGTATTGGCCAATGGAATCACGACTGCCGTCAAGCCCAACAGGAGAAACGTGACGAGGCCCGCGACGGCCAAAAATGGAATGGTAACGTGAAAGAGGCTGATCCCACAACTTCGCATTGCCGTGATTTCGCGGTTTTTGTTCAGGAGTCCAATGGCGAGAAGCGAAGCCATCAATACGGCAAAGGGTACCAGTTGAAAGGACACGTCAGGGATTTTAAACATGAAATACAGGAACATGGAGGTCAGTTCCGCGTCATGTCGCAGGAATCGACGCAGTTTTTCAAAAAAGTCGATCACCAGGTAAATGGTGACAAGACCGGTGAGACACAGGATCAGGATGCCGAGATAATGACGAACGATGTACCAGAACAGGGTGCCCATGCTTGTCCTGAGCGAAGTTGAAGAATCAGCGCCGGCTCGCCTGGTAAAAGAGCAGGCCCGTGATCAAAAGTAAAAGGGCGTTGGGGAGCCATGCTCCGGCAAACGGATGAAGGAACAGGGCCGTGACGGAAAACTCTCCCAACACGTTGAGCAGATAATATCCCACCATGATGAAAATTCCCAAAACAAACCCCCTCATGCGTCCGGTTTGTTTCGAGACCATTCCGACCGGCATGCCCAGGACCCCCAGGATGAGCGTTGCCACGGGAAACCCCAGGTCTTTGTAGTATTCCATCAGGCGGCGCAGCATGGTGGTGTCACGCCAGCCGGATGCGTTCAATCCGGCCATAATCTGTTCGTAGTCCGGCCGTCTGGGTGTTTCGACGGCAAGGGCCTGGGCCAGATTGATCTTGAGATCATACGTGGAAAATGCCACCTGGTGATGTTGTGTGCCGTCCTGGGGCACATGATGAATCTCGCCTTCATATAAGCGCATGCCGAATTGTTTGCGTTGCGGATGTTTGAGCATTTGAAAGGTTCGAGCCGTGATGATGATCTCTTGCTCAGGGTCGCGCTGGTCCAGAATGAAAATGCCCATGGCTTTCTTGCCGGGTTCCGGCCTGGGAACAAAAATCATCATGTTTTTCGTCGGTTCGTTGAACGTGCCTTGCTCCAAGGCCAGGTTCAACTGGTCCTGGATCAGGCTGATAGCCAGTTTTTTCAGGGAAATCGAGGACCAGGGCTGTCCCCATTGTGAAAGAAGCAAAGTGCCCAGAAAAACGAAAAATGAAAAGACAAACACGGGGACGGCGATCCGTAACAAGCTGAGTCCGGCTGTCCTCATGGCGACGAGTTCCTTGTCGAAAGAAAAACGACTGAAGGTTGTAATCGACGAGATCAGGCAAGCCATAGGAAGCGTCAGCACCAAAAAAGAGGGCATGAGATGGACAACAATCTTCAGGACGGCCTTGAGATTCACCCCGTTGGTAACCAACAATTCAACCAGGCGCAACATCTCCTTGGTGAGGACGATAAAGCACAGGATGCCGAGGCTGATGAAAAAGGGGATGAGCAGTTCTTTGAATATGTAACGATCGAGAATGGTCATGATCTTTCCATCGGAAATAATAGGCATGATGTGGCCAGTCCCGGCTTTTGTCAACGCCTGTCCTGTCACTTCAACTTCAGGCGCGAGGCGTCCTGAGCGTAGCGCCAGCGAAGTCGAAGGAAGCCTCACAATGGTCTTTGCTTACAGAAGAGAGTGTGTTTTAATGGCGCTCCAATCGGTTGAGGAACCATGGTGACAAACGCTCGATCAGGACGAACATCCAGGCGTGTGAATCGGTTTGCCCCGATACTCAAAAACATTCGGCTGTTTGCGACGGACGTCGATGGCGTCCTCACCGATGGCGGCCTCTATTATTCGGATTCGGGTGAACAGACCAAGAAATTCAACGTCTGGGACGGCCTGGGGCTGGTCCTGTTAAAGAGAGCCGGGCTGGTGACGGCCATCATCACCATGGATCAAACCCCGTTGGTCAACGTTCGGGCGGCCAAGCTCGGCGTTTCCGAAATTCACCAGGGCGTCAGAGACAAACTGGCCGTTTTGAAAGAACTCTCATCGAAGTATGACATCCCCCTTGAGGAAATGGCCTACATGGGCGATGACGTGCCTGATTTATCCGCGCTTCAAGTGGTAGGGTTTTCCGCCGCGCCGGCGAACGCACGCGAGCCCGTCCGGAAAAAGGTACGGTACGTGTGCAAGGCCAAGGGCGGTGAAGGAGCAGTCAGGGAAGTGGCGGACCTGATTCTGGCCGCACAGGGCGCAACCGACGACGGGGGTGCTCGCCCATGAATATCTTCCGGGAATATGACGTGCGCGGAGTCGTTGGGCAAGACCTGACGCCGGACGTGGCGCAATCCATTGGCCGTGCCTATGGGACCATGGCCAGGCAACGCGGTTGTCGAACCGTGGCGCTGGGACGGGACGGGCGGCTGACTTCGCCGGATCTTAGAGACCGGGTGCTCGCCGGTATCACGGCCGCGGGGGTGAACGTCGTGGATATCGGGGTATGTCCGACGCCGTTACTCTACTTTGCCCTCTATGAATTGCCCGTTGACGGAGGCCTCATGGTCACCGGTAGCCATAATGCCGCCGAATACAACGGCTTCAAAATGTGTTTGGGGAAAATGGCCCTGCATGGCGAGGACGTTCAGGAACTCAGACGCCTGATCGAAGCCGGGACGTATGCGTCCGGTTCAGGGACCGTCTCCGCGGCCACGGTGATTCCTTCCTACCTGCGGTATCTCAAGGAACACTTTGCCGGCGTCGATGGACAAGGGTTGCACGTGGTGGTCGATTGCGGCAACGGCGCCGCGAGCCTGGTGGCAAAAGCCGCGTTGGAGCAATTGGGCTGCCGCGTCACGGGATTGTACGACCACCTCGACGGCCGTTTCCTCAACCATCATCCCGATCCCACGGTCGTCGAGAATCTTCAGGATCTTGTACACGCCGTCGAGCACCATCGGGCCGACGTTGGCATTGCCTACGACGGCGACGCGGACCGCATCGGGACCGTTGACGAACAGGGAACGATTATCTGGGGAGACCGCCTGCTGCTGATTTTTGCGCGAGATCTCTTGAAGGACAGGCCTGGGAGCACGATTGTTTCCGAAGTCAAAGCCTCCCAATGCCTGTACGAAGATATTCAAAAACGGGGCGGGAAGGGCATCATGTGGAAGACGGGTCATTCCGTGATGAAAGCCAAAATGAAAGAAGAAAACGCTGTCCTGGCCGGGGAAATGTCGGGGCACATGTTTTTTGCCGATCGCTATTTCGGATACGACGACGCCATCTATGCCTCGTGCCGGTTGATTGAAATCCTGTCAAACACGCGGGTGCCCTTGTCGTCCCTGTTGGCGGATCTGCCGCCTACGCACGTAACCCCGGAAATTCGCGTGGACTGTCCCGACGACGTGAAATTTCCGGTCGTCGAGGCACTGCGAACCCGGCTTGTCGAGGCAGCCGGACAGCCGCCTTCGTCCAATGCCCATCATTCGAGGCCCGTAATCCGGGAAGTCGTCACGATTGACGGAGTTCGTGTCAGCTTCGATGCCGGCTGGGGTCTCATTCGCGCCTCCAACACGCAACCCGCGTTAGTCCTCCGCTTTGAAGCCACCTCCCCCGAACACCTGCAAGCCATCCGCACCTACCTGGAAGAAGAATTGGAAGCCTGCTGCAACGCCTGAACCACCACCCATTTTTCTTCCGTCTTCCTCCTTCCGCCTTCCGCCTTTTTCCTTTACTCCCTCGCCCCTTGAGGGAGAGGGCCGGGGTGAGGGGTCTCCAGCGTCTTTCTATTCCCCTCCTTTGTAAGGAGGGGCAAGGGGAGGTAGAGGTCTTTGTATGCTT
>JAPPLK010000106.1:91428-102036 GCA_028819435.1 Nitrospira sp.
CTATTCCCCTCCTTTGTAAGGAGGGGCAAGGGGAGGTAGAGGTCTTTGTATGCTTTCGACCTTATGGCGCATTCCACTCTCCCACAAAGTGTGTATAAATATAAAAATATTACACATCTTGACACACAATAAAATACATCTATAATTGCATAAAATCACTTCGGAAAGGAGGCCCCATGGCTCGCATCAACCTGATGATACCGGACGAACTCTTAGCAATCGTCGATCAGGCGGCAACGGAAGAACGCCTGACCCGTAGCGCGTTTCTCCAAAAAGCCGCCAGCCGGTACTTGGAGGAAAAACGATTGGAGCAGGAAGCACTCGAACGCAAGCAACGGATGAAAAAAGCCGCCGCGAAGATGGATAAACTGGCCGACAAATTCGGCAAATGGGATGGAGTAGGAGCCATCCGCCGGTTTCGTGACGAGCGGATCGGAGTCGCGCGATGATCCCCGCGTATCACGCCGGCTACGTGGTGGATGCCTCGGTTGGCGTGAAATGGTTTGTTCGAGGACGGGAAGCTGATCGTGAAGTCGCCCTCGCCCTTCGTCAACGCCATATTGAAGGTGCGACGCGCATGATCGTGCCGGAGTTGTTTCTCCTGGAAGTGCCCAATGCCATCAAAACGGGACGCAGAAGCACGGAAGAAGAACTGGCTGAAGTGCTCACGACGCTGGCTGACCTGGACGTCCAGGTCGAACAACATACGCACCGGGTCTTGCGGAAAACCAATGCCGTAGCCTGGGCCTACAAACTGACCTGGTACGATGCCGTCTACGTCGCCTTGGCCGAAACGTTGGGCTTCCCCTGCGTAACCGCCGACGAAGCCCTGCTCCGAAAAATGAAAGGCCACAGCATCGTCCTCCGTCTCAAAGATCTGACGTTTGAATAATCATAAGCGAGGAATCTGCTTTCCATCATTCCTCTTTCCAAGGAGGTTCTCAATGATCCGTTTCGTGATACTCACCCTCAGTGTCCTTCTGGCAAGCGTGGCCCATGCGCAAATGTCGAATCCCTTGACACCGGGGATTCCCTGTTATCTGTGCATCGAATCGAAACCAGCCACCACGTGGCAGCATCCCGCGCCGACTTACAATTACTCGAACAACTACGGAGCCGATTTCTACGTGCCCCGACAGGACGAGAGGACGAGTCCTGATCGCGTGCCCTCGCAAAGCAGGTATCGCCATAAGCTGAACAAAACCAAGCCCGCCCGCCCTCGCGCGTATGACATGTGGTATCCGACGCTAGAACTTCAAATGCAGTTCGATACATTAGAAACGCTCAGAGATATAGAGTGGAATCAACGGCAGTACGATCAATAATCCAAGCCTCCCCCTTTCCGTCATTCCCGATCATATAAACTGGATCCCCGATTACAAATGTCGGGGACGGATCGAGCGTCTTTCTATTCCCCTCCTTTGTAAGGAGGGGCAAGGGGAGGTAGAGGCATTCGTAGCCGCCCCATCTCATCACACATTTCTCCCTCTCCCTCCGGGAGAGGGCTAGGGTGAGGGGGCAATTCTTTGTAGGGGCAGCCCCCCGTGCCTGCCCCCAAGCAAAGGCTCGGGAGGGGTAAAGACGGCCTAAACGTATACGCAATGAATCAGCCTGAATGTGCTATGCTTCTTAACCGAACCGGCCCTATTGATCTTGGCAAATTCGTTTCGCAGGGTGTCGAGAAGATTCGACTGGGTGGAAATTTCATTGGGTTCCACGGAGGCAACCGTCAGAAAGGAGGAAGGTCTTATGTTTGATCGCATTACCTTCGATTCCGCAATCTTGGGTGGACGAGCCTGTATTCGAGGAATGCGGATTCCTGTTTCCGTGATTGTAGGGCAGATTGCGCATGGGGCTTCCTTTGATGAGATCCTTGAAGGTTACCCTGACTTGGAACACGAAGATATTCAGCAGGCGATTGAATATGCTGCCTGGCTCACCCATGAACAAGTTCATACGTCATAGATGAGAAGCCATGCGTTTTCTCGCCGATATGGGATGATCATAGCAACCCTGCCTTGGCCTGTCGAAGGAAGGAATCGGTTTTTCCTCTTGCTGTCATCCCCGATCCCCGATTACAACCGTCGAGGACAGGCTGTTGTTAATCGGGAATCCAGGATCGTTCTCCTCCATCCGTCATTCCCGACCAGATCGGGAATCCAGTGTCTTTTTTGTGTGCGCGCCATCTCATCGTGCATTTCCCTCCGGGAGAGGGTTGGGGTGAGGGAAAGGGCATACCCAAATCTTAACTTGAGATAGCACCTGAAGCCGTTGTGAAGAACAAGATTGATGAAGAGGATAGAGAAGGTACTGGAATGAATTTGTGGATTTCATCTTTTATTTCACCCAGCAGGAAGCAGAGCATGTGCGGCGTTCAAGATCATAACATTGGCCTTTGGCTAAAGGATCTGACGTTTAATTAAGGCATCCGATGCAAGCAAAACAATATCTCGCCCATGTTCGCAAAAAGAACGATGGCTCTTTTGAGATCCATGATCTGGAAAAACATTTGCGTGAAGTTGCCAGAGGTGCCGAAAAATTTGCTGAGACTTTTGGAAGCTCAGATTGGGGGTATCTCGCAGGGTTATGGCATGATTTAGGGAAATATAGTGCCGAATTTCAACGGCGCATCAAATCTGTATCCGGTTATGATCTTGACGCACATCTTGAAGGTCAACCTAGCCGGATTGATCACTCGACCGCTGGGGCATTGTATGCAATAGACCAATTCGGGTTGCATGGTCGGATATTAGCCTATCTTATTGCCGGGCATCATGCTGGACTACCGGATTGGCACACGGGTGAGGCCAGTGGTGGTGCGTTAAAAATGCGGTTGGGTGACAAAAGTCATTTGGAACGTACTCTCAGCCAAGCAATTCCTCCCGAAATTCTTTCCCAACCGAAACCATCCAGTGCTCTACTTGGTGGTTCGATGGGCTTTTCCTTATGGATTCGCATGCTATTTTCGTGTCTCGTGGATGCGGATTTTTTGGATACCGAAGCGTTCATGAACGCGGACAAGGCCGGACAGCGTAACAATACACTGACACTCTCGCACTTACTGCCGCGTTTCAATGCCTACATGGAAGAGAAATTTTCACACGCTCCATCTACTCAGGTGAATCGTATTCGCACCGAGGTCTTGCGTCAGTGTCGGGGCAAGGCGCATGAAGCGCCAGGGCTGTTTTCGTTGACGGTCCCTACTGGTGGTGGCAAGACGCTGTCGGGTCTCGCTTTTGCCTTGGAACACGCCACGCGCCACAATAAACGGCGAGTGATCTATGCCATTCCATACACCAGCATTATCGAACAGACCGCCAATGTTTTCCGCGATATATTTCCCAATGCGGTGATTGAGCATCATAGCAATCTTGATCCTGACAAGGAAACGGTGAAGAGTCGCTTGGCCGCAGAGAATTGGGACGCGCCATTGATAGTGACAACAAATGTGCAGTTCTTCGAATCACTTTTTGCCACGAAGACCAGCCGTTGTCGCAAGTTGCATAACATCGTGAATAGCGTAGTCGTGCTGGATGAGGCGCAACTGCTACCGCCAGAATTTCTACAGCCAATTCTCGATGTGATGAATTTGTTGGTTCGCTACTATGGCGTCACCTTTGTCTTGTCAACCGCAACTCAACCGGCGTTGGGCACCTTGAAAACTTTCCAGCAGTCACTGCGTGGCCTTGATAATGTCCGTGAGATCATCGATGACCCGGACGCGCTGCATCAAAATCTGGAACGCGTTACTGTGACATGGCCTCGGGATTTTCATCTCGCTCAAGATTGGGATGATATTGCGCAGCAGGTTCAGCAACATCCGTGTGTCCTGGCAGTAGTCAACTCTCGTGCCGATGCCCGTAAACTCCACCGCTGCATGCCCGAAGGAACAATTCACCTTTCGGCTCTCATGTGTGGCGAGCATCGTTCTCGCGTCATCAAGAATGTGAGGCGTCGCTTGCTGGCTGGTGAAGCCGTGCAGGTTGTGAGTACACAACTGGTCGAGGCTGGGGTGGATGTGGATTTTCCCGTGGTCTATCGTGCGCTGGCAGGTCTGGATTCGATTGCTCAAGCAGCAGGACGGTGTAACCGCGAAGGTAAACGGGAATGCGGTGAAGTAACGGTATTTGTTCCGCCTAGCCTCGTACCGTCAGGAACGTTAAGACGTGCAGCAGATACGACCATCTCTTTGCTGATAGGAGATTCCGATCATACGCTGACGCGGGACTTGTTTTCCCGTTACTTTGAGCATTTCTATGTACGCGCGCCTTCTCTAGATAAACATGGCATCGTCGAGTTCCTCAAGCCGGATGGAGGTGGTAATGACCAACTGAAAGTCCAGTTCCGTACTGCGGCCCAACATTTTCGGTTAATTGACGAGTCAGGCCAGCGCAGCATCTTTGTGCGTTATGAGGAAAGCCCTGTCTTGATTGGCCGTTTGCAGAAAGAAGGGCCAGAGCGATGGCTGATGCGCAAACTTCAGCGTTACACCGTGTCATTGCCGGAATGGCAATTTCAGAAATTGTTGAACAATGGCGACATATTTGAAATCTATCCTGGCGTGTTTGCACAGAAGTCTGACGTTTTATATGACCAAGAACTGGGAGTAGTGATGGATGAAACGAATCTTGATCCAAACAATTTGATCGGGTAGGCATCTGAAGTGGTGCCGATTGAGGCTTGACATAGTCACATGGATTCTGTTTTACTATATTTCATTGATTTATAGCACCAGAAAATACTGGTGAGGATTGAAACCATTGATTTATTGCACGGCTTAACTTTCAAACAACCAGATGAAAGGAACTTTTATGAAACACAATGAATCTAAACAGGATCTTCGTCTTTGTACATGCCAATCGACCAATGAATGTGACCATGATCCCAACAAATGTTCACGGTTAGCTGGTCCTTCTTATACACCTCCAAATGGCGGAGGCGGAAATGTCCGGTTTATATGCAGGCAATGTCTCATCTTTGAACGAAAAGCCGAAAATTCTGCAGATTTCATGTAATGCTCCATTTAAATATCTAGTTCCCAAAATTGGAGGCGAGATGAAAGTCTATTGTCTTGAAGTCAGTGGTAACTTTGCCTGCTTCACGCGACCGGAGATGAAGGTCGAGCGCGTTAGTTATGACGTGATCACGCCTTCGGCTGCCCGTGCCGTGTTTGAAGCTATTCTTTGGAAACCGGCGATATGCTGGCAGGTCTGTAAGATTGAAGTGCTTAGCCCCATCAGATGGATCAATTTGCGCCGCAATGAGGTTGGTAGTGTTGCTTCAAGGCGGAACATCGAAGGTGCGATGAAATCTGGCATGGGGCAGTTGGGTATGTATGTCGAAGATGTGCGTCAACAGCGTGCCGGGTTGTTTTTACGTGATGTGCACTATCGCATTCATGCTTCATTCGAACTGCGTGATCCCAGTTCGCATAAACCAAGTTTCCCGCATTTGAGCAAACGGACGGTCAACAGCGACGAGATTGATATGAATGACGACCCGAACCAGACTGTGAAATTCATGACAATGTTCGAACGACGTGCGAGCAAAGGGCAATGTGTAAATCAGCCGTATCTGGGCTGTCGAGAGTTTGCCGCTGATTTCAGACTGGTTGAGGCAGAAGACCCGTATCCCGAGCCAGTATCTGAGACACGCGAGTTGGGATATATGTTGTATGACATGGACTATCGTAACCCCGCCGACCCTACGCCGCGTTTTTTTCGAGCCCGATTGATGAATGGAGTGGTCGATGTTCCGGCTTGGGATAGCGAGGAGGTGCGCGGATGATTTTACAGGCACTTCACGACTACTACGGCCGTAAAAGTACTGACCCGGAATCCGGCCTAGCTCAACTAGGCTTTGAGTGGAAGGAGATTCCTTTTGTTATTGAAATTGACGCTCGGGGGAACCCGATACAGATAGAGGATACGCGCGAGGGCGAAGGCAAGAAAAAACGGGCACGTTCCTTTCTGGTTCCGCAAGGTGTAAAAAAAACCTCCGGCGTGGCGGCCAATTTGCTTTGGGACAACGCCGCATACGTCCTAGGTGTGGATACGAAAGGAAAGCCGAAACGTATTGAAGAGCAACGGCAAGCATTCATCGCCAAAATTGAATCACTGCTCAATCTGACGAAGAATGATGCAGGCGTTCAAGCTGTGCTGAACTTTCTCCGGCAGGCAAAGACCAACATGCTCTCGCAGTATGTCGAATGGACGGAGATTGTTGAGATGGCTCCGAACCTCACGTTTCGTTTACAGGGCGATATGGACTTGGTCTGCCAGCGGTCGGCGGTGGCAGAAGCCATTCGGATGGAACAGAACATAACAGGTCCCAACGGATTCTGCATTTTGACTGGCGAAACAGGTGAAATCGAACGGTTGCATAAGGCTATCAAAGGCGTGTGGGGCGCACAAACATCGGGAGCCAATATTGTCTCGTTCAATCTGGATGCGTTCAATTCCTATGGTAAAACGCAAGGTGCTAACGCACCTGTCAGTAAACAGGCCGCATTCAGTTATGTCACTGCACTCAACCACCTACTTCGCAAAGACTCGCCGCAGCGTTTGCAGGTCGGTGACGCAAGTGCGGTCTTCTGGTCGGACAGATCAACGGACTGGGAAGCCAGAATAGTCGATATTTTCGGTGAGCCAACCAAAGACGACCCCGACCGTAATGTACGGGCCGTGGAAAACCTCTACACGGCTATCGAGCATGGCAAGCTGGAAAACGAAGAAGGCCAGACAAAATTTTTTGTTCTAGGCCTTGCTCCGAATGCGGCGCGTATTGCCATCCGTTTCTGGCAACACGGCACAGTGGCGGAAATGGCCGGACGGATCAAGCAACATTTCGACGATTTGACTATTGAACACTCATCACGTGATCCGCTCTATCTTTCGTTATTTCGTCTGCTGGTGTCCGTAGCAACGCAAGGCAAGGCAGACAATATCCCCCCTAATCTTGGGGGTGAATTGCTGCGCAGCATCCTTGCCGGTCTGCCTTATCCACAGCCCCTGTTGGCGGCTGCCGTGCGTCGAATTCGTGCCGAGCGCGAAATGACGTATGCCCGTGCCGCTTTGATCAAAGCCTGCATCAATCGTTCGACACGATATTCAACCCCCAATATTAAGGAGGAGCTAAAGATGTGTTTGGATGAAGCTAATATAAACGTCGGCTATCGCTTAGGCCGGCTGTTTGCGGTTCTAGAGAAGATTCAGGAAGAGGCTAACCCTGGCATCAATGCCACCATACGCGACCGGTTTTATGGAGCAGCATCAAGTACGCCTGTCACGGTATTCTCGATTTTGCTAAAGCTGAAGAACCACCATCTCTCCAAGTTGGAGAATCGCGGTCGCGTAGTGAATATGGAAAAGCGTATTGGCGATATCATGGAGGGCTTGAGCGATTTTCCGGCACAACTCCCGCTTGCAGACCAAGGCCGCTTTGCCATTGGCTATTACCACCAACGGCAGGATTTTTTCAAAAAAACCGAATCAAACTCACCAGAAGGAGCATAACCATGGCAATTGCGAATCGGTACGACTTTGTCTTGTTATTCGATGTAAAAGATGGTAACCCCAACGGCGATCCTGATGCAGGCAATCTGCCTCGTGTAGATGCCGAAACCGGACGTGGGCTAGTGACTGACGTAAGCATAAAACGCAAGATTCGTAATTACGTCGGTATGGTGAAAGCGGAACAGCCACCATTTGAAATTTACGTGAAGGAAAAAGCGATCCTCAATAAACAGCATGAGCGTGCGTATGAGGCCATTGGTGCCAGTGACGCGATTAAAGGTGATGACAAAAAGCGTAAAGGCGGAGACAGAGTGGACGAGGCTCGTGCCTGGATGTGCAAAAACTTTTATGACGTGCGTGCTTTTGGGGCAGTGATGTCCACGGGTGTAAACTGTGGTCAGGTGCGCGGCCCCGTGCAATTTACATTCGCACGTTCCGTCGACCCTATAGTTGCGCAGGAACATTCGATTACTCGTATGGCGGTGGCGACGGAAGCGGAAGCTGCCAAACAAGAGGGAGATAATCGGACTATGGGCCGTAAACACACTGTGCCCTACGGTCTGTATGTAGCCCATGGTTTTGTATCGGCCCATCTTGGAGCGCAAACAAATTTTTCCGACCCTGATCTCGATTTGCTTTGGGAATCACTCATCAATATGTTCGAGCATGACCGTTCGGCCGCCCGGGGGGAGATGGCAACGCGGGGCTTGTATGTGTTTAAACACGAATCGCAATTAGGCAATGCACCTGCGCATGACCTTTTCGCCCGTATTCAGCCGCAGTTGAAAGAAGGCGTCATGGTGCCGCGTAACTTTAACGATTACAGCGTCTCGGTGGATGCAACCAAGCTGCCTCAAGGTGTGGAGCTTATCCGGTCAGTAGGATAGATGTGTGAATATCGGCACTTTGTCTTCTTGGTCAGACGACGATCTCATCATGGTCTCTGCCTTGGAGCATTGGAGTTATTGCCACCGGCAGTGCGCCTTGATTCACGTCGAGCAAGCGTTTGATGAAAATCTGTACACAATGCGTGGGCGAAGAGTTCATGAGCAAGTTGATCAGGTTGAATCAGTGACTGAGCACGGTGTCCGAGTCGAGCGCGCTATGCCTATTTGGAATCGGCGTCTTGGTCTGATAGGCAAAGCCGACGTTGTGGAGTTTCATGCTGATGTTCCGTATCCCGTGGAGTATAAGTACGGTCCTCGTCGTCAACGAGAAGATGACGACCTACAACTTTGCGCTCAAGCTATGTGCTTGGAAGAAATGACCGGTCAAACTGTCCCATGTGGAGCGATTTTTCATCATAAATCTCGTCGCCGTAGGGAAGTGCTGTTTACATATAACTTGCGAACACAAGTTGAAGAGACAGTTGCAACCATTCGTGCGTTGTTGGCCTCTAAACGGCTGCCCTCGCCTGTTAATGATCGACGATGCGAGAAGTGTTCGCTCAAGGAAGCGTGCATGCCTCAGGTGCTTGAGGAGCCGGGTCGTGAAAAACGTCTTCTGGGCGACCTGTTCGAGGTCGTAAGCATATAGAACGGGTTTATGCACCAGCTTCTCAATACGCTCTACATTACCACGGAAGGCTCCTATATCCGCGTTGATCATGAAACGTTGAAAGTGACAGTTGAGAAGGAAACGAAATTGCAAGTGCCGGTTCACCATATCGGCAGTGTCGTGTGTTTCGGGGACGTGCTGATGAGTCCGGCGGCTATCCATCGGTGTGCAAGTGATGGCCGCTCCGTGGTTTGGCTTGATCGTAATGGCCGCTTTAAGGCACGCGTGGAAGGCCCTGTATCGGGCAATGTGTTGTTGCGTCGCGCCCAGCATGAAGCCTCACTGAATTCTGATGTGGCCTTGGCTATTGCCAGAAATATGGTAGCAGGCAAGGTTCAGAACACTCGTCAAGTTGTCCTAAGGGGTGCGCGAGAAGTCAGCAACACTGAGCATGCTGATGAATTACGAGAGACGGCTGACATGTTAGCCCGAACGGTTCAACAACTGCCCACTTGTGAAACCCTGGATGCCCTGAGGGGGTTTGAAGGTGAGGCGGCTCGTGTCTATTTCTCAATTTTGGACAGGCTGGTTACGGCTGATCGAGAAACCTTCAGAATGAATGGCCGAAGCCGCAGACCGCCGTTAGATCCGTTAAATGCCCTTTTGTCTTTTCTTTATGCCTTATTGATGAATGACTGTGTGGCGGCGGCTGAGGGGGTGGGGCTTGATCCGCAAGTCGGCTTTCTGCATGCCATTCGGCCTGGCCGGGCTGCCCTGGCTTTGGATCTCATGGAAGAATTGCGCTGTATTCTGGCAGACCGGCTGGTCTTAACGTTGATTAACCGGCGACAGATTACGGCGGAAGATTTTTTGTCTCGACCGGGTGGTGCCGTGCATTTGTACGATGAAAGCCGAAAGGCTGTGATTGTGGCGTACCAGAAACGCAAACAAGAGGAAATCACTCATTCTCTACTGGATCAAAAAATGCCATTGGGCTTAGTTCCGCATGTGCAGGCGCGGTTGCTGGCAAGAACGCTTAGAAAGGATATGGAGGCCTATATCCCATTTACCACGAGGTAAGGACAACGTGTATGCATATTCTGGTTGCCTATGATGTTTCCACAGAGACGGCGGCAGGGAAAAAACGGTTACGCAAGATTGCCGAAGCGTGTCAGGATTTTGGACAGCGTGTACAAAAGTCCGTGTTTGAATGTGCGGTCAATGAAATGCAGCACGAGGAATTGACCAGCAGATTAGTCGAAATTATGAACGAAAAAGAAGATAGCCTCCGTGTCTACCGGCTGGCTCAGCCCAAAGAGCAATACATGAAAGTTTATGGCGTTGATACTTCGGTAGATTTTGAGGGTCCTCTGGTGCTGTAAGCGCGAACCAGAAGTGCTTGTAAATCTCCGGGAGGTTCGCGGACGTGAAAAAGGTTTGATTCCAAAGGGGTTTTAGTATGTGGTTGAACAAATGGAATCAAGATTATGTCACAGGAACAGGAGGTTCGCCGGATGGAGATGTTATCTATCTGAAAGTTTGGCAGATTTTCGTAATACTGTAGCGCCCACCTCTAGGGGTGGGCGAGGATTGAAAC
>JAPPLK010000020.1 GCA_028819435.1 Nitrospira sp.
TGGCGTCCCCAACGGGATTTGAACCCGTGTTGCCGGCTTGAAAGGCCGGCGTCCTAGGCCAGACTAGACGATGGGGACAGAAAGCGAATGCTCAGAAAGACCGCATGGTAACAGGGGTGATCTGATCGAGTCAAACGGGTTCCCGAACGATCGAATCCGCCATGGTGCATTCAGGGCGTGCAAGCATGCCTGCACACGTTCTCGCGTTGGCATGAAAAAGGTACGGGGGCGGGTCGATAAGCCGGATTCTGTTCCGTATCGATCGTGCATACGGCGGTGACCATGTCTCTACGGCTTATGTTACCATAAGCCTCCAGCGACCTACCCGAGAACCTCGGCCGGGCCGGCCTCTCCCGAACGTCCCGGCTCGCCTTCGCACGCGGCGTTTGCCGCGCACAGACAAGCAGGCCGTTCGGCGCGTCCTCCTATTTGGTCTTGCTCCGGGTGATGCTTACCCTGCCGTCCGCGTCGCCGCGAACGCGGTGGGCTCTTACCCCACCATTTCACCCTTACCCCTAGCCATCCGAGGACGGTCCGGGGCGGTGTATTTTCTGTGGCGCTCATGTCGGATTGCTCCGCCTGGGCGTTACCCAGCACCCTGCCCTGTGGAGTCCGGACTTTCCTCTCACCTGAAATCAGGCAAGCGGCCACCTGACCCACGCCCTCATACCCTCATACCCTCATACCCAGAAACCATGATACGCAATGCCCGTGACGGAAACAACGCTTATCCCTCCACCTGTTCTTGAGCCACGGGTTCTTCGGCGTCCACGCCTGCTTCATGAAGCGCGGCTTCATAATACAAAATGCGATGACAGTAGGGACAGGTCAACAGGTCGTCGGCCCGCTTCACACTGGCGACCAACTGGGGAGGAATGTGTAATTGACACCCCTGGCACGTTTCACCCTGGACGGTGGCGACCACCACGAGCTGCATGGAAGATTTGAGCATTGAGTATCGATGATGGACCCGTTTTTCCAGCGAGGCGATCAGGCCTTGCTTTTCTTGCCCGATTTGCGCGACCTCATCAGCCAGTTTCGCCGATAAGGCCTCCAGTTCACCTTTTTCCTGTTCCAGGGTTTGAATGAGTTCCCGAAGCTGTTTCTCGACTTCGTCCAATTCCTTCCGCTTCTCTTCCCCCCGCTCCATGGCCAGGAGGACCCGTTCTTCCAGGCCATCCTTTTTCTTGTTGGCCAGTTCAAGTTCAAACAAATGGGCCTGGTACTCTTTGTTCGTTTTCAACTCGTTCAAACGCCCGCGCATTTTCTGGACGTGACTCTCATGCGCGCTCAAGTCATCTTCACCGTTCCGCCGCTCCGCCGCAATGGTCTCCAGCAGGGTCTTCAGGTCTTCCGCGCGCTTCCGCGCCTCGTCGACCGGGGATTGAGCCGCGTGAAGCCGTTCGGGAATCTGCTGTTGTTGTTTTTCGAGATCATGCAGCTTCAGGTCAAGCTGCTGGAGTTGTACCAGGAGGGAAAGTTGAAAATTCAAAAACGCCTCTGCGCGTGAGAAGGGAATGAGTCATTCATGACGGAGCACCTTACCGTATCTGTCCTATAAATAGCAAAGTCAGAGTATCCAAGTCACTGGCCAGGAGTTCCAAGCAGCGGGGGCGGTAGCATCGTTCCCTTGAGTGTCTTGGTTGGTTTGGATTATACACTCAGGGGAAATCCGAAAGCTTCTGACTTCCTGCTCTCGATGAGGACGGGATGTTCTCTGCCAATGCTGTTTCGCTTTGTTCGGGGGAGCAGGCGATCTTTGGCCTGCCATAGTCTTCCGCTGCCTGGATTCCCGGGGTGCCAGTGAAAGCCAACTGAGGCATGGGTAGTGTCCTAATTGACTCTCGGATAAATGGGTATGCTACAATAGATTTGGTTACTTATTTACGCCTACTCACGCACTATCGAAACGAGAACCATGGAAGAACAGTTGCAAGAAGAACTCGCTTTTTTTAACGAACAACTCGCAACCCTCTTAGAAAAACACCGGTACCACTTTGCGTTAATTAAAAGGCGAGAACTCAAAGGAACATTCACGACTTTTGAGGAGGCCTATGAAAAAGGGGTGACCGAATTCGGAAATGTCAATTTTTTAGTTAAACAAATTCTTGACAAAGAGCCCATCGAGCACATTCCAGCCCTAACATACGGATTAATGAGTGCCTCTTTTTAGTCGTTACTGGATCCAAGAACGTACAGGCCTAACCCAGCGTGAAGGCCTTCGGGAATTTGGGCCAGCCCTGAATATTGAAATTGCCGTCCCCGATAATATTGCGGAGTTATTAAATCAACAAAACCTTCCTATTCCTCCGTCTCATAGCCATACTGCTCTGATTGATTCGGGAGCCTCATTTACGGCAGTCGATGAAGACGTTTTAGTGGGACTTGGCCTACCCGCCATTGACACTATGCCGATTTCGACCCCGCAAGGAACAGATACGAGACACGTCTATGCCTGTAAAATTTCTTTCCCGGGAACGCCGATCCCGCCTCTTACTCCTATCCGAGTCATTGGATGCGAGTTACAAACATTTGGTCACTCAACTTTAATCGGTCGAAATATCCTTAGTCATTTTCTCTTTATCTACAATGGCGTTGAAGGAAGTTGGACCTTAGCTTTTTAGCTCGCTCACTTTGTTTCTAGAAAGGCCTTGGTTCCTGTGGGACTGAGACCTTTCTTTGTCACCACAAAGGCGGGCATCCATGCGGATTAAAACAACTCCGCACGTACTCAAAAATCATTGCACCGATAGTACCCGCAATGCCCCATACGGTCATAAGAAAAATGGGGATGAATAAAACGAGGAGCCATCCGATAGAGGCTAGACAGCCGGGACCGGCCGAATCATTGGGTGCTACCGAGAATTTGCTGCTTGGGCTCTCGGGAATGTCTCCAGATTCGAGGAGATATTCAACGAGAGATTCCATTTGCTGTCGAGAGAAAAGTTGCTCTTGATGACGAATGTAATAGGTTAAGCGCTGGGGCGAGAGTATTGTAACGTGCTGAAAGCGTTCACTGGGAGCGTGTCTGAGAAAGCAGAGAATTTTTTGGGGGGATATTTGTCTCTCGCCCCAGTGGTGAGCGAAGCCAGAGATATGTCTCTTTTCGATGGCCTGATTGAGCAGTACAAAGAGAGCGAAGCCACATCGCTTTAATTGCTTTACAGGAGAAAAGAAATTGCGATTTTCTTGTGACGTTTTGCTCCAGTGTTTTGTTTCGATCAAATAAAGACCCGTAGGTCCGATGACAAGGTGATCGATCTGGACGGAATATATTCGGTCGTCATTGCGCCGGTCATAGAGAGGGCGAGGAAATTCGAGATTATAGTTATGGATAACAGTATAGTCATCGGGCAGCTTGGATAATTGGCCTGCGACCTGTTCCTCGCCCTGGGCTCCAGAACAGATGTAGGGATGTTGCGACTGAATGCGGAGGAAGGAATCCGTGGATTTAATTTGCTCAATGGAAGTGAAGGTTTTTATGCTCTCCTTTTTCAATAACCGACGAAGTTCATAAACTGCTTGGGGCTCCCCGTAAATCGTCGCCATACGACAAATATTGGGAGAGGGATTCAGGAAAAGTCAATAAAGGTAGAGGAGGTGTGCTTAGGGGCGTCTCGATGGACCGAACCGATTTTCTCTTGCTTTCCACAATCTTCCAAAGTTTGCAGGACCCCTGAACCCTTCAGTCATGATAGCCGCCGACAATCTTGTCGATGAAATTCAGGATGGCGGTTTTCTTGACGGGATCTTTTTCCAGTTGCAGGGCTTGCTGATAATGATCCCCCGCAATCTCGGGTTTGCGTTTGAGGTCATAGACTCGCCCCACGCCAAACGTCGCCCTCGCGTCATTGGGATTGGCCTTGATGGCCACGCTGAAACTATCGAGCGCCGAATCAACCTGGCCCTTGTCCATGAGCATCCATCCGATTTCCGTTGCCGCCGGTCCGAAGTCCGGCTTGATGCGCAAGGCTTCCTGATATTCCCGCAGGGCGAGGTCGCGCCGCCCTTTTTGTTCATAGACCCCGGCCAGCGCATAATGCACCTCAAAGTCTTCGGGATTGAGCTGCACCGCGGTTTTATATTCGCGAATGGCCGCGTCGATCTTGCCCTGTTCAGCCAACGCGCAGGCCAGGTTCACGTAACCCAAGGCATCCCCGGGCGCGAGTTTGATCAGTTCCCGGTACTGGGGAATGGCCATTTCCAACTGGCCGTGCTCCTGATACGCCGCGCCCAGGTTCAACCGGGCTGGCAAATAGGCCGGATCCAATTTGACGGCTTGGCGATAAGCCTTGATGGCCTTATCCGTTTGGGCCATTCGTTGATAAATCTGGGCCAGAAAAAAATGGGGAAAGGGCGAGTCCGGCGCCAATTCGATTGCCTTTTGGTAACTGGTGAGCGATTGCTCCGATTGACCGGATTGCGCCAGAAACATCCCATGCATCAAATGCACGAATCCTTCTTCCGGATACGTCTTGCCCAGGAGATCAACCCATTCGCGGACGTTCGCAATATCCGCCTCCTCCTGTAACGACTTCGCGTACATCTTCCACGCGAGGGCAAACTCACCCTTCAACAGGTACACGACGTTCAGGGCAAAACACGCCCGGGGGCCGGCGGTCTCGCCCTGCATCCAGGCCGTCGCGGCGTCGCGCACCGCGTCCCAATCCCCTCCGAGGACGGCCCGTTCGATCGCCCGTTCTTCGCTCATGCTGTGCCTGCGTTCGTCGTTCGCATCATGACAGGAATCCCTCGTACAACTCTACCTCCCCTCGCCCCTCCTTACAAAGGAGGGGAAATAGCGGGTCATGTTCGTCTTTCCCTCCCCTTTGTAAGGGGAGGTCAGGTGGGGTAGAGGGAGAAGGGGAGATGGGTGTGTTCTTTTCATACCATAATGCACCGGGCCGGTTCTGCCCGAACTCACCGCGTCAGCGTATCCTCGACGTCGGGCGGGGTGGCCGTAATCAATCCGCCCGGATACGGATACTGTTTCATGATTTGTTGCTTCATTTCCCAGGCCACCGTGCGGTAAGACCAATGGCCTTTGACTCCCGACCGGAGCTGACACATATAGTCTGCCTGGGCATAGTCCATCTTAAACACGCACCGGACCCTGAACCCGAAGGGAATCGCGTAAATCGCGGCTTCCTGGTCCATGCCCTTCAACCGTTCGATATCCTGTTGAACCGCGTCCATGGCCATTTGATATTCCCGGTCCAGGTTGGCCTCATACAACGGGGGCGGGGTCTCATAGCCGTGCACGGTGGTAAAGTTCTGTTGGATCTGCTGGCACCGTCGATGCCGGTGGAGGTCCCGCCACCCGCCGATGTCCATCAAGACGTCGAAGATGAGGGGATACCCGCATCGAAACTCCTTGATCAATTCGTCATAGGGTCCGCGACGGCGCAAGACCACTTCAAGGGTTTCCTGCTTTTCCTTCTCCGGCCATTCCCGCACCAATTCCAGGATGCGGCGATACGGCGCCTGGCTGACGCGATACAACGTGCTCGTGACCAGTTCGTCCATCAGCGAATGCGGCTCGATGAGATCAACCGGCACCGTTTGCCCGGCCCAGGCCGACGGCTGATCCAGACCCACCTTGCGAAAGATCTTCCTGGCGTGCCTGGACAGGTCCCGATAGACCTCCGTTTGATACTCGTTGGCCTTGGCGTGGCGGGCCAACGTCGGGGCCAGCGGTTCCGCAGGGTTGCCGGTCTCTCCGTCCAATTCTCCCCACACGTTGGAAGGAGGTTTGGCGCAGGCTTCCTGCAGATCCTCGCCAAGGGCCTGAAGTTCGGGCAGTTGCGTCGACAAGAACCGGGTGATTTGTTTTTCCAGCGTCCGGATACTGACGACCTGCCCAACGTTCGTCGTCGAGGCCAGGGGTAGCAGGTACCGGGTACTATCGTACACGCGCGCGGCCAGGGTTCGGCCGTAATTCGCCTCGCTCATGCCATCGGGTCTGGGATAATGCCGTTCCAGGTGTTCCAGCAGCGGATCATGGAACGTGCGATAGAGATTGAACAGGCTGCCGAGAATCCCGCGATAGAACGCCTCGGGTTCGGAATCCTGAATGGTGGACGGGACGTAACAGCCGGACACGGCAAAGTTCTGATAGCGGCTGGACTTGGCTTGTCCATCCCACAACGGTTCATCTTCCAGGCGAATGGCCGCCAGTTCGGAAATGCCTTCCAGGCACACGGTCACGTGCCCCAGGTCGGCGATCGAGGCATGCCCGTAGGCAAAATAGAACTGCTCCCAAAACTTCTCGGACGAGTGCCCGTGGACCCACCGCAAGCTGTCTTCAATGGAATCCGGGGAACGGCTGTACCGGGCCAGGGCATAGGCCGCTTTCTCTGGCGGCATCGGCGCAAGGACGATCACCCGGCGTTTGTTTTTTTTCTCGGCCGTCATTGTTTCGGCTCGACGGCTTCATGCAATTTGCCGCGAGCAATCCACTATAGTCAGGCGACCAATCCAATCTCAAGTTGGGGAACCTCTGATTTACTGCACTATCGGGCGCATGGCTGCGTTGTGTCCTCGCTCAACCCTCACCTATCTCCATGATAAGCTTCGGGTTTCGCTCCGGGACGCCTTGCCCTGCATCCCGCTATCACACTAAATCAGAGGTTCCTTGGCATGTTGTTGTCACCGCTTCGCAACAACGTCACGAAAGACCCTTGAAACACGAGGCGCGGCTGGCTACACTCTGGCCCAATGAGAAATCCGGGCCGGCACGCAGGCCGGCCCCTACAACGACAAAAACGTAGGGACAACTCCCTGTGGTTGTCCGTCGGAACGCACCCGGGTTCAAAGAGTACGGCAATGCCCACCCACGACAATCAACCCATCCACGGCCAATGGTCATCCCGCTTGGCCTTTATCATGGCGGCGACCGGCTCCGCGGTCGGCCTCGGGAACATCTGGAAATTTCCCTACATTACAGGGGAAAACGGGGGTAGCGCCTTTGTATTCGTCTATCTCCTCTGTGTGGCGGCCCTGGGGATTCCGCTGATGATGACGGAGGTGATGCTCGGCCGTCGCGGCAAACGAACGCCGGTCAATACCATGCGTGATCTGGCTGCGGAAGCCAACGCCCATCAAGGCTGGCAGATCATCGGATGGTCCGGCACCATTGCCGCCGTCTTGATCCTTTCCTATTACAGCGTGATCGGCGGATGGACCATCGGGTATATTCTCCATGCGGCGACCGGTGATTTCTCGGGCCTCAGCGGAGACGGGGCATCGAATCTCTTCGGAGACTTTGTCGGTAATCCCCTGGTTCAAGTGGGCTGGCATACGGCGTTCATGTTCATCACCATCTGGATCGTCGCCCGGGGGGTGCGTCATGGATTGGAAAAAGCCGTCACCTATCTCATGCCGGTGCTGGTTGCACTGTTACTCGTTCTCGTGGGCTACGCCATGACCACCGGCTACTTCATGAAAGGGATCGCCTTTTTATTCACGCCCGACTTCAGCCACTTTTCAGGCGCCAGCATGCTCACCGCACTGGGTCACGCATTTTTTACGTTGAGCCTGGGCATGGGCTCCATCATGATCTATGGGTCCTACGTGCCCAAGGACACGTCCATTGCCAGTACCTCCGTGGCCGTGGCCATCGCCGATACCCTGGTGGCCCTCGTCGCAGGCATGGCGATTTTCCCCATTGTCTTTGCGAATGACCTGGCGCCCGGAGCCGGACCGAGTCTCATTTTTGAAACCCTTCCCGTCGCCTTCGGCCACATGCCCGGAGGAACGTTCTTCGGAACACTCTTTTTCGTGTTGCTCCTGATTGCCGCCTGGACCTCAGCCATTTCATTGGTTGAACCAACGGTGACCATGCTGATCGAAAAGTTCAACATGACCCGCCGGCAAGCCGCTTTCCGGACGGGTTTCGCCACGTGGCTCTTGGGATTCGGCGCGGCTTTTTCGTTCAACCTCTGGTCAGACGCCACGATCCTGGGGATGACCGTTTTCGACCACCTCGACTTCCTCACCTCCAATCTCATGCTGCCGTTAGGCGCGATCGGCATGGCCCTCTTTGCCGGTTGGGTGATGTCCAAACACATGAGCCGTGAAGAACTCAACATGAACAGTGAAACAGGCTATCTCATCTGGCAAGTCTCGACCCGCGTCATCGCCCCTATTGCCGTTTCGATTGTCCTCCTTCACGCCATCGGTCTGTTTTGAAGATCCGGGATTCGGCACGACATTCAGCACGACACGTGAGCTGGCGGGCCGTTGGGATTGTGGATTGCTGTGACTTGCTATGTTTTGTTGTGGTTTTGCTATGACTTGCGATGATTTTGCTACGTTTTTGCTATGCCAATGCTATGGTCCTGCTATGAATTGCTATAATTTGCTACAAAATAGCGATGATTTTGCTATATCGACTTCGCTGACAGGGTCGACCGGCCCGGTCGACCCTACATACAAAGGAGGAGAAACAGGTGGGCCGGCACACCAATACCACACGGTGATTCTGAGTGCGACCGGTCTTTCAATATGCTGTTTGCTTATTACGCGGGGCTTCTGTTAATGTGAGGACAGTCATGAGCGTGCTCGTTCGTATTCATCACTATCGTATTCATCACTGAGATAACCGTATGGCTTGGGAACCAAGAGATCCATGGGGTCAGCAGGGCGGGGCCGATCCCCTTGACGACGTCCTCAATAAAGCCAAAGAACAATGGCAGCGGATGAAGCCGACCCGGGGCATGAAGTCCATCGTCCTGATCGTGGCGGCTATCCTGGTCCTCTCGCAATCCGTCTTCAAGGTCGAACCCGACGAGGAAGGTCTCGTCAAGCGATTCGGCGACGTGGTCCGGACCGTCGAACCGGGGCCACACCTCAAGATCCCGTTCTTTGAAACCGTCGTCACGCCCAAGGTGCAAAAACTCCACCGCATCGAAGTCGGATTTCGCACCAATGCCCGTGGCCGGGCGCAGATCGTCCCGCAGGAAGCGCTGATGTTGACCGGAGACATGAACATTCTCTCCGTGGAATTCATTGTCCAATACAAAATCAGTCAGGCCAAGGACTACCTGTTCAACGTGGCGGACATTGAAGAGACCATACGAAAATCGGCAGAAGCCGCGATGCGGGAAGTTGTCGGCAAGAATAAGATCGACGAGGCGCTGACCGTGGGCAAAGCCGCAATCCAGGTATCCACGCAGGAACTCCTGCAAAGCATCGTCGATGAGTATCAGGGCGGCGTCCAAATCGCCACCGTGCAACTGCTCGACGTGAATCCGCCGCAGAAAGTGGCCAAGTTCTTTAAGGACGTGGCCAGTGCCAAGGAGGAACGGGAGCAACTGATCAACCAGGCCCATGGGTACCGGAACGACATCATTCCCAAAGCCAAGGGACAGGCGGCCCAGGACGTCAACCAGGCCAAAGGTTACGCCCAGGCCAGAATCGCGCGCGCCGAAGGTGAAGCCAACCACTTCCTGCAAACGCTGGCGGAATACAAAAAAGCCAAAGGCGTGATCGGCAAGCGGCTGTATATCGAAACCATGGAAGAAGTGCTCTCGAAGGTGGACAAGATCATTCTGGATTCGAAAGCCGCGGGCAACGTGCTGCCGTACCTCCCGTTGGAGCGATTGCAAAGAACGCCCGGCAAAAAGATGGAGACCGCGCCCTGATGAAACAGAACCTGCTCGTCGGCATCATCGGCATCCTGGTTCTGCTGGTTGTGTTGGGGGCCTCGCCGTTCTTCATTCTGGACCTGACGCAAACGGCCATCGTGGTTCAACTCGGGAAACCCAAGCGGACCGTGACCGAACCCGGGCTCAAGTTCAAACTGCCGTTTGTCCAGGAAGTCCGATACTTCGACAAGCGCCTCCTGGATTACGACGTGCCTGCGCGTGAAGTCATCACCCAGGATAAAAAGACCATCCTGATCGACAACTTCGCCAAGTGGAAAATCGTCGATCCCCTGGAGGTCTACAAGGCGTTCCAGACGCAACGGGGCGCACTGCAACGGCTGGATGACATTATCTATTCCGAAATGCGCGTGGAACTGGGCCGGCACGAGCTGTCGGAAATCGTCTCCGCGAACCGTTTGTTGATCATGTCCGAGGTGGCCAAACGCTCCAATGAAAAAGCCTCGAAATACGGCCTGGAAGTTTTGGACGTTCGCATCAAACGCGCGGACCTGCCCGAGCAGAACGCCAAGGCCGTGTTTGACCGGATGCAGGCCGAACGGGAACGGATCGCCAAACAATACAAAGCCGAAGGTGCGGAAGAAGCGCAGAAAATTCGCTCGGAAGCCGAAAAGGACCGGGAGATTCTCATCGCCGACGCCTATAAAACCGCCCAGGAAATTCGCGGTGAAGGCGACGCCAAAGCCTACAAAATATACGCCGACGCGTATCGCCAGGACCCGAAATTCTTCGAATTCGTTCGATCCATGGAAGCCTATCGCAAAACGTTCTCCTCGGACACGACTATGGTGCTCAGTCCCGACTCCGAATTCTTGCACTTCCTCAAAAAACGCTGAACGGACATTGTTGATTGTGGATTGTGGATTGTGGATCGCTGATTTCGGATTTCTGATTTTTTCTCAATCCAAAATCCACACTCGGCAATTCACACTTCCTCTTCATGGCCAATCAAGACCACCTTGATCTGTTACTGCAAGGGCTGGAAGTCTGGAACAAATTTCGACGGACCCAACCAACCGTCCGGCCCGACCTCCGGGACGCCGACCTGTCAGGATATGATTTCACAAGAATGGATTTTGCCGGGTGTGACCTGACCGGCACGGATTTGTCCGACGCCTACTTGCTCCGGGCCAACCTGGAAGAAGCCGATCTGACTGGAGCCAATCTTACGGAAGCGGACGTCATCGAAGCCAACCTGCTGAAAGCAACCCTCACCAACGCGACGCTCGTCATGGCGGACCTGAGTGGAACCGGCTTGATCCGTGCGAACCTCGCAGGCGCGGACCTCTCCAAGGCCAACCTGACGCGCGCCTCATTGCCGTGGGGAAATTTACAAGGATGCCGGCTGGCGCAGACCAACCTGAAGATGGCTGACCTGCGGGAAGCCGATCTCACGGAAGCGGACTTGACCGAAGCCAATCTCCAGGACGCTTCCCTGACCAAGGCCGTCTTTCAACGCGCCAACCTCAAGGGCGCCAAAAACGTCTCCTTGGAGTACCTCGGTAAAGCCAGGACGCTTTTTCAGACCCGCCTCGATCCCCAGCTTCAAGAAGAAATTGAAAAGACATACCCGCATCTGCTGAAACAAACTTTTCCCTCCCCTTTGTAAGTGGGCGCATTTCCGAAGAGGGAATGCAGGTGGGGTAGTTTGTTCCTCCCCTTTGTAAGGGGAGGATAGGTGGGGTAGAGTCCTGGACCGGATGCTCTACCTCCCCTTGCCCCTCCTTACAAAGGAGGGGAAGAAAACAGCGGAAAGTGTCAACGCCTGTCCTGAGTGAAGTCGAAGGGAATTACTGAACACATACAAGGATGACAGGAGAGTCCGCGAGAAAGAAGTCGATACCACAGCCTCATTTATCGCAGGGAGCCGCTCCATGATTACGTCGGATCAGTACCAGACGGCCAAGAAGGTGCTCAGGAGGATTCACGGGTGGGGTAACCAAATCGACTCGTGGACCGACACCCTGCACGAGTCGAAGGCCTTCGGACGTCTGCACAAACCCTTTGGCTCGCAGTGCATGGCGCGATTGAATCCTGCGAACCAGCGTCTCGGGGTCGATACCCGGCTCGATAACGCATTCTTCCGCTTCAAACGACTCATGCGTATGCGGTTCATGTGCCGGCGGCTTGCCGGTTCGTTTGGGAAGACTCCCCGCATCAGGAGGAAACAGCACCGGCGTACTGACGCGAGCCTGAACAGCCGGGACGACCGGCGTCCCCGGAGCCAAGTCTTGCACCCGTTCCTGCACGTGATCGCGCCGGTCCGACGGCACGAGATCCAGTTTGTTCAGGATCAGCAGGTCGGCCGATGAGACCTGCTGTTCAAAGGTCCCTTCCAGGTCACGCTCTTCCGCCACCTGTTCGGCATTCACCACCACCGCTGAAAGACATTCGCCAACCCACTCGGACACGGGTTCGCGCCAGAAATTCAGGAGCGTGTCAAAGGGCAGGGCCACACCGGACGTTTCGACGACAACGCGATCAGGATGCACCGCTTCCCGGATCTGCTGAAGCGTTGTGACGAATTCGTCTGAGAGTTTGCAACAAACGCATCCGCCTTCCAATTCGACGTAATGTTGGCCGGCCTGATTTCCCAACAGGGCCTGATCGATTCCCAGTTCACCGAATTCATTCGACACGACCGCCATCCGCACACCCTGCTCTTGCGCCTCTTCGAGCAGGTGCCGAACGAGCGTGGTTTTCCCCGCACCCAGGAAGCCGGACACAACCAGCGCCGGCACAGTGCTTCCGGTAACCGTCACGCCTTCAACCACCCTCACCTTAATCCTCTCCCATCAAGGGAGAGGAAATTTTATTGACAATCATCGTCGGGCTTTATGAGAATGCCTGCATGGACGCGCCTTTGCCAACCCCAGCCGACCTTCCGTCGGAGACCGATCTTCCCGACCGCCAATGTACGTGGTGCCAAGTCACCATGACAAAACGCCTCGTGGCCGATGGTCGCTTCATTCATTACACCTGCCCGTCCTGTCTTTTTCAACATACCAGCAAGATTCCTGATGCCTGACGCATAAGGCCTATCCCTACAACGCACCTCCTTAGAACAGATTCGACACGATACGGGTACCGCCGACCCACGTGCCGATGACGCTGCCGATGGTGGGGAACAAAAAGGCCAGGAAGACCCGTAACAGCCGGCTTTGCCACCAGCGACGGGGAATGACCACGTCTTCGGCCACGGTCTGAAATTCACGCACGATCGGTGGTTGCATATAGGCTTGGACAAACGCCGTGACGTACCCGACGCCGATCACCGGCGTCAGGCTCGTAAACGGAGCCCCGGCCACGGCCACGAGAATCGTGAACGGATGCGCCCAGGCCAGCAAGGCTCCCAAGCCACTGGGTACGCCGTTCGCCACAATCCAAAAGAGGGCGTTGTCGCCGGCCGCTGCTGCACCTTTCTGATAACCGATCAGGGCGATGGACCCGACGATGATTGCCGGGATGGCCCATCCCAGCCATTTCCACGCAGGCGACGTGGGCGGAATCACGTCCAGACTATCCAGGTCGGCTTGTCGCTCACCCTGGAGGATGGCTTTAATCCCTTCCACGTGTCCGGCACCGACCACCGAGACGACCGTTTTGCCTTCGGCTTGGAGCGTCTTCTCCGCCAAATAGCGATCCCGCTCGTCGATCAACACCGTTTTCAGCGTAGGGACTTCCCTGCCCAATTCCTGCATCATCTCCGAGAGCACGTCCTGCTTTCTCAATTCCTGCAACGACTCTTCGCTCACGGGCTGGGTATCGAAGACGCCCACGATCAGCGACGAAACCAGCATGCTTTTCTTGAAGAACGGGGTGGACCGCCAGGCCCGTCGCATGGTTACACGAACGTCGCGGTCGCAGAGGGCAATGGGAATATCGAATTTTTTGGCCACGTTGACGGCTTCCAGCATCTCGGTACCGGGCAGGACGCCAAGCTGATCCCCCAGCCGCTTTTGATAAGAGGCCAACAGGACGTTGGCCAACATGGTGCTGAGCTGTTTTTTGCGGATCACCTCCTTGAGGTCGAACGCCTCCCACTTCTGCTGCTGGGACAGGGCTTCGTAGCGACGGGAATCCAGTTCCACGCAGACCGCATCCGGCCGTTCCTCTTCGATAACGGCACGAACCAGATCCGCGGACTCTTGTGACACGTGAACCGTCCCGACCAGGATAATCGTTTTGTCTTCAACGGTGAGAACGTGAACTTCCGGAGAAGAGCGGGCCGGGCCGGGAGTGCTCTTTGAAGGCGGCATGGCCTCCTGCCCATTACCGGCTTCCATTGTGACACCGCAAACGGCTTCGAATCCTACAAATCCAACATGTACGTGACATTATCTCCCCCGAACGCTTTGACTTTGCCTTCGATCATCTTTTCGTTTTGACTGTAGACCCTCACGGTCACGTCCTGGAGCCCCGTCAACGATTTCATCTGCTGCATCAACATCAGCACGATTTTTCTGCCGCGGTCCCGATCCACGGCGAGCCGCCGGTAAAACTCTTCGGCGACGTGCAGTTGCAACAGGTCTCCCTTGACCAACACGTCTTCCACGGCCCCGCCCTGTCCTAATTGCGCGCGTATGCGCTCGACAATCTGTTCATCCGTCATGGGTTGACTCATATGGTTGAGAATTTCCCCCTCATCTGTGCTTTAGCCCACCCTCACCTTAATCCTCTCCCATCAAGGGAGAGGAAACCCTCTTCCCCTCCTTTGTAAGGAGGGGTGCAGGGGAGGTAGAGACTGAGGCTGAGGCAAGAACTGTGAAAACCGTTCCTCCATAGGCTCTACCCCACCTAACCTCCCCTTACAAAGGGGAGGAATAAAATGGGGGACCTAAGCGATCCGTTCCGTCGCCTGTTCCAACCAGACCGCTGTGGACGAATCAACCAGCGGTCCGATGACCTCCCGCACGCGGGCGTGGTAGGCATTGAGCCACTCCCGTTCCGCGGCATTCAACAACGACCTGTCGATCAACGATGCATCAAACGGCACAAGCGTGATCGTCTCGAACGCGAGCCATTCACGACCTCCGCCGCCACCCATCTTCGCAGGGATCACGACCACCAGGTTTTCCAACCGAATCCCGTATTCCCCGTTTTTGTAATACCCGGGTTCGTTTGAAAGGATCATTCCGGGTTGCAACGCAACCGTATGGCCCCCTTTCGAGATGCGCTGAGGCCCTTCGTGGACGCCCAAGTAACTCCCCACCCCGTGCCCGGTCCCATGCGCATAATCCAACCCCACTTCCCAAAGCGGCTGGCGAGCCAGCGTATCGAGTTGAGCACCGGTCGTTCCTTTCGGAAAGGTAGCCAGGGCCAGGGCAATATGTCCTTTAAGGACACGGGTATACCTATCCCGGTGCTCGGCTGTCGAAGATCCGATGGCAATCGTTCTGGTGACGTCGGTCGTGCCGTCCAAATACTGTCCTCCTGAATCCACCAGGTACAACGTGCCGGGCTCAAGCCTGCGACACTGCTCATCACTGGCCCGGTAATGCACGACGGCCCCATTGGGACCGGCCGCGGAAATCGTCGGGAAACTCATATCCTGCCAAAGCGGTTGCCGGCGGCGGCAGGCATCCAGGTACGCCTGCGCGTCGAGTTCGGAGAGCTTTCCCTTCGGCGCTTCCCGGTTCAACCAGGCGAGAAATTCACACACCGCAGCCCCATCCCTCTTCTGCGCCTCCCGCGCTCCATTGATTTCCACCACATTTTTGCAGGCCTTGGGCAAGAGGCACGGGTCTTCCCCTTCGATCACCCTGGCTCCGGATCGAGCCAGGCGTTCGGAAATCCAACTCGCCGTGCGATTCGAATCACACAGCACGCGCTCACCGGCCTTGCCCAATTGATCCAACGTCTCATGAAAGTCGGAGACAGGACGAATCCGCACGGCCGGTCCCAAGTGCGAAGTCAGGGAATCGGACACCTTGTGCAGGTCGAGAAACAGCGACGCCGTGCCGTCACAATGCAGCAGGGCAAAACCAAGAGGTAACGGCGTATGCTCCACGTCGCCGCCACGCACGTTCAAGAGCCAGGCGATGGAATCCGGCGCCGTCAGCACGGCCACGCCAACATTCTCATTTTTCAATTTCGCAGCAAGTTCCTGTCGCTTGTCGTCCGAGGACTTGCCCGCATAGGCCAAATCATGAGACACCACCTTGGCTGCGGGAGGCGCGGGCCGATCATCCCATAACGCATCAATGGGATTCGGTTCACATGGCGTCAATACGGCGCCTGCTTTTGTGCAGGATTCTTTCAATTGTTCAACCTCTTGTAACGTATGCAGCCACGGATCATAGCCCAGTTTGTCGCCCCGCCGAAGCACGGTCGGCAACCACGAATGTACCGCTTCATCCATGAGATGCTTGGGGGTCCACACCTGCGCGTCGACTTGTGAACGGACTTGCAGGGTGTATCGTCCGTCCACGAAGATGGCGGCTTGCCGGGTGAGCACCACTGCGGTCCCTGCCGAACCCGTAAACCCCGTCAACCACGCCAACCGCTCGGCACAAGCCGGCACATACTCATTCTGGTATTCGTCGGCATGCGGAACGATAAACCCGGACAACCCTTGCCGCGTGATTTCCGCGCGAAACGTTTGTATCCGTTCTGCCGTCAATGGATAAACCTTTCTTCAACCCGACCGATTTTTCAAAATATCACGTCAGGATTTTTCTGGCAAAAAGCAGGATGGTTCCGCAGAACGTCTTTTGGCCACTCGCTTCCGAACCGCTCATCCATGCCGGCGGCGGAGGGCTGGCGAAGGCGGGCTATAGTGGCATTCCTTGACACATTCTGTATAATGAGCCGCAAGGAGCGAGACCGCTATGAAAGGGAAACGTAAATCCAGGCCCGCTTTCGAAAGCGAGGCACAAGAACGGGCTTTTTGGGAAAATCACGACTCGACCGGCCACGTGGACTGGAGCAAGGCTCAACGTGTCCGCCTTCCCAATCTCAAACCGTCCACCAAGCCGATTTCACTGAGATTGCCGGTCGGCTTGCTTGAGAAGATCAAGACCGAAGCCAACAAGAGGGACGTCCCTTACCAGTCGCTGATCAAGGTCTGGCTGTCGGAAAAGGTTGCTTCCAAATAGCAATCTCCAAAGACATTCTTTCGTTAATCGCTTCCTCTTTCAGCCGTAACACCCATAACAACACCTGATGATGCGTGGCCGGTGTAATGGGAATTTTGTCATTTTCCCATCTGGATATCTGCTTGCTATTACCCCCCCCCCGTGCAATACTGGTTGAGTCGTATGAATGAGTCCTTGTGTGGATTGGTACTGGTCATACCCTGCCCGGCACCAATCGCCGGGATTGCCAATCAACAACAAGGGGGGGGCACCCATGGCCATGACTTCCAAACCGATTTTCCCTGGCGCTGTGCTGGCGGCGCTGATATGTTTTGCAATGCCGGGAACTGCAGTCCGCGCATATGATGATCCTGGCTACGGATGCTGGGCGAGCGTCGCCATGCAGGCCTGCGAAGCGTCCGGGGGCCGGGGCAAC
>JAPPLK010000095.1 GCA_028819435.1 Nitrospira sp.
ACGGGAGAGGGTCAGGGTGAGGGTGAAAAGTGAGGGTGAAGAAAAATTTATGAACAAGAAAATCGCAGTATTGGCGGGGGACGGAATCGGTCCGGAGATCGTGCCAGCGGCCGTGGCGGTGTTGGAAGCGGTCGGGAAACGCGGCGGTCATGCGTTTGAGTTTGTTCACGCCGCGGTCGGCGGTCAGGCCATTGACGACACGGGATGGCCGCTCCCGGACGACACGCTTCAGTTGGCCAAAACCAGTGACGCGGTCCTGTTGGGGGCGGTGGGAGGACCGAAATGGGAAGGCCTCGACTATGAGCGGCGGCCGGAACGGGCCTTGCTGGGCTTGCGGGAACAACTCGGGTTGTTTGCGAATCTCCGGCCGGCCAAGCTGTATTCGGAATTGGCCGATGCCTCGACCCTCAAGCGCGAGGTCATCGAGGGCATCGACGTGCTGGTGGTGCGCGAACTGACTGGCGGCATTTATTTCGGGAAACCCAAGGGTGTGGAGGCGACGCCGACCGGCCATCGCGGATTCAATACCGAAGTGTATACCACGGAAGAAATTACGCGGATTGCCAAGGTTGCCTTCGACGTGGCACGCAAGCGGCGGGGACTCGTCACCTCCGTGGATAAGGCAAACGTGCTGGAATCCTCGGAGTTGTGGCGGAAGGTCGTCATTGAGGTCCACAAGGACTATCAGGACGTGGAACTGCGACACATGTACGTAGACAATTGCGCGATGCAGTTGATCCGGAATCCCGGGCAGTTTGACGTGATCCTGACGACGAATCTGTTCGGCGACATTTTGAGTGACGAAGCCGCCATGTTGACCGGGTCGATCGGGATGTTGCCGTCGGCCAGCGTCGGCGCGTCCGTCGGCATGTATGAACCTATTCACGGGAGCGCCCCGGATATTGCGGGCAAGGATGCAGCCAACCCTATCGGCATGATCGCCTCCGGTGCAATGATGCTCCGGTATTCGTTCGGTATGGGCGAGGAAGCGGACCTGATCGAGAACGCCATTCAAACCGTGTTGAGCCAGGGGTATCGCACCGGAGACATCGCGGCATCGGGCGCCACCTTGGTCGGCACCAAAGAGATGAGCGACCGTATTCTCCAAAGCATCGGTTAGGGACAAGGAAGGTTAAGAGAAAAATGTTGGACACCATGCAAGCCGGCACGATCGGGACCATCGCCGGAAGCGGGGAGCCCGGCTGCGGCGGAGATGCCGGTCCGGCCACCGCGGCCACGTTGAACGAACCCAAAACGGTGGCTCTCGACGCCGCAGGCAATCTCTATATCGCCGATTCGGAGAATCATCTGGTGCGCAAGGTTGACGCGCAAACCGGGTTCATCACGACGATAGCCGGAACCTTAGAGCCTGATGCCCCTGCGTCCACGTCTGTCGAGCCTGTGCCGGAGTGCCCGGAAGACGATGAAGATCCATTGGCAGATCCGGTGAGCAAGCCGGGTGACGCCTACTCGCAAACCCCGGATTTGAGTGGCATGGTCCGCTACGTGACCGGAACCCAATCAAAGGATCAGCGGTTTGCAGGCGATGGTGGTCCGGCAACTGGGGCCGCGCTCAATTTTCCCTCGGCCGTAGCCGTGGCCGAAGATGGCACCGTGTACATTGCCGATACCTGGAATCACCGGATTCGCCGGATTGATCCCACCACCGGGTTCATCTCCACCATCGCAGGAACGGGCCAGGCAAAATTTTACGGTGACAATGGACCTGCCGTACAAGCGGCCCTGAATGAACCCGTGGCCCTGATCCTGGACGGATCGGATTGTTTGTACGTCGCGGATCAAAGCAACAACCGGATCCGAAAACTCGACGTGCCGTCCGGCGTGATGACGACAATCGTCGGAACCGGGGAGTCGGGGTACAACGGCGATGAGGCCGCCGGTCCTGAAACCGCGTTGGCCGGTCCCAGTGGACTTGCCGTGGATCAGGACGGAAACCTGTACATTGCCGATACCTTCAATGGCCGGATTCGGAAGTGGGACCAACACACCGGGACAGTGGAAACGGTGGTGGGAGGAACCGGCGAGTTTCACTTCACGCCGGGTGAAAATGAATCCTCTCCCAGCTTGTCCCGGCCGTATGCCATTGCCCTTCATTCTGACGGCCGCCTGTTCATTACGGACAGCGATAACCACTTGATTCGGGTGTGGCATCTGCAGAAACAGGAAATGTCGCTTCTGGCCGGGAACGGGAAGGCGGAATTCTCCGGCGATGGGAAGGATCCCTTGCAGAGCAGTCTCAACTATCCATTCGGGGTTGCCCTGGACTCCCGAGGGCACGTCTACATCGCGGATACCTTCAGTCACCGTATCCGCGTCGTGGTGAACGGAAATCCATGATATCACCCTCGCCCATTTTCCGCTCAATGTGGGAAATAGGGAGAGGGCTGGGGTGAGGGGGAGGAAGAGAAAGAGAAAGACGTGGATTCCCGCTGGAAACTGCGGGAATGACAGACTCATAGAGATGAAGAAGAAATCAGCCTATACCGTTGCCGTGGTCGGGGCCACCGGTGCCGTGGGCACGGAAATGCTTTCGGTTTTGGAAGAGCGCAAGTTTCCCGTGGACGAGGTGCGTCCGTTGGCGTCGTCCAAGTCCGCGGGCGGGACCGTGTCGTTTCGCAGCGGCGACGTCACGGTGAAATTGCTCACACGGGAATCGTTTCAGGGGATCGATATCGCGTTGTTCTCCGCCGGTGCCTCCGTGAGTAAGAAGTACGCGCCGGTTGCCGTCAAAGCCGGGGCAGTGGTGATCGATAACAGTTCGGCCTGGCGTATGGACCCGCAGGTTCCGCTGGTCGTCCCCGAGGTAAATGCGCACGACCTGGAAACCCACCAGGGTATTGTGGCCAACCCGAATTGTTCCACCATTCAAATGGTAGTGGTGCTCAAGCCATTACATAAGCAGGCCACGATTACCCGCGTCGTCGTTTCAACCTATCAATCGGTGTCCGGTACCGGGAAAGAGGCCATGGACGAATTGGCGGAACAGTGCCGGCAGTTGTTGAGTTTCGGTGACGTGAAGCCGAACGTATATCCGCACCAGATCGCGTTTAATTGCTTGCCGCACATCGACGATTTTTTGCCGTCGGGGTATACCGGTGAAGAAATGAAGATGGTCAACGAAACCCGGAAGATACTTGGTGACCATTCGATCGGGATATCCGCAACGACGGTGCGTGTGCCCGTGTTCGTCGGCCATGCGGAATCCGTCAACGTCGAAACGAAGCAGAAGTTGTCGGTGGAGGAAACCCGGGCCATCCTCTCGACCGCGCCGGGCGTGCAACTGTATGACGATCCCTCGCGGAAGTTGTATCCCCTGCAGGTCCACGCCGCGGGAACGGATGCGGTGTTCGTGGGACGGATTCGTGAGGATGATTCCATTCCCAATGGGCTCAATTTGTGGGTGGTGGCGGATAACCTGCGCAAAGGGGCTGCGCTCAACGCCGTCCAGATTGCCGAGGCGTTGACAAGGTGAGCCATGCCGGAGTTCGTCGGGAAGACGCTCATCATGCTGGGTCTGGGAATCGTCGTCCTCGGCATCGTGGTTTCGTTGCTCGGCAAGTGGCCTGGTGAGGTGACCGGGCTCGGTTGGCTGGGAAAGTTGCCGGGCGATATTTTCATCAAGCGGAACAACTTCACCTTTTACTTCCCACTGGGGACCAGTATCGTCATCAGCGTGGTGGGCAGTCTCCTTCTCTACTTCTTCCTGAAACGATGACCAAGTCCACCTTCTCTCCGGTTTGGATGCTCCTGCTGATCATCGGGGCGGGGTCGGGATCGTTGTCCTGGGTTCATGCAGCGGATCATGTACGGGTTGCCTTGGCCGAACAGGCCGACCGCGTCACGGTTGCCTCTGCTGGAGATTTGCGTCTCGAAACGTCTTCGGGAGACCACGTCGACGTGTTGTCCGAGGCAACGGTTGTTCTGAAGGGGCATGAGTTGCAGGTCGATGGAAACATCATCCAGGGCAACGGTCTCGCAATTCACGGGACACACAATGAACTGCAAGTCACCATTCAAGGATCGTCCCCTGATGCGGTGAGCCAACATTGGGCGGTATACGGGGATCTCGAAATAACGATCCGGGACGAACACCTGCTGATCGTGAACGTGGTTGATCTCGAAGAGTACGTGGCGGGCGTCGTGAGTTCGGAAGTCAATCCCGGTTGGCACGAAGAACTCTTGCGGACGCAGGCCGTGGCGGCGCGCACCTACGTGTTGTACAAGAAACTCGAGAGCGCAGCCCGACCGTTCGACGTCTATGCGAGCGTGCAGGATCAGGTCTATACGGGCCGTCAAAAGGTTAATCGCGCCGTGCTCGATGCCGTAAACCGGACGCGTGGCCAAGTCCTGACCTATGAGGGCCGCCCCATTTTCGCCGTGTATTCATCCACGACCGCCGGGCCTACGGAAGACGCTATGAACGTGTGGGCCAAAGACTTACCCTATCTCAAAGGGGTGGCTTGTCCGTTTGACCGGAAGTCGCCCTGGTACGAGTGGCGAGCGACCATTCCGTTTGACGTGGTCGAAACCCGGCTCAAGGAAGAAGGGTATCCCATTGGCTGGCTCGCGACGCTCACGCCCTATGGCATGACCACCGCCGGTCGGGTCAAGGACGTGAGGATCCTGCACTCCCGGGGAGAACTCATTATCACGGGACAGGAATTTCGGAGGATCCTCGGATATGCCAAAGTCCGCAGTACCCGATTTTCCATTGAACGCATTGACCGGCACGTGGTGTTTGCGGGAAAAGGGGCAGGGCACGGGGTCGGTCTCTGTCAATGGGGCGCCAAGGAAATGGCCGAGTTGGGATACCCCTATCAATCCATCCTGCGCTATTACTATCCGGGGACAAAAATCCTGCCGCGCGATCAGGTGGTCATGACCCTGCCCGCTTCCGTCATTCCCGGGGAGACGGGAATCCGGGCTCCATAGTAGGTTTCCTCCCGAATCAAGTGCAGCATGTCCCCACTGTTTTCCATCATTGATACGAAAATAGTCTTCCTGTTCCCCTCCTTTGTAAGAAGGGGCGAGGGGAGGTAGAGCCTGCTGCTAAGATGGTGCAACCCCGTACTCTATGGCCGGGTGCCTCTACCCCACCTACCCTCCCCTTACAAAGGGGAGGAAAAGATCTTAGTCGCCCCCGCTCAGGCCGACAACCTGTGCTATTTTCATTCTTTTTCGACGTGGGTATCCGCTATGCGACTGTCCGAGTTCGACTTTCCATTCGATGAATCGCTGATTGCCGACTATCCGGTTTCTCCGAGAGATCACGCGCGCCTGTTGGTTGTGCTGCGTAAGGGGGAGCCCGCGTTTCAACATGCCCGGATAAAAGATCTGCCGAATCTGTTGCGGTCCGATGACGTGGTGGTGTTGAACGACACGAAGGTGATCCCCGCCAGGCTCCACGGCACCAAACGGCCCACCGGCGGAAAAATCGAGGCATTGTTGGTACGGCCCTTGGAGGAAAAGCATTGGGAGGTCTTGCTGAAAGGGCACGTCGACGTTGGTCAGATCCTGCAATTTCACGATGAGGCAACCGCCGAGGTTCTGGAACGGAGTCAGGAGCGCACAGTCCTGCGGATCAATACCCGAGGGTCCGTCACGGAACTACTCGACCGGATAGGCGAAGTCCCGCTCCCTCCCTATATCAAGCGTCCCGCAACCGAGCAAGACAAAGAGACCTACCAAACGGTGTTCGCGCGCTCGGAGGGGGCGGTCGCCGCCCCGACCGCCGGGTTGCATTTTACCGACCGATTACTCGTTGACCTCAAGCAGAAGGGCATTCAACTCGCAACCGTCACGCTGCACGTGGGACCCGGAACTTTTCGTCCCGTCACCGTTGACCGGATCGAAGATCATCATATGGCTGCCGAATGGTTTGATATTTCCGATGAGACGGCGCAACGCCTCAATGCGGCCAAGGCTGAAGGGAGGCGAGTCGTGGCAGTCGGAACCACGTCGGTGCGCACGCTCGAATCGGCAGTCGATCAAGCCGGACACATCCAAGCCGGAGCGAGTGAGACCCGCCTGTTCATCATGCCGGGATTCCGTTTCACCATGGTCGATGCCTTGCTGACCAATTTCCATCTGCCGCGCACCACGTTGCTCATGCTCGTCTCCGCCTTCGGCGGCCATGAGCAACTGCGCGCCGCCTACGCAGAAGCCATCACCGCCCGCTACCGCTTCTACAGCTACGGCGATGCCATGCTGATTCAATAGCCGGAGAAGACTAGGCTACAACTGAAAGGATTTAGCTCAAATGATCGGTGCAGGATATTGGAGTAGGAGTAAAAGAATTGATGAAGAACAAAATCGAATATACGGATGAGCCTCTTAGCGAATTAAGCATTGTTGAAGATTTTCTCCCACCGCCGGACGAGTTGGTGCTTCGTCGGGACCATGTCAAGGTCACGATCTCTTTAAGCAAATCGAGCGTGGATTTCTTTAAGAAAGAAGCCGGAAAGCGCCGGACTTCGTATCAGGCGATGATCCGAAGGCTCATTGACCTGTACGCTGCCCAATATGAAAAGCGCCTCAAAAGGCGCTCTTTGTAAGCACTTTCCCACTTGCTGTGCAGGTTTTTAAAAAGTAAGGAATGCGGAGTCCCGAATACGCGAGTCTGATCCTTCGATCAACTTACTAGGTGTCGGCGATTAGGGAACCGGGTCCGTTGGAATTTGCTTTTCTCATTGAGGCGAAGCCACGGCAATATGGAAAGAAGAATTATGTGACGATGTATTTCGTTCAGGAGGATTTATGAAAGCTGGAGATATTTTTAGTGCAGATGCAGATGAATTGTGGAACTCATTCCAGAAATTCATCAACGATCCTGAAAGACAGCGTGAGAAACGGCGCAAGAAAGACGAATGGGAGGATCAACGCCTCGATATTGAATCGAGACCGCAATCCGGTCCAGACGCGCCAACTGACGAAGAACTTCTAAGCCTCATAGGCAAAGGATTCGATCTCTTCTGCGAGATCCCGTTTGGCAATGACTACGATCATCTCATTAAGCGCCTTTCCTTCACGCACTCGACGCTTGAGGCTGACGATGCAGGTAAGTTGAAAACAGCATGGACGATGTTCCTGAAAGAAGCTGACATTGCATTCGACGAATTAACTCTGAGCGAGGGCGTGGCTGGCTGGTATGAGGAATGTGAGATGTACGCTCATGCCATTGCTGTCTATGAACATTTATATACTCTTGTTCGTCGTGGAGAGCTTGGGCGTGACCATTTCGATCAGAGGCTTGATTCGAGCGAGAGAAGTTTGCTCGAAATCTGGCTGGGCAGTCTCGTTTCTCTCTACTACTATCGCCTACAACAACCTGGGCGAGCGAGACATTTTTGCGAACTTATCGAAGATTATTACAATGATGACTATGTATCTCTCGTGGGGTCTGCGGAAGCCATCTCCTGGAGAGACGAACTGAGTCGTGCCGCTATTAACCCACGATTTCAAACAGACTTGGATGCGGCGCAGAACAGACTGAGACATGAATACGGCGCATTATTTGATGGCCTTCACAATAAGACGAAGGAGTTTGTGGTACGGGCGGAGTTGTGGAGCAACAATCATTGGATAAGCATCAATCCTTGTACCGCTCCTCTGCGGTGGGCGCTGTCGATAGAGTCGGAATTTCACTATAAGGTATTTCTGTCCAACCGTCCTCAGATCAACAAATTTTTTGACGGTGATGCGCCACGTCCTAACCATGTATGTGGTTTAGGGCAAATTATAAAGGTGCTTGAAAAAGCGAAAACCAACGTCGGTCTATGCTGCATATTGGCTGCGGTGCGCAATAACGAATTTCTTGCCTCCCAGGATACGCTTGCAAAGCTGGAGGTTGTACGTAACGATCGCAATCGAGTGGCCCATGCTAGTGAAAAGAAAGCCTATACCCTTACGGAGAGCCGCGATTTTGTCGAGAAAATCCGAGAAACGAACTGGGTGTTCAGATTTTTGGACGCGTTGCAGCCGAGAAATCACTCTGCCAGTAACTGACAAACGATGGGTGCCTCTACGATGATGAAGAAAGGTAAGGACGGCCTTATCGAAACAGTGTTGACATCAGATGCGATCTCCAATATCATCATGACATCATGCCGAGAACGACCGTTGATATTGATGGGCCTCTGTTGAAGGAACTCAAAACCCTTCAAAAGAGAGAGAAGCGATCATTGGGGCAAATTATGTCTCAACTGTTGGCGGAAGCTCTTTTTCAAAGGAGAAAGGCCCCGCGAGTAGCTAAACTGCATTGGGTGTCTCGTTCTATGAAGGCGCGTATTGATATTTCCGACAAAGAGGCTCTTTATGCGCTGCTTGATGAGAACACGAAGTGAGCTATTCCGTCGATGCGAATATTTTTCTGTATGCATCGAATCAAGACAGTTCTTATCATGCGTCAGCTCAGCAGTTTCTTCAAAGCTGTACCATCCATTCTGAGCCGTGGTACGTGGCTTGGCCGACGTTGATGGCTTATCTCCGGGTGGCGACTCACCCTCGAGTCTTTTCTCGCCCTTTGCCTCCACAGGAAGTCCTTGGAAATATCCAGGCTTTGTTACAGTTACCCCATGTGAGACCATTGTCCGAAGCGGATGGATTTTTCGAAATCTATCGGGAAGTCACGCGAGACTTTTCCGTACGCGGAAACTTGGTCCCTGATGCGCATTTGGCAGCCCTTTTGCGGCAGCATGACATTCTCAAGCTGTACACCATGGATAGGGATTTCAGGAAATTTGACTTTCTAGACGTCCGAAATCCACTCGAGTAGCGAGGTATTGGTGGTATCCAGTGCGTGAGGAATTCGTATCGACGGAATTTTTATCCGTTCAGGAAGAGAAGAGGTTCGGGAACCGCGAGGGCTTTAGAGGAATTCCTGGCGGATTTCGACGGCGGAGGAAGCCCGGAGTGCCTGTTGGAAGGCTTCGAGGGCTTGCTGTTTCTTTTGAATCAGGAGTTGGAGCCTGATGCGGTCATTGATTTTTTCGATTTCTTTTTCATCTTCAAGTCCTGCAGTTTGCCCAGCGGCAAGTTCCTCGACTTGTTCCTCATCTACCGGGTTGAGGGTCGCCACGTCTTGAACAAGGGACTGAACTTTTTGTATGCGAAGATCCTTGGCCAGGCCTTCTTCAAACTTCGCCGGAGAAATCCGGTTGAGCGACAGGAGGCGATGGTAGGTTTCCGGGTCGAAGGTCCCATCCTTCTGAAACTCATCGCGCTTCATGATGGCGTCTCGTAGTTCGTCCTGGTGCACGTCCAGGTTGAGAGCGTCAGCAGCCGCGAGCCACAGTTTCCGGTTGACTAAAGAGTTGATGGCGGTTTGCTTGAGTTCCTTGCTGTCCGGGGCTTCTTGCTGCGGCTGATTTCTATAGAAGTCATCGAGTCTGTTGTATGCCCTGCGGAATTCTTCCAACTCCACCTGATACGCCCCGACCACGGCCACCACGTTGGGTTGTTGTGCGGTTTCATACCCGAACCACCCCATCCCGATGGTGAAGGTGACCGCGATCACCAACATGATGATCTTGAGTAGCCAGGGGTATTTCGTCGAACCTTCGCGGATTAGCTTAATCATTGGGTCGCCACGTGCGTGAAATCATGAACAAAAGGAACCTCTGATTTACTGCACTATCGGGCGCATGGCTGCGTTGTGTCCTCGCTCAACCTTCACCTATCTCTCTGATAAACCTCAGGTTTCGCTCCGGGACGCCTTGCCCTGCATCCCGCTATCACAATAAATCAGAGGTTCCAAAACTTTGTAACACGCAAGATGCCGCTCTTTCAAATTTCTTGTAGCCGTGGGAAGACTCGTTTAAACGGATGGATTTCGACTCGTTCGAATATTTCATGCGTGACGTAGGGATCGCCGTTGGCAATGCTTTCGGCCTTCTCCATCGTGTCGGCTTCGATGATGACCAGGCTTCCGGCTTGATCGGTAAAGGGTCCTGCGCAAATCAATTGGCCCTGTTGCTGCAAGCGCTCAAGATAGTCCAAGTGGGCGGGTCTATGGTGCGGTCGCTTGCTTTGCCCTTCAGGTCCATCCCATCCAATGATCACGTACGTCATTCACTCGGCCTCCACGTTACGGCTTGTCAAAACGGACAAGTGATGTAAGGACCCTCTGATTGTTTCTCACGTGATTCCTTTAGGCAAAGCTTGGCGTCCTTTGTAGCCGTCGTCGATTTCATGCCACCATTCGATCGTTTCTTCACCGAGTCTCCAGCAGAGATAGACCACCCGTCCTTCCATGAGATATGGAAAGTCGCATAAGCCCATGTCCAGATCTTTGACAATCACGCCCATTTCATTGATGCCGTTGAGGTTTTCATAAATCGTTTCGAGTGCTTTGATGTAGCGTGGCCCCTCACAACTTCCGCCTCCATACGGCGCGTTGGCGCTTGCCTTTTTGATTTCTTCTTTGGTTTGCTGCAGGATCGTTTTGCCGGCTTTGGCTCTGGTCAGATGCGTCGCCAGCTTGGGGATCAGTTCCGTTGCCTCGGCAAAGGAGAAAATCCTGCTATGTGAAAAAGGCTCGTCGGGTTTAGCCATTTTTGCGCGATAGATTTTCTATGTTAAAAAGTTTTCCCTTACTTCCGTTCATTTATCACAACGTTCGTGGCATCGCAAACCAACAATAGTTGAAAGTAGCTATTGACAATCAGGAGATGCATGTTATACAAAACAGATATACCTTCCAGATTGAAGAGGCAGTTACTTCTCCCTACATGAGTTTTCAAGTCCCAAAATTGTAAATCAGTCTTTCGTAACGCCAACACCCTTCTGTCCAAAACATAATGAATAGGTTCCCTTCATTTAATGCATCGGCGGAATTGTCTGAATGACTGTTCCGGAATACAAGCAGGACGGTCTGTTCACCACGTGTAAATAGTTTGCGAATCCGTCGATCTCCAGGAAGACACATTTCGGCTCGTCGTCACGCCCCGATGCCGGCGAGGAGGAAGGTTGTGTAGGCCGGCAGCGGTTTCAAGACCGTTCGGCTCAACAATCACCCACCTTTAGGAGAAGGTTATGCATCTTGCGGAATTGAAACAAAAATCCATCGGCGACCTTGCGGATTTGGCCCGGTCATTGAAGATCGAAGGGTGTGCGAATCTGAGGAAACAGGAACTGATCTTTGCCATCTTGCAAGGGCAGGCGGAGAAGAACGGAGTCATTTTTGGCGAAGGGGTCCTGGAAACTCTTTCCGACGGCTTCGGGTTTTTGCGTGCGCCGGATTCGAATTATTTTCCGGGTCCCGATGACATTTATATCTCGCCCTCTCAAATCCGTCGTTTTGGCTTGCGAACGGGCGACATCATCTCGGGTCAGGTTCGTCCGCCCAAGGGTGGGGAGCGGTATTTTGCCTTGTTGAAAGTTGAAAAGATCAACTATGACGAACCAGAGGTGCAGCGGGACAAAATTCTGTTCGACAATTTGACGCCGCTCTATCCCGAGGAACGCATTTCCCTGGAGTTTGATCAGGAGGAATACTGCACGCGGGTGATGGAACTGACCACGCCCATCGGGAAGGGACAACGGGGGCTCATCGTGGCTGCTCCGCGGACGGGAAAAACCATGCTGCTTCAAGCGATTGCCCGTGCGATCCTGCACAATCACCCGGAGACCCTGCTCATCGTCTTACTCATTGACGAACGCCCGGAAGAAGTCACGGATTGGCAGCGTCAGGTCAAGAGCGCCGAGGTCATCAGTTCCACGTTTGACGAACCGGCCCAACGGCACGCGCAAGTGGCCGAGATCGTGATGGAAAAGGCCAAGCGATTGGTTGAGCACAAGCGCGACGTGGTGATCCTGCTGGATAGTATTACCAGGTTGGCTCGCGCCTATAACACGATTGCGCCTCCGAGCGGAAAGGTGCTCTCCGGCGGGCTGGATTCCAACGCGCTGCAACGGCCGAAACGGTTTTTCGGTTCGGCTCGAAACATTGAGGACGGCGGGAGTCTCACGATTCTGGCCACGGCGCTGGTGGATACGGGCAGTCGTATGGACGACGTGATTTTTGAAGAGTTTAAAGGCACGGGGAACATGGAAGTCCATTTGGACCGCCGTTTGGCGGACAAGCGCATTTTCCCGGCCATTGATATCAGTCAATCGGGAACCCGGAAGGAAGAGTTGCTGGTCGACCGGGACCGGTTGAATAAAATGTGGGTGTTACGCAAGGTATTGAGCCCCTTGGGGACGATGGAAGCCATGGAGTTTCTCATGGATAAGATTGCCGGGACCAAGGATAATCAGGACTTTCTCCAGTCCATGAATCGATAACGGTTCCGTTCGCTTTGCCAACGACAGGTCTTTCATGCTAGATAGAGGCTTTGGAACGGTTTTCAGGAGGACGTCGGTATCATGAAAGCAGGTATTCATCCCGAATATTCCAAGGCGACGGTCAGTTGCGCATGCGGCATGAAATTCCAAACCCGTTCTACCGTGGGGGATATCAAGGTGGACATTTGTTCCGCCTGTCACCCCTTCTTTACCGGCACGCAGAAAATCGTTGATACCGAAGGGCGTGTGGAACGATTCAGGAAAAAATACGCCAAGAAGTCCAAAGCCTAGCCTTCCCGCTCGACGCGATCCCGCACTCCTCGATTTTCTCGCAGACATCGTGCACAACGTATACAGGCTGTCATGACAATGACGGTGTGGTCAGCCATTGTTTCCGTCAACGAATTGTTGAACAAATACTAGAGTGACGTCTTATGTGACCTTCTCCCCATAAAACGGTCCACTTCGAGAGTGAGTTTTCTGGTACAACCACCAAGGAGGACTCATCATGAAGCGGAAACGATTCAGCGAAGCTCAGATCAGCGGGGTGCTGAAGGACGCCGAGGCCGGAGTCAAGAAACAGGACCTCTGCCGCAAGCCTGGAATCACCGAGCAGACGTTCTACCGGTGGCGCTCCAAGTACGGGGGCCTGCAGGTATCCGATGTCACGCGGTTGAAGCAGCTTGAGGCAGAGAACCGGCAGTTGAAGCAGTTGTTGGCCGACGCACACCTGGACCAAGCGGCTCTCAAGGAACTCCTGTCAAAAACCTGGTACGGCCCGCGGCACGGCGCCAAGCGGTGGCCCACTTGGTCACACGCGGGCTGGTGAGTCAGCGGCGGGCCTGTCAGCTTGTGGGTATCCACCGCTCGGTGGCGCGTCGGCCGTCGTGTCGGGCCGGCGAGACCACCCTGCGCACGCGGCTGCGGGAACTGGCGGCCGCCTTTCCGCGCTATGGCTATAAAACTGCTGCATGAACTGCTAAAACGAGAGGGTTTGGTGGTGAACGCCAAAAAGACCTATCGGCTGTATCGAGCCGAACACCTGCAAGTCCGGCGCAAGAAGCGGAAACGTCTGCCCGCTCGCGACCGGGTGCCGCTCCCGCGGCTGGATGGCCCGAATCAGCGCTGGGCGATGGACTTCATGTCGGATCAGTTGGCGACGGGCCGGAATTCACGAGTCAGGCGTTGTTTGTGTGGTCCCAGCGTGTGAGGGTGCCCCGGCGCTTCATCGAAGCCTGGTGGCTTCACTACCATACCGTGCGGCCCCACAGTGCGCTGGGGTTTCTCAGTCCGGAACAGTTTTGGCGGGCGGGTGAACGGGGCACGGGCCACGCCGACCACGCACTCTTGGAAAAAACGGCAAATGGCCCCCTTTCCCCCAAGCAGCACGGGGGCTATAATTCGGGCATTTCCTCACTTTCATCGTGGACCTAAATTGGGGGGAAGGGCATATGTCCGGCGACAAGATGGAAAACCAGTTTGAGGGTTGGCTTGCCCAATGGGAAGCCGCGGCGCGTCGTTACGACGAATTGACCCATCGCCTGGCCGATCCGACGGTCCTCAGCCAACCGCCGGTGGTGATTGCCTACAACAAGGAGCGGGCTGACCTTGAAGACGTCAGCCAGTTGTTTGCGGACTACCGGCGTCTGCTTCAGGAAATCGCCAATACCTCGCGGATGCTGGATGATCCACAACTGGATCCGGAACTCAAGGCGTTGGCCACCGATGAATTGGGAGCGTTGCAGGAGCAACGGACACGGGTTGAGGAACGCGCGCTGCAACTCCTGCATCCTCGAAACGCCGAAGATGATAAAAACTCATTCGTCGAAATACGAGCCGGGACGGGCGGCGAAGAGGCTGGGCTGTTCGCCGGTGAGTTGTTGCGCATGTACATGCGTTATGCCGAGAACCGTGGGTTGCGGGTGCAGATGATTGATGCAAATGAGACGGGCATCGGTGGGATCAAGGAAGCCATTTTTCTGGTCGAAGGTCAGGGAGCGTACGGCGCTTTTCGATATGAGAGCGGGGTGCACCGTGTCCAAAGGGTTCCGAGTACGGAGGCGAGTGGCCGCATTCATACGTCCACGGCGACCGTGGCGGTGATGCCGGAGGTTGAAGACGTCGACGTGCATCTCGATTCGAGGGATCTTCGCATCGATACGTTCTGTTCCTCGGGCGCGGGAGGTCAGAGCGTCAATACTACCTATTCGGCCGTGCGAATAACCCATATTCCCACTGGCATGGTGGTCACGTGTCAGGATGAACGGTCGCAACTCAAGAATCGTGAAAAAGCCATGCGCACCCTTCGAACCCGCATCGGCGACGCCGAACGTGAAAAACAGGAAGCGTCGATTGCCGAGCATCGGCGTTCCCAGGTCGGGACGGGTGAGCGAAGTGAAAAGATCCGCACCTACAATTACCCGCAGAATCGCGTCACGGATCATCGGATAGGGCTGAGTTTGCATAAACTGGAATCGATCCTGGACGGAGATCTTGAGGAATTGGTGAAGGCGTTGCACGATGCTCGTGAGCCGGAGAGTCGTGGGGCTGAAATCGCGTCCAACAACTGATGGTGCAGGCTGATATGGAGGCTCCGAACAGTTCCTTGCCGTCCCCGTCCACGCTCCTGTCCGCCTATCAACTGGGCTTGGCGATCCTTCAGGCCGCCGAGGTAGACAATGCGGATAATGAAGCGTTCTGGCTGTTGGAGGCCGGTTTGGGCATTTCGCGTCTCAGGGTGCATGCCGAGCCAAACGCTAGAGTCAGTCCGGCAGATTGGGCGAGAACCGAATCGCTGTTTCGGCGCCGGGCGTCGCGGGAACCCCTGCAATATATCGTGGGCACCCAAGTCTTTCGCGGACGCGACTTTCTCGTGAACTCGAGCGTATTGATTCCCAGGCCTGAAACCGAGTTGATCATCGAGGAAGTCCTGGCCTCACGCTTTTCGACGGTCGGCTGTCACATGGTGGATATGGGAACGGGGTCGGGTTGCCTGGCCGTCTCGTTGGCCCTGGACTGCCCGGGCGCCACCGTCTCGGCTACGGATTGCAGTGCCCCGGCCCTACAAGTGGCCGGCGAGAACGCGCAACGTCATGGCGTGGCCGACAGGATCCGGTTCTTCCGGGGCGAATGTCTCAAACCGCTGGCCGCCGGCGCGTTTGCGGGCAAGGTGTCGATCATTGTCTCAAATCCGCCTTATATTCCGTCGGAGCAATGCGGTCGCCTGCCACGGGAAGTCCGGGCATTTGAGCCGCTTCCTGCCCTCAATGGCGGTTCGGACGGTTTGGCGTTCTACGATCGCCTGCTTGCGGAGAGTCCGTTGTTGTTGCATCCGGGCGGGATTCTGGTCATGGAAATGGGAGTGCATCAGTCAGAGGACGTTCGTCGAAAAGTCGGCGAAGCGTTCATCGTCAAAACGATCCGGCGCGATCAAGCGGGTATCGATCGCGTGATTTGCTTGGAGCGAACGTCGTCGACATGGACAGTTTGATCGTTACGGGAGGGCAGCGCCTGGAAGGGCGCGTCCGGGCGAGCGGCGCTAAAAATGCGGCGCTCCCGATTTTGGCTTCGACCTTGTTAGGGGAAGGAGAATGCACGATTTTCAACCTGCCTCAGGTGCGGGACGTCGCCACCATGATGACGCTTCTCAGCTTACTCGGCGTTTCCGTCAAGCAGGAGGAGGGGCGGGCGGTTATCGACGCGACTCACGTCCAATCACTCGAGGCGCCGTATGACCTGGTCAAAACCATGCGGGCCTCCATCCTGGTATTGGGCCCGTTGTTAGCCCGGTTTGGGGAAGCCGTCGTTTCCCTCCCGGGTGGATGTGCCATCGGTCCGAGGCCGGTCGACTTCCATTTGGATGGCCTGCGAAAGCTGGGGGCCACGGTCTCCGTGGATTACGGCTACATCCGGGCCCATGCCCCGAAGTTGGAAGGCCAACGCATCGATTTCGAGGTTCCGACCGTCACCGGCACCGAAAATTTATTGATGGCCGCCTGTCTGGCGAAAGGCACGACGGTCATCAACAATGCTGCCATGGAGCCGGAAATTGTCGATCTGGCCGATTTCCTGATCAAGCGCGGGGCCAGGATTTCCGGGGCCGGGTCCGGACGTCTTGTCATCGAAGGGGTTTCGGCGTTGCGTGGCGCGGATCACGAGGTCATTCCCGACCGGATTGAAGCCGGAACGTATGTGATCGCCGGGGCCATGACGGGTGGGCGGGTCGAAGTGGATCAATGCGTGCCCGAACACCTGGAGGTCGTGACTTCCAAACTCAAGCAATGCGGCGCCAACCTGTCGAAGGGGACACGGTCGATCACCATCGAGGCCAGGTCCCGGTTGCAGGCCCAAGACGTTCAAACGTTTCCCTATCCGGGGTTCCCCACGGATCTGCAAGCGCAAATGATGGCCTTGATGTGTTTGGCGGAAGGAACCAGCGTCATCACCGAATTGGTCTTTGCTGGGCGGTTTCTGCACGTCCCGGAATTGCAACGCATGGGTGCGGTGATTGCGGTTGATGGACACCGTGCGGTTGTGAAAGGATTAGGACGTTTGACGGGCGCGCCGGTCATGGCGTCGGACCTGCGCGCCAGTGCCGCGCTCCTGTTGGCCGGGTTGGCGGCAGAGGGTGAAACGCGGATTTCCCGAATTTATCATTTGGAACGGGGATACGAACGGATCGAAGATAAATTACAAGGCTTGGGCGCTTCGGTTCGTCGAGAGGGCTCCGGTTATGGAACCTCTGATTTAGTGTGATAGCGGGATGCAGGGCAAGGCGTCCCGGAGCGAA
>JAPPLK010000096.1 GCA_028819435.1 Nitrospira sp.
CTCCGGGACGCCTTGCCCTGCATCCCGCTATCACAATAAATCAGAGGTTCCTTAGCATGACGGCCCAAACCGGAAATCAGGCATCGGGCAGGTATTGCCTGATGAGGGCGATCAGTTCGTCCTCTTCGACTTTACCTTCACGGGTCAGTAGGAGAGTCCCCCGTGAATAGAGATGCGTGGTGGGGTACGTTTCAAACTGGTGTTGTTTCTTGATGGCCCGACACCGGCCAGGCACGTGCATCTTGGCTTTTCCAACGCGAACGTCGGGAAGCTTCCTGGCAACTTCTTCCAGGATGGGGTCATAGGCCGCACAGGGTTCGCAGGCCGCAATACCGTAGGCCACCACGGTCGCCTGGGCCGCTTTTAGTTCTTCGTAATTTTCGTCCGTGACGTTTTCGACGGTGCCGGCCATCCCAAATTCCTTTCCCATGCATCAAAAATAAGGGGGATTCCCTGCTCACGGAATCCCCCTTCAACGTGCCTCGACGTTGTGTGACGCGTAGGGACAACCCCCTGTGGTTGTCCTACAGCGCTTTCAATGCGTCCAGAATTTCCTTGTCGTCCCGGGCGGTCTTGATCTCCTGCACCTTGACGTAGGCCACCTTACCTTCCTTGTTCACGATCACCGTGGCTCGTTTGGAACAATTGAGATCCGGGAAATACAAACCATACGCTTTGCACACGTCACGATGCATATCAGCCAACAAGGTGTGTTTCAGGTCGAGCGAGTCGGCCCAGGCCTTGTGAGAAAAAAAGCTGTCCGTGCTAATACCGAGAAGTTCGGCATTGGCATCGGAAAAGCTCGGGAAATCGTCCGTCAAGCATTTGTTTTCATTCGTGCAGACCGGACTCCAATCGAGAGGGTAAAAGGCCAGGACCACGTTCTTTTGACCTTTAAAACTGCTTAATGAGACTTCGTTGCCATCCTGGTTTTTCAGGGTGAAATCGGGAGCAACATCGCCCACTTTTATTTCTGGAGCAACATCAGACATAAAACAGCCTCCTTGAATTCGTTAGGGATAATGGAAATAGATGGAACGTAACATCTTTTGTTTGGAGAAATTTTTCGTAGCACGCTCTTTCAAAGTTTGTCAACCGGGCAAAAGACCCAGGACCCTGAACAGAAGATCGGCGACCGGATTAGCGCAATAACCATGGCCCGAAAGCCGCGACCGGAAAATGGCGGCGGAAGGCTTGTCTTTATAGTCAACCGGGAGTATCGTATCGTCTTCATATAAGCCTTATCCACTAGAGAACTGACCTCCTGAACATGAGTTCACTGCTGTCTCGCTATCTCTCCGCTACGGAATCCCGCCGTCTGACGCAACGTCTCCTGTGGCCCGTCCTGATCGCCGGCGGACTGGCCGTCGGGGGGACGGCGGCGGCGGCCTGGCATATGACGACCGGACTGCCCTCGCTGGGGGGGCTCCGTGATTACCAGCCCAGCCTGATTACCAAGATCAAGGCGGATAACCGTCAGGTTATCGGCCAATATTACGTGGAGCGAAGAATATTGACTCCGCTTCGTGACGTGCCCCGGCATTTGATCGATGCCGTGATTGCAGTTGAAGATACCAGGTTTTTCGAACACCCGGGATTGGACGTCTGGGGAATCCTTCGGGCTACTTGGACAAACTTCAAACACGGAGGAAAAGTCGAAGGGGCCAGCACGATCACCCAACAACTTGCCAGGTCCCTGTTCTTGACCCCGGAACGGACCTTTCAGCGCAAAATACGGGAACTCTTCCTGGCCCTGAAAATGGAATTTATCCTGACGAAAGAACAAATTCTCGAGATGTACCTCAACCAGATATATTTCGGCCAGGGGGCGTATGGGGTCGGGACTGCGTCCCTGACGTATTTCGGGAAAACGTTATCCGAATTGCAGTTGCCCGAGTCGGCATTTCTCGCAGGACTGCTGAAAGCCCCCAATACCTATTCACCTTACAAGAACTCCATTCTCGCGAAGAAACGCCAGGAACACGTGTTGGGCCGGATGGTCCAGGCCGGCTTCCTGACGGAATCCCTTGCCCGAACGGCGAGCGGGACCCGATTGGACTTTACCCGTCAATCCTATGATCGCGTTGCTCCGTATTTTCTTGAAGACGTCCGTCAACACCTCGTCAAGGAATACGGGGAGGCCATGACATATAAAGGAGGGCTACAGGTTTCCACCACCCTGAACGTTCCAATGCAACGCTTGGCCGAAGAGGCCATCAGGAAAGGACTGCGCGATCTCGACAAACGGCAGGGATGGCGCGGGCCGCTCCGTCATGAGAAACCGCCGGAGACGGTGACGGCCGAGCCGCCCACGGTTTACCCCGCGTTCGGGGAAATCCTGGAAGGCCGCGTCGTAACCGTATCCGATGAAGAGATAAGGGTCCTGGCTCATGACCTGATTGGCACCATTACCTTGCCGGACATGCTCTGGGCAAAACGCCGGCTCTCCGAAGGCGCGCCCGTCACCGACGCGGTGGTGACCCCGATTGACTCGCCCACACAATTGTTCAAACCGGGAGACGTGATTGAGGTCTCGCTAAAGTCCACCGCCAACGACACGATCCGGTTCCGGCTGGATCAGACTCCCATGGTCGAAGGCGCACTCATTGCAATCGATCCCCGGACCGGCGCGGTGCGGGCGATGGTCGGCGGGTACGAGTTTGAACGGAGTCAATTCAATCGCGCCTTGTTAGCCATCCGGCAGCCCGGGTCTGCGTTCAAGCCGATCATTTATGCCACGGCCATTGATCAAGGGATGACGCCCGCTACGCTTGTCCTCGATGCGCCCGTGGTCTACGAAGAGGAAGAGCCCGGAAAAACCTGGAAACCTGAAAATTATGAAAGACGCTTTTTCGGCCCGATCACCTTGCGAGAAGCCTTGCGCCACTCCAGAAACGCGGCGACGGTCCGCTTGCTCGAACAGGTCGGCGTTGGCCGCGTCATCAATTTTTCACGCGCCCTCGGGATTCACAGCCCGTTAAGTCCTGACCTTTCCCTGGCACTCGGCTCTTCGGGAATGACGCTTCAAGAACTCACCGCGACCTATGGCGTGTTTGCCAACCAGGGATTGGCCTTGGAACCCTATACGATTTCCCTGATCAGGGACCAGCATGCCCACGTCCTGGAGCAACACGTGTTTGAACCCAACCAAGTGGTTTCCAAAGAAACCGCCTATTTGATTACGCACATGATGATGGACGTCATTCAAAGCGGAACGGGCAGGCGCGCCCGGTCGATCGGACTTCCCTTGGCCGGCAAAACCGGTACGACCAACAGCTACCGGGACGCGTGGTTTATCGGCTATGCGCCGAATCTCGTGACGGGCGTCTGGGTCGGCTTCGACAGCCTGGGAACACTCGGCAAAGTGGAGTCCGGTGCCCATGCTGCCCTTCCCATCTGGAAAGACTTCATGGGCAAGAGCCTCAACCTCCTCCCCATCCGGACCTTCACGGTTCCGGATGGCATCGAGTTCGTCGAGGTCGATCAGGCAACCGGCACCCTTGTCACTGAACCCTCACAAGAGACGACAACCGAAGTCTTTGCAGACGGAACGGTTCCCCAACCACCCGTTCGCCAACCGGCCGATCCTTTGGATTTTTATGAACTTGATCAACTCGACGAAGCGGTTGAAACCCACTAGCGCGCAGGAATTTGACGACTTGAAGTCACAAATTGTGACCTCAAGTTGGGACGACAGGCGCTATCCACCCTGCGCGTCCTGATATTCTTCGTGCCAGGCCATCTGAATGGCTTCGAGCTTTTTTTCGTTGGAGGCCTTGGGGTCATCCGTGAATTCCGGCCATGCCACGACCCACGCGTGCAGGTCGGTAAAGCGAACCGTCAGCGGGTCGAGATCCGGATGCTCTCCGTGAAGACGAATCGCGATGTCTTCGGCCATATCCCACGTTAATTCTTGAGACATGCGGTGCTCCTCAGGAGGATCGTTGCACGTTCAATCCGTGACTTCAGACAGTTTTTTGCTTTCGAGGGCTTCTTTGAGCGTAGCGTCCATCAACGCCTCAGCCAAGTGATGGGTGACTTTTTCCGCGTCGGCCATCCTGGCTCTGATGAGTCGATGATCTTCCTGCGTCAGGACGGCGCGCAGTTCGTCGATGGCATTGTGAATGGATTGAATTTCATCAGCCGGGATCAGGCCCGCTCCGCGTTTCAGCGCCTTTTCCGTGGCCATGATGATGGCATCGGCCTCCGTCTTCGCCTCGATCGCCTGACGCGCCTTAATGTCCTCCGCCGCGAATTGGAAGGATTCCCGAATCATGGTTTCAACTTCCTCATCGGTCAGTCCGTAGGAAGGTTTGACCTGGACGGATTGCGATTCGCCGGTCCGGATATCGGACGCGGTGACGTTGAGAATGCCGTTGGCATCGATCAGGAACGTCACTTCAATGCGAGGCACGGCCGCGGGGAGCGGCGGGACCTTGAGTTGGAACCGGGCCAGGCTTCGATTGTCCTTCACCAACTCGCGTTCGCCCTGTAATACATGAATGTCCACGCCGGTTTGGCCGTCCACGTAGGTGGTGAACATCTCCTTGGCGCTGGTCGGGATGGTCGTATTTCGTCGAATCAACGTGCTCATGACGTTGCCCATGGTTTCAATGCCCAGGGACAGCGGGGTCACGTCGAGCAGGAGCATCTCCGTGTTTTCCCCGGCCAGTATGCCGGCCTGGACCGCGGCCCCGAGCGCGACGACCTCATCGGGATTCAAGTCACAGTGGGGCGTCTGGCCGAACAGTGCCTGCACGCGGGATCGAATCACCGGCATCCTGATGCTACCCCCGACCAGGACGACTTCGTCGATCTGACCGGTTTCCAGGCCCGCGTCGCTCAACGCGTGACGACACGGCGTCATGGTTTGTTCGACCAGGTCTTGAACCAAGGCTTCGAACTCATCGCGCGACCAGGTACGTTCATACGTCCCCTTGCCGTCTGGCAGGGTGACGGCCATGTGCGCCTGGTGTTCGTCCGACAACAGGATCTTGGTTTTTTCGGCTTCAAGCCGCACGGTTTGCATAAGTTCCGGTGAATCTTCGACTTTGACGCCATGCAGGGCGTCGATGTCCCGGATGACCGCGTCCACCAGACGCCTGTCGAAATCATCCCCGCCGAGATGTGTGTTCCCATTGGTCGCCAGGACTTCGAAGATGCCGTCTTTGAGTTTCAGTATGGAGATATCGAAGGTTCCTCCTCCGAGATCGTAAACGGCGACGTGGCCCTGCGTGTTCATTTGCAATCCATAGGCCAATGACGCCGCGGTGGGTTCATTGATAATCCGCAGCACCTCCAGGCCGGCAATGAGGCCGGCATCCTTCGTCGCCTGGCGCTGGCTGTCGTTGAAATAGGCCGGGACCGTGATCACGGCTTTGGTAATTTCCTCGCCCAAGTGCGCTTCTGCCCGAAGCTTGAGTTCTTTCAGGATCATGGCCGAGACTTGCGGGGGGGAATAGGTTTTCTCGCCCACCTGGATGCGGATCACGCCGCCCTTCTCCTGCAAGGTATACGGGAAATATTTCAATTCATCCGCCACGTCGGATACGGCTTTCCCCATGAACCGTTTCACGGAATAAATCGTGCGGGACGGGTCGCGGACGAGATGCTCCTTGGCGGGGTCCCCGACCAGGAGGCCGTTGTCCGTGAGGCCCACGATCGACGGGACTTTGGTCTGGCCGCGGGCTCCGGGAATGACCCGCGGACCGTTGCCGGCCATGTGCGCAACCAATGAATTCGTGGTGCCGAGATCGATGCCGACGATCAGTGCCATATGTTCCGTCCGTCCTCTCCCGTGGGACTCGTCGCCGCCACCAAATCATTCACGATATTCTTCACGTACGTGCGGTTGGATAGAATTTCCTGCATACCCGTGAGCACCGCGTCTTTTTGCGCCTGCCCGGTGACGGCACCGTCGGACGGCAGCGCGTCCCAGCGGCTGAATTGCTCACGCAATCGAGTTTCCATTTGCGCTTTTCGCGCTTCAAGCGCCTGCCGCTCGACTTGCAATTTCTCAAGCAGTTCCTGCCGGCGTGCGTCGGACTCCCCGGCGGACAGCGACCGGAACTCTTCCAGGTCCTCTTGCAGTTCCAGGATTTCATCGAACAGGTCGGCCGGGGGCGAGGTCCGAATATCCTTGGCCGAGCCCGCTTCGAGACGAATGAGATACTCGGCTCGTTGCACGGGGTCTTTCAACGTACGATACGCCGTGTTCAATAACGCGGTGTTGCCGAGGCTGATGGCTTTTTCGCTCTCGTCTTTCGTGGCGTAGTAGTCGGGATGAAAGCTCCGGCTCAAGGCATAGAAGGTTTCTTCCAGCGCCTGTTCGTCAAGGTTCAATTTGCGAGGCAGGTTGAGGCAGGTGAAATAGTCGAGTTCCTTGGACAAGGGTTGCACCTTGACGCACCGGCCGCAGAAGTATTCGCCGGTCATTTCAGACTGACAATGCCAGCACATGCTACGGGCCATCGGCAAGTCGCGGCCCCGTCCGGCGTCCGGTAATGGTGTGTGCTCGCTCATCCTCCCTCTCTCGCACAACGGGCATGGTAGGACTTCACCATGCCCGTTGGTTCGCTTGTCGCATGACAGCCGTTCAACGCGTTATGCTGAAAACGATTCTCCGCACCCACAGGTCTTGGTCGCGTTGGGATTGATGAACTTGAATCCACCGCTGACCAGGTCCTTTTGATAGTCGAGCTGCATGCCTTCCAGATAAATAGCGCTCTTCACGTCGACGATGACTTTCACCCCGCCCTGCTCGCACACGGTGTCGAACTCGCCGATTTTCTCGTCGAAATTGATCGTGTAACTCAACCCGGAACATCCTCCACCCTTGACGCCCAAGCGCAACCCGCCTTCGGTGAGATCCTGCACGTCCATGAGGCGTTTAACTTCGGCCACCGCGGCCTCCGTCAGCGTGACGAGTGGGGTCTGTTGTGTCGTTTCCATGGCTTCACTCCTTACCGGGTCAGGCGGGCGTAGCCGCTTCTTCGGGCACGTCTTCGGTATCGGCTTTCTTTTTGTAATCGTTCAACGCAGCTTTGATCGCGTCTTCCGCCAACACGGAACAATGGATCTTGACCGGGGGCAGGTTCAATTCCTGGACGATCTCGGTATTCTTGATCTGGCCCGCTTCATCCACGGTCTTGCCCTTCAACCACTCCGTGGCCAAGCTGGAACTGGCAATCGCCGACCCGCAGCCGAAGGTTTTGAACTTCGCGTCCACGATGGTCTCGTTTTCCACCTTGATCTGTAGTTTCATCACGTCGCCGCATTCGGGAGCCCCGACGATGCCGGTCCCCACGCCATCTTCGTCTTTCTTGAACGACCCCATGTTGCGCGGATTGTTGTAATGGTCGATTACTTTTTCACTGTACGCCATGACACCATCCTCCTTATACCCGGAAATTTATGAATACGATTATTGTTTGCCTGCTTAATGCACCGCCCATTGGACGGTTTTGAGATCAATGCCTTCCTTCGCCATTTCATAAAGCGGCGACATTTCACGCAGATGATTGACCGCCTTGATCATCCTATCGATAGTATATTCCACTTCTTCCGGCGTCGTAAACCGGCCGACCCCGAACCGGATGGATGAATGCGCCAAGTCGGAACCCACGCCCAAGGCCCGCAGCACGTACGACGGCTCGAGGGTGGCCGAGGTACAAGCCGAACCCGACGACAGGGCGATTTCCTTGACGCCCATCAACAGGGCTTCGCCTTCGACGTACGCGAAACTGACGTTCAGGTTCCCAGGAAGCCGATCCGTCTCGTGACCGTTGAGGTACACTTCTTCCAAGGCACCCATGATGCCGTCTTGCAGGCGATCGCGCAGGGCCATCGTGCGAACCGATTCCTCCGGCATTTCCTTCGCACACAACTCGATGGCTTTGCCAAACCCGACCACGAGCGGCACCGGCAACGTGCCCGAGCGCATGCCCCGCTCGTGTCCGCCGCCGTCAATCATCGGCGCCAACCGGACGCGCGGCGCTTTCCGGCGCACGTACAGCGCCCCGATGCCCTTGGGTCCGTAAATCTTGTGCGCGGTAAAGGCCATCAGGTCTACCCCCAGTTCCTGGACGTCAACAGGGATTTTCCCCACGCCTTGCGTGGCGTCGCAATGAAAGAGCACGCCCTTTTCCTTCGCGATCTTGCCGATCTCCGCGATGGGATGGATCGTGCCGATTTCATTGTTCGCCAGCATGATCGAAATCAAAATGGTTTTGTCGGTGATAGCCTTCCGCACGTCGTCCGGGTCGACACGGCCGTCTTTATCGACGGGCAGGTACGTGACCTTGACCCCTTTTTTCTCCAATGACTTCGCCGCGTCGATCACCGCGCGGTGTTCGGTTGAACTGGTGATGACGTGATCACCCTTCTCCTTGTACATTTCGACCACGCCCTTGAGCGCCAGGTTGTCGGACTCGGTCGCACCGCTCGTGAACACGATCTCCTTGGCGTCGGCATTGATGAGGCTGGCGATGTGTTTACGGGCCTGGTCCACGCCTTCTTCGGCTTCCCACCCGAAGGAATGGTTCCGGCTTGCGGAATTGCCGAATTTTTCGGTGAAGTACGGGAGCATCGCATCGACCACGCGCGGGTCACAGGGTGTGGTCGAATGGTTGTCCATATAAATGGGTAACTTCATGATGGCACTCCTTGTGGCTTTAAGGATTCGACGAAAATCATGGGGGTTTCCTCGATCAATAAGTCTTCGATGGACATGCTGTTCAGCAATTGGAAGATACTTTCCTGGATCTTGAACAGCGGGGTGCGAATATTGCAGTGATTCATTTGTTCGCACTGGGATTGGCCGTCTTTTTCATGACAACAATCCGTCAATCCCAAAGGACCCTCGATGGCTTCAAGCACTTGCGCCAGAGTGATGTCTTTGGGGTCGCGCCCCAACGCGTAGCCGCCTTTGGGTCCGTTATGATAACTTTCGATCAGTTGATGCCTGGCCAGGGTCTGAAGCACTTTCGCCAACAATTCGACGGGGATATGATGCTCTTCGGCAATTTCTTTGGTGTTCACCACGCGCGGATTGGCCTCGATGCCGCATTGCACCGTGGCCATGTACTGGAGCGCCAGCAAGGCATAATCGGCTTTCTTTGAAAACTTCAGCATGACCCCTCACGTAAACGATAAACGCGGAGCAAATAAGTCTCCGACCAAAACCATCGGAGCAAATCCTAGCATTGACATTTCTTTCTAGTCAAGAGTATTTTAGTCGGAGATTGAAATAGTCGGAGATTGAACCGGCAAAACCTTAGCATTGTTATCTTATTGAAAATACAGCTTAATTTTTTCCATTCCATAGCCACGGCAAAAAGGAGATCAGATGGGCGGCAGTAATCCATATATCGAACAAGTAGAACTCAAGACAGCCACCACACCGTTCAAGGTAACCTTTCGCATGCCTGACGAAACCATTGAGGTCCAGGTCGATCCAAGTAGAATACCTTATGGAGAAACCGGTCAGCCCGGTAGCCTCCTGGACGTTGCGATGGGCGCGGGACTCGACATCGAGCACGCCTGCGGCGGCGTCTGCGCCTGTTCAACCTGTCACGTTATCGTGAAAGAGGGATTGGATTCGTGCAGCGAGGCCACGGACGACGAACTGGACCAGTTGGACGAAGCCCCCGCGATTACGCTGCAATCCCGCCTGGCCTGCCAATCCGTTCCCGACGGCTCCACCAACCTCGTCGTCGAAATCCCCGAATGGAATAAAAACCTGGTCAAGGAAGGGCACTAAGTCCACGGCAAGAACGCCCTCCCCTGCTGTCATTGCGAGCGCTTGTCCTGAGCGAAGCGAAGGAACTGCAGTACCACGCGAGCGTGGCAATCTCGCAAACCCCGCTGACTCTCCCGGATCGCTGCAGCAACCTAAATCAGCTATCGCCAATACCCGCGAGTAGCCCATCGACGCTACTCGCCACCTCGTACCGAGCCGGTGACTCCTCCACCCGCAGTGCATAGGCATGTTCTTCAAATAGCCGGTAAGCTCTTCACTCTCGAAAAGTTCCTGCGCATAAGCAAGCAGATCCTCATTGTCAAACGCCACACGGTAAGTGGTCTTGTGCTTGATACGGTCCCAGAGCGCCTTGAACTTGCGGCCGTGAAGCACAGCTTGGCGAGGGCGAACCGGACGGCGCTCGTTGGCGTTCTTGATCTCCAGACGTCCCACGAGTTTACGCAGAAGCTCGGCGACATCCATGCGCTGCTCAATAAATTCGTCGGGTAAGGAGAACGTCCCGTCCTTCAGTGCCTTCCGAAGCGAGTCTTGTATTCGTCCCATCGCGTCGATATAGCCCTCTGCCTTCAGGTGTTCCCATAGAACCTTTGAGGACTCAACACCAAGAGCCATTACTCGCCCATCTTTGCCGGTCACTGGAATCGCCGCAAATTGATGCGCAGCTACGACGCCAAAACGGATACCCGTATCGGCCTCGATCTCTTGCTGCAGATTTTCAGCGAACTCTTCGTAGCTCTCCGTCGCAACAACCGTGAGCGTGTTGAGGTCGAAACCACGCAGGCGTTCACCTGCCTGGTTAACGCATAGACGCAGGCCACGCCCGATAGTCTGACGGCGCTCCCGCTCGGTGCGAATATCGCGGAGAGGTTGGCCTGGGTATTCTCCGCGGTATCTATCCAACCGCCCTTCTTGTCGATGGAAAAATAGCCGTTGTGGACTGCGGCCACATCGAAACCCACAGGATCAAAGAAGCCCCGATAATCTGGATGCTTGGCAAAACGTTTGTACTCCTCCTCGAAGATCTTAGCGTAGTCTCCTTTGACAGACTTGCCTTCACCATCGTAACGACGATGCCGGTCCACGGCATATATCCCTCTTATTGATGGCGCCAACCGTCACCACCATGATCTGGATCTGTGGGCTAGTGGCGAAATTCCGCACCTGCCCGAGCTTTGTCGAGTCATAGAGGAAATATTCAAAAGGCGTTCCCGAGTAGAGTGCACGAAAATGGTCGTCCGTCATCTGGAGCGATTTATAGACACCCTCTTTAATCGCTATTGAGGGCACAACAATGACAAACTTGTTGAAACCGTAGCGTTTGTTCAGCTCGAAGATCGTGCGCAGGTAGACATACGTCTTGCCGGTTCCCGTCTCCATTTCCACGGTGAAATCACCGGAATCCAAGGAATCAGAGGGCAGCAAGCCATTGCGAAGCTGGATATCCTTGAGATTCTTCAGGATTTCATCGTCGAGTAAAGTGAGCCGATTTCCGATTCCAAGATCATTTTCGGCAAAAGCCAAATGCGCTTGATGCCCCGTAGTTTTACGCGTAATGGTGAACTCGGTGCGACAGATCTCTTGACCGCGAAACAGGTCACAGACGGCTTCAATCGCCTGAAGTTGAAAATCGAGGTTGGGCTCGAAGTGGAGCTTCATTCCGCCGGCTCTTCATGGGTTTCTTCGAGAATCTCACGTAGCATTTCCAACGCTGGTCGAAAATGCTCGAAGTCTTCCACCGTTCCATTCTCGCAGAGCCAAATACAGAGATTGGTTTTCTCATTCTCGTTGACAGTCCATGCTTCCGGAACTGGCACGATCTCTCCTCGCTCTCTTTTCTGGTAGGCATCGGTTATGTCAATGAACGCAGTTTTATATTCTATTGCCTTTTCCAGAGTCTTTTTACTGAACAAGTTTTCCACTCCCTTTTGGATAGGATGGCATTCAATTTTCCTGATTCTTCTTCGATAGACGTTCGCTCTGGTGTCGGACTCCACCCTTTCTTCAGGGTCGTGCAGAACGATGACTTTCTTGTGCTCTACATGGTCGTTAGTTAGGCCTTTCCAGATGTTGCCTAACATGCCTCCGCTATCCCGGAACTCTGTCTTATCAAGCATGGAGTTGAAACCTAGCATTTTTGCGGCCTTCTTGTGGTACTCAACGTCAGTCTTGCCGTCCACAAATATCAACGGCTTTTGGGCGTTTCTGACTGCTGCTCTCGTCTCATCAAAGTGTCGTCGGGTATTCGCAAAGGCTTGATACACGTCTCTGAATTCGCCGAACTCCTCCGGACTGATTGGCCGTCCCTCGGGCAGGTGATACAGGATGAAACCATTCTCGCCATAGATTTCTTGCAGACCGAGCACAAACAGCGGCGAATGAGACGTGACGACGAATTGGACCTTCGGAAACATTTTCATTAACTTTGGAAGAATCTCGCATTGGTGATGCGCATGAAGGTGGAGATCAATCTCGTCCACCACGATTATCCCACTGATGTCCCCAGCCTGCGTGAGCTGATTCCCCGTCAGATCATAATCCCGAAGGATGGACAGAAAAAGATTGAGCAAGGAGACCTCTCCGCTCGAGAGTTGGAAGACATTGGGAACTAGCATTTGATTTCCGCTCATTACGGATACCACTCTGCTGTGGCGAGAGCCAATGCCGAGCCTAAGGGTGTCACCTTTGCCTATCACGAGCCGTAAGATTCGCAAAACAACGTCATAGAGGGTCTTGGCTCTGCCAGCAGAGAAACCCTGAAACACGGGTAAGGGCACATTCCGGCGAGAACCGCCTTCTGCTGGGAATCCCACGACCACGTTCGATGTCTGAAGTTCGAAAACGCTAAAGTCATAAGCCAAATCAAATACCCAGTTCTGATTGTCGCGAAGTGGCGAGTAATTGATAACTTTCCGGTCCGTGAAGCCCTCAATACGCCTACGGTCCACATGCTCGGCTCTCGCATTCAGGTTCGTCTCGTTCAACCATGCGGGATCTTCGAATCGGTCCGGAGGAAAATAGAGAATACAGTTGCTTTGAAAGATTTGCTTCGCCCGAAATCTGTCGTTGAATGTTTTGGGGCTAATGTGACTGGGGTCCGTTGCCGCCATATTGTGCCAAAGGGATTCTGCATCCATTCCAACGATTCCATCGGGAGGGGCGTCATAGTCCTGCTTGCGCTTATTTAGTTGCAACTCACCGAACCAGAGGTTATCTGTAAGGTCTACCCGCGCGAAAGAAAACTCCTTGGCAGACGTTATATACTGGGGGCTCCGCAACTTGTATACCTTGCCAAGTTCAACCTCTGGCGTATCCGGGTAGGCGCTTTGCTGTGCCAACATCAGGCCGTTGACAATATGGGAGAGAAGAACGCTCTTGCCGGACCCATTCTCGCCGACCAAGATGATTGGTTTGGGTCCATCCTCGTCAATGGGAAATGTGATGTCGAGCCGTTCAATTGGTCCGTAGTTGGATATCTGAATACGCGTTACATACATCTTCTACTCGCCGAAAATTTCTCGAATCGTTGCTGGAGAGAAAATTTGAAACTGCTTGTCCTGCTGCTTTACGCAAGCATCAGCCGTTCACCCTTGGGTTCAGGTATCGGATCGCCGAATTCACGGGCCGTATCGATCCACAGGGCGATAGCTTCATGGGCCTGCTTGAGCGCGGTTTCCTGGGTAGCACCGTGTGCAATACATCCGGGCAACTCCGGTACCTCAGCCACAAAGACATTGTCCTCGTTGCTCCAGTAGAGAATGACTTCGTATTTGTGCATCAGCCTTCCTCCTGCAATTTGTGTTTCAAGATGACGTGGCGTATCTGTCGTACTTGGTATGGTTTTGCATGGCCGCCATCCCGCTGCAGATTGATCCTTTCCGGGACGCCCGGCTTTCTGAATATGTGATGACTGCTGCGAACTCGCTCGACGAAGCCAAAGCGCAGCAGCAGTTTTCGCAGTTCGTCGAAACGGATACTGGCATCCGATCTGCCATCGAGAATTCTCCGAAGTATATGGTCGTCCCGCATACTCATGACTTCAGTATAATCCCGATCACAAACTCCGCACGTCCTGGAGACCATGCTGCGCCAGAATGGCGGCAAGGTTGGTTTTGGCAACGTCATCTTCGAAGGCACTGTCGCGGAAGATGACTGTAGTGTCGCCGGTGGGTTTAAGTTGCTTGTGCCACTCGACAATGCCAAGGGCCAGTGATTCGACATCTTTCCGCGCGATCGTCTCGTCAAGGCAGGCGATCAACGTGCCAGCACCAACGGAGCGCACGGACTTCTCCGCGATACTCCTAGTCTCGATGGACACGCAGAGGTCGAGACCCAACTTGAGCAGCAATTCGTAGAGGATGTCTTCTTGACTTCGATCCGGCTTGATATGGTCAATGCTGTCGAGAAGCGTTCCCTTCAGATCGTCGTGGTTCGGCTCCCAGGCGCGGATATTTGAAGTATCGAGTTTGAAGACACGAAAACCGAGGTCGCCTGCGAACATTGGGGTGTCGTTTTTGATCTTTTTGGTGGCACGACGAAGACGTTCTTTTGTGAGTTCGGCGACATTGCGCGGCTTGCCGATCTTGTCACAGAAGTCGGCAGGGGCTTTCTGGTCTTTATTCTCTGGATTTACAGGCTCTGGAAGTTGAACCAGAATGTAGCAACGGTTAGTGCTGTCAGTGGCATTTAGTTTCATCAACGCATGCGCTGTTGTCGCTGAACCAGCAAAAAAATCCATGACAATGCCGTCGCTATCTGTTGCCCCAAACTCAAGAAGTGGTTTGATTAGTCCTGTCGGTTTAGGAAACGGAAATATGTGAGCATTTTCGAAAAGTTCGAGGAGTTCATTGGTTCCATGCTGTGAGAATACATTGTCGATTATAGAGAACGATTTGGCTTTTCGAACTTCACCGTTCTCGTCCTTCAGGTACTGCTTAGTGTGAACGGTCCATTGTCCATCCTTGTCCTTCTGAAACTCAATTTCATCCATGTGCAGTGCCTGACTGACACGTTCCTCAGACCAAAGCCACTGTCTCTTGGGAAAAAATTTCACACCTTCTGGACCAGGGATGGGAAAGACTAAGTTTGGTCGACTGCCCATGCTTTTTGTTGCCTCAAGCGGATGGGTCCGATAGGGTCCGCGTTTCTCGAAGTTTCCATCGCGCTTTGTATAATACTTCTCAATCGACGCTTGATCCCGTGGGACATGCAGACTACCCAACGCGCTGATATTCTTGGCGTATACAAGTACGTATTCATGAAGTGAAACTAGATACTTTTCTTTAGCTCCACCCCCATAGCGTTTTTTCCACACTATACTTTCAACGAAATTCTCAGCACCAAAAAGTTCATCACATGCCGACCTCAAATTGTCTCTTTCACAATCGTCGATAGAAATACATAGAACTCCATCCTTTCTCAGAAGATTTCGAGCTAATTTCAATCGCGAATACATCATATTCAGCCAGTCGGTGTGAAACCGGCCAGATGCTTCGGCGTTGGATGAAAGCTTTCGGTTTTCGCCGTCGATCTGACCAGTCAATTCCAGGTAGTTCTTAATATTGTCACCGAAGTCGTCGGGATAGACAAAATCCTTCCCTGTGTTATACGGAGGGTCGATATAGATGAGTTTCACCTTTCCGGCATAGCTCTTCTGCAGCAGCTTGAGTACCTCCAGGTTGTCGCCTTCGATCATCAGATTCTGTGTCGTATCCCAAGCGACGCTCTCCTCCGGGCAGGGACGCAAAGTGCCGGTGGAAGGCGTCAGCGCGAGTTGCCGCGCTCGGCGCTTGCCGTGCCAGTTGAGACCATACTTCTCTTCACGCTCTTCGACTGCATTGCCCAAGAGTTGCTTGAGCACGCCAAAGTCGACCTTGCCCTCGGTGAATGCCTCAGGAAACAGCACTCTCAGTTGATCGACATTCTCGGCGACAACATCAGCCGACCGCGCCTCCGGGTCGTTGGCAGTGAGCTTTTCCACTTGATCTCCTTGGCTTACAACCTTGTCTACGCTTTTGCGACATCCTGCTCGCGGGCGATCTCGATACCCGCCTGGATCTCTACGACTGTCACTGCAGACAGAAAAAGCTGATCGGCTGGGACATCCGCAATCCAATTCAGGACGCCTTTGTGCGGATTGGGACGGCGCAATTCCGAAACGACGTTGATGTCAAGAAGATACACGGATTTATTCGAACGACGGTGCCCCTCGATAACGATGCCTTTCACGCGGCGGTGTGAGCACTTCCGTGCACGCTTCCGGCGCGAGCAACAGTTCCTTGAGGTCCGGGTTGGGCGAGACTCGTCTCCAAGAAAACATGCTGAGAATTTTTCTAAATAAGGCTTTCACGCGAACTCGTACAGAGGCACCGTGCTTGCCGGTTGGTGCTTTTCTTGAAGCAAGCTTTCGATCCTGCGAACCGTGTCCGGCTTCAACAGCACGTCTCCGCATACCGAACAAACGTCAGCCGGAACGTGGTCGATGACAATGATTTGCCCCTGATGCCGAACAGTGTGCATGACTTTTCCCGCTTCGTATTCTCCCGGACAACCATCAATGCTGCATTTCATATCGATGATCTCCTCTGTGTCGGAGTAACCCATTTGGGCAACCTGGGTTCGTAAACCGTAATGATAATAAGGGTTGGGCGAGCCGTCGTGCAAACAATATGAATGGCTCGCCCCGCCAGAGTAAGACCATATATCAAGCAACGCGCTCCTCTTCGATACTGGGCATAATCTCCTAGGACAGCACCTTGAGAGATCGAAGCGGTGAGAAATGGCTACATGCGGGAAAGGCCGTTACGTTACGTTACGTTACGTCATGGCGTGCAACGCCACTCGATTCCCCTCGCAGTCCTGGAAGTGGGCGATGTGCCCATATTCACCAATGCTTGTCTTTGGCATCAGCAACTTGCCGCCGTTGGCATTGACCTTGGCTAGGGTGCCCTCGATGTCGGTCACAGTAAAGGAACCTCTGATTTAGTGCACTATCGGGCGCAGGGCTGCGTTGTGTCCTCGCTCAACCCTCACCTATCTCGTTTGATAAGCCTCGGGTTTCGCTCCGGGACGCCTTGCCCTGCATCCCGCTATCACATTAAATCAGA
>JAPPLK010000045.1 GCA_028819435.1 Nitrospira sp.
TTGTTGAGCCAAGACCAACGGAAGAGGTTCCCACGTCCTGCCTCCGTTATGTGACCGGAAAAGACCTGCGCGATTCGTGCCGACGTACAAGGTCGAAGGGGCCGTCTGACTGATGACCAAGGCTCGAATGTTGAGATTGGTCAGCCCCTCATTGACCGCGTTCCAGGTTTGGCCTCCATCCCGGCTGATATGAACGCCGGCTCGACTGGCCACAAAGACAACGCCCGGGGTCACCGGGTCGAGAATGAGATCGCTGAAAAATTGGTCGGGCAGGGCTTCTCCGATCCGCTGCCAGGATTCCCCACCGTCGGTGGTTTTAAAAAGTCCCTTTAACGTGGCCGTATACACGGTGTGGGGCGCATGGGGGGCGATCTTGATTTTTACCACGCTGAGGGCGCGTGACGCTTTCAAAACCTCGGGTGGCACCAGACCGTTGTTGACCTTTGTCCAATTCCTGGCTCCATCGAGTGAACGATACACGCCTCCGCTGGTCCCGGCGTACAGGGTTTGCGGCTGGTTGGGGTCCACGTCGATTGTCACGACCATGAGGACTTCGATCATCCCATCCATGCGTTTGGTCCAGGTGGCGCCGGCATTCTCTGTTTCAAAGACGCCCATCGACGTGGCTGCGAAGATATGTTGGCTCGATCCCGGAACGAATTTGATTTCATGCACCACCGACGTAATGGTCACGCCTTCCAAGCCCTTGCGTTGGGAGATCCATTGCTGGCCGCCGTTAAAACTCTTAAAGACCGCATCGCCCTTGGTGCCGGCGTATACGTTGGCCGGAAGCAGGGGGTCGACGGCCAGCGAAATCACGCGTGAGTGCGTCATGCCTTTGGATACGTTGACCCAGGTTTGACCGGTATCGCGGGTCTTGAAGATGTAGTCGTTCGTGGCCACGTAGAACAGGTTGGGCTTGGTGGGGTGCAACGCGATCTCGACGACTGTTTCGCCACCTCTCCCACAAGCCGAAAGGGTCAGACAAAAAACGAAAATTGATAAGAGACGTGTCAACGTGGCTTCATGATTGGGGATGGATCGTTCCGCCACGCTATCACACGGACGATTGGTTGAGAAGGGACGTTTCACGTGCTAAATGCCGTAGGCGAATAGGTTCGAAGGAAAGCTTCATCGCAGGCACGAGGCTTGAGGTGATTACGTTGGCTTGTTTTCATGTTCCGTCAGTCGAAGCTGACGTTCACTGCGCCATATCCGCACAATCCGCACGGTTTTGGGATCGCGCCGATACACGATGCGAAACGGGGAGTGGATGATTTCTCTCAAGAAGGGTTGACCAAATTCCGGGACAATGCGTCCCATATCGGGATGATCGGCAAGGCGTTCAATTCGTTTGACGATCTCGCCAACCAGACGAGTGCCGACAACGGGTACTCCCTGTTCGGTGTACCAGATTTGGATAGTCCGGAGGTCAGTCAACGCGGACTTGGCAAAGCGGACCGGGAGGGACATCTTTTACTTGAGGTCGAGTTCGATCTTGACTCTGTGTAACGAGACATCGTGTCCTTTCTCGAGATCGGAGAGCCCCTCAACGACCGCCCGCATGAAAGCCCGCTCCTCCTCTGCAGTCTCAAATTCGGCGACCGACTGGACGACTGCAACGCCGCGCCCTCGGCTGGTCAATAGCACCGGGCGGTTCGTTTCGGCAACCTGTTTCACGACGCGGCCGGGATTAGTTTTCAGATTTGTCAATGGTATGACGTCCTGAGAAAACTTCATGGTCATGATTCGGTCTTCTGATGGGGTTCCCTAAATAGGTCTTATTATAGGACCGTTACAATAGTCTTTCAATAGGTCTTTTAAAATCATGCATTCCAAGGAAAACAGGCATTCATTTGTGGAGTGATTTCGTGCCACGCAGATGCTGTCAACGTGGCTTCACATGTCAAAAAAGTATTTGAAATTCAATGAGATTCCAAAGAAACTCAAATCTTTAGCTTCAATGTCATAGCGAATTGGAAGCGCGGCGCCAGGAGTCCCCGGCGGGCCAACCGTGGATGCGTGGCCTCTCAAGGTCTTCCACGCGTTATTGCCGTCCTCGAAATCGCTGAAAGTATCGCCATAGCGGAATTTCAATCCTGTGGAAAATCGTTCGCTCCATGCGTAATCCAGGCCGGCTATCCACTGGTATCCGAATAACGTATCGGACAGGACCTCATCGGCTAATGTAGCCAGTCCTGCCGCATGACGATTGCGCCCCAATGCTTGGAGCGTATCACGATTGTTTGTTCGGATGGATGCTCCCGAATAGTCCATCTGCACGTGCATCACCCCTAACCCAACCCCCACGTAAGGAGTGAGATTGGGCGATAGCACGTGATGAAAGTCATAGTAGACGTTGGCGAAGAAATTATCGGCTCGGAAATCACTAATCTTTTCACTTCGTTCGACAAATTCTGCCTGTTTTGGATCGCCGGGAACGTTAAGCGCCGAACGTTCACCGCTTTGCTCACGACGAAAATACTCGGCTTCAAGACGAAAGTCGTGGAAGGCGTAGCCGAGGTTCACCCCGGCCAGCAAGCCCGTGCCAAGATCAAATTTAGTCGCCCGTTTAGGCAGGGCACTGGGGGAGCATTGTTCCAACGGAAGCGGAACCATCGTGCCGTCATTCAACGTGTCCCCCTCCAACCATTGATCGCAGTTTGTTCCAATGCCGTTATTTGTGCGCGTGGATTCAAGATCGTTTGGGACGGAGATCCCTACGTCCGCGCCGAAATAGAATCCCCGGCGGGCATCTGAAGCTTCCACGTCCGCGATCGGGAGCAGGATTACCATCATGAAAATTGGTGTTATCGAACGACGTGCCATCTTATTCATCGATAATCCTCCATGCTTTCATCGACGTTACGTCGGGTCGCATCAGCGTTACTCGATAACGGGAAGGGGGGAGACGGGTGCTTTGTCGGCACGTTCGTAACGTGCCATGGCCTCCGGCATCCATTTTTGCAGGTTTTCAATGCGTGTCTTATGGGCAGGGTGGGTTGACAGAAATTCCGGAGGGGAGCCTTTGGACGATTCCGCCATGCGTTCCCATAGAAGTACGGCTTCTCTCGGGTCGTATCCGGCCTCGGCAGCCAGGAGTAACCCGATATAGTCCGCTTCCGATTCATGGCTTCGACCAAAGGGCAGCAGGATGCCGATCCCCAACGCCTGCATGGCCAACGTCTGAGTGACAGGTTTCATGTCCAAGGCTACCGTGGCGATCCGCAACCCCAGGTTGGCTACGGAATGCTGGCTGATTCGTTCGGCGCCATGGCGGGCCAGGGCATGAACGACTTCATGGCCCATGATCGCCGCCAACCCATTTTCGTTTTTAGCCTCAGGGAAAATGCCCGTATAAAATCCGATTTTGCCGCCGGGCAGGGCCCACGCGTTCTTGGTCTTGTCGTCTTTGATGACCGTGACTTCCCATTGGAACGATTTCGCGCGTTTGGCGTATTTGGATCGTTTGGCCGCGGCAATAATCCGTTCAGCTACACGTTGCACGGGTTCCACTTCCTCCGGGTTGTTGGAGATGACCACCTCCGGATCATTGAGCGTTTGGGCATAGGCTTGGTTGCCCATGTGAATTTCCTGGCTTTCCGGGATCAGCAGAAACTGCGACCGGTTCGTGTACGGGTTCGTCGCACATCCCGCCACGTTGATGATGATACAAAACAGGGTAAGCGTTTGAATCACACGTTTGACCATGTTCCGAACGTGCATCGGAGTCTCCTTGCCGGACAGGTTTTGGCCCATGGGGTGGGTAGAATCCTATTTTTACGATTCAGGGATGGAAATGTCGAGTTCTTCGACTGTTTCATATCGTGCCAGGGCCGGTGCCGTGCCTTGGCGGGGTCCGATGATCAGGAACACGAATTGGTCCGGTTTGACGTGTGTGCGAGCCGCTTTCCTGACCTGCTCCACGGTCGTTTGCTCAATGCCCGTTCTGAACCGGACAAGCCAATCGGAAGGATACCCGAAATATTCATAGGTCAGAAATTTTCCGAGGAGTTTTCCTGGAGAATCCACGGAAAAAACAAAAGAATTCAGGAGACTGGCCTTCGCCTTGCGTACTTCCTCTTCAGTCGGAGGTTCCGTCTCCATGACCTTATGGACTTCCGCCAATAATGCGTCGATGCCTGCTTGCGTGGTTTCCGTTTTGGTGGACATTGAAAAACTGGCGGTAGCCGGATAGTCCCATCCGAACCCGATTCCACCGTCCACGTCATAGGCCAATCCTTTTTGTGAACGAATATTGGAAAAGAGCCGGGCCCCGAAAGACCCGGAGACGATTTGGTTGATAATGACCACCGGATGGTAGTCCGGGTGTTTTCGCGTGAGGCCCACATGTCCGATGATGATCTTGGCTTGGGTCATGTCGTCTTTCTCAACGTAATAGACCTTTCTTATGGTAGAGGTCTGGTACGGGACAACCGGATCGTCGAAGGCTTTCCCTTGCGGCCAATGCCCGAGTGTGTGTTTGATCAGGTCCAGGGTCTTCTCCGTTTGGAAATCGCCGACCAGGCCCAGGATGATGCGATTCGGGACAACATATTTCTCATGCCAATCGACGAGATCCTGTCGGGAAATATTGTTGACGGTGGCATAAGTCTCGACCCGGGCATAGGGTGAATCGTTGCCGTATATCAACTTTGCAAATTCCCGGGACAGGATGCCACCCGGATTGTCATTTTGCCTGGCGATCCCGGCCATGACCTTCTTTTTAGCGAGGGCCAGTTTTTCCTGTTCGAAGCGCGGGTTTTGCAGCACGTCGCCGAATACCTCAAAGATCTCGGCAAAGTCTTCGATCAAGCACGTCATCGAGGCTGAGCCACTGGCCACGCCGATGCCGGTTTCAATCGACGCGGCCTTGCGTTCCAGGTAGTCATCGAGTGCGTCGCCGGTCCACGTCGTCGTCCCTCCGCTTCGCATGACGGTTCCCGTGAGTGCGGCCAAGCCGACTTTGTCGGCCGGTTCCAGACGGGAGCCGGTCCGGATACGTGCCGAAACCTGGACAATCGGGAGTTCGTGATCTTCCAGGAGAAACACCACTATGCCGTTGTCCAGGACAATCCGGGTTGGTTGAGGAATATGCAGGTCCGGCAGGGGGGGGTACGTCAGTTGCTCAACCGTGTCCACCTGACCGGTTGCCTGGGTGGCCAGAAAGAGAACGATCGCAGCACACGTCACCAGATAGGACAGGAGACGTCGTGGGATCTGCCGGCAGTATTGGCGTGAGGCTTCTCTCACGTCATGATTCTTTCTGTCGGGTCGCTGGTGCAGGAGCGGCAGGGGGGACGGTTTCGATCTGGGCTACGACCCGATTGGAGTCCGTGAACGTTTGCCGGGCGATACGTCGGATGTCTCCTTTCGTGACACGGTCAAAGCGTTGAATGTAGCGAAACAGTTCGCGCCAATCGCCAAAGAGGGTCTGGTAGTCCGTCAAGCTCATGGCCAACCCGAGATTGCTTTTCAAGGAATAGATCAGGCTGGCTTTGGCCCGTGTTCGAAACTTGGCCAATTCCTCATCCGTGACGTCTTCATTCTTCAGGCGATCCAATTCTTCACGGATAGCTTGTCGAACGGTTTTGTTGGCAATCCCACGCGCGGGCACCGCATATGCCACCCACAGGTGTGGATATTTTTCTCCCGGATAGGCTCCATAGGCGCCGGCGCTGACTGCAATCTGTTTGTCTCGAACCAGAGAGCGGTAAAACCGGGAGGTCCGTCCGTTCGTCAAAATGTCGTCGATGGCGTCGAAGACAGGTTGATCGGGATGCGTGGCTGCGGGTTTATGGTACCCTTCCATGTAAAAGGGTTGAGCGGGATCCTTGATTGTTACCACTTTTTCCGCAATAGACGGGGGTTCCACGGTTCTTAAGGCTGGTGGTTTTGGTCTGCCGGGAATCCGACCGAAATAGGTTTCCAGCAAGGGGATCAAGGTCTTCGGGTCAATGTCTCCGACGACCGCCGTGACCATGTTGGATGGCACGTAATACGTGTCAAAGAATTCTTTGGCATCGGTCATGGTATAGGATTGAATGTCACTGGCATAGCCGATCACCGGATGGTGATAAGGATGAGCCGTGAAGGCCGTGACCACGAATTGTTCAAACAGCCGGCCGACGGGCCGGCTCTCCGTGCGCATCCGGCGTTCTTCCATCACCACGTCCCGTTCTTCGTAGAACTCGCGAAACACCGGGTGCAGAAATCGTTCCGACTCGAGATAACAGAAGAGTTCGATCTTGTTGGCCGGGAGTGCATAAAAATAGCCGGTGACGTCGGCGCCGGTAAAGGCGTTCAAGGCGACCCCGCCTTCTCGTTCAACGACGTCCCCGAATGCATTTTTTTTCACAAATTTCGCAGCGGCTTCTTGCTTGCCTTTAAAGACGTTCGAGAGGTCTTCGACGTGTTGGGCATCGGACGGGGCACTCAACTTGGCTTCCTGATAAGCCAGATACGCCCGTTCCAACTCCTCCAGGGCTTTTTTCTCTTCTTTGTAGTTTTTGGTCCCGAGGCGCGGCGTGCCTTTAAAGGCCATGTGTTCAAACATGTGCGCGAGCCCGGTCCGTCCCGTGCCTTCCTGCGCGGATCCCACGTTTACGGCCGTCATAAAGGCGAACACCGGGGCTACGGGGCGTTCAACGAGAATAAAGGTCCAGCCGTTCTTGACGGTGTATTCCGTGACGTTCTGTTCGAAGGACGCAAGGTCAATTGCTTGAGAAGCGGAAGGAAAAGAGAAAATGCAGAACAGAAGAAGGGTAAAAAGGCGTCGTGGCGGTAGCTGTGTGGGAATCGAAAGCATAAGCAGGTTTGCGCAAGGGTGCTTTCTGATATCCTAACCAGTTCAATGACGCCTTGCAAGTGAAGGGCAAATCGACCGTATGAGGCTGGAACGGCCAACAAGTCAAAGCCTGCGGTCAGGGGGTTCGTGGAGCCATGCTCTCTTTGAGAAGGAAAGAGGGAGACGCAACACTACGGCAGAGTCACGTGGAATCAGTCTTCCACGCGTCATCCTGCATAAGCGAAGTTGGCACGGACTTTGCAACCATTGCGCTTGACGGAGACAGGGTCGGGCAGGGTTGTATGATCCCCAGTGGGCAAAAGGGCTTCTACCTGCATCTTGAATGAGTTGAGCAAGGCTTTTTCCGGGCGGTTGCGGGAAAGCACCCGTAACCCGATCAACAGACTGAGCAAGGTGCGAGAGGTTGTCGCTGGAGTCACTTCCAGGGAAATCTCTCCTCTGGCTTGGCCTTGTTCGATCATTTTGCGAAAAAAATTTTTTTCTACATAGGCGAAGGTTCGATTGACGATTCGGGCCACCTTTGCGTCATGCGGAGACATCTCCAAGGCCGTGTTAATGATATAACATCCGTTTTGTTCCTCACCTTTCGATATTCCATCGCAAATTTCGTCGAATAAGGCGATGATGGCCTGGCGGGGTGAATGCGTCTTTCTGAGTCTGGTGAAAAAGGGCTTCGCATAGATGTCAACGTAGTTGTGCAAGGTGTCGATAAAGAGGGCGTATTTATCGCCGAACGTGTCATACAAGCTGGCACGGTTGATACCCATGGTTTCCACGAGATCCTGTAGGGAGGTCCCCCTGTAACCATGATCCCAGAAGGCTATCATCGCTTTCTGCTTGACGGCATCAATGGCAAACTGCTTTTTTCTTGGCATGGTTGTTGTCCCCCTCTTTTTTGATCCAAGTACACTAAATGTGGAAACTATACCAAAAATACAACATAAATTTCAAGTATGTGTATGAGTCCACCACCTTTGGCACTCGGGTTGCTGGTGAAGCAGGAATTGGACTGGAGATTGCAAGTGCAGGGAATGGTGGGGGCGTTCGGTGTGTTTCTGAGCTTATACAGTTAAATACACAAATCCTTCACGAAACCGCCTTGCGGGAGCGGAAGGCCGGTCCATATAATCTCCAATTCGTGCGAATAAGGCCGCGCACCTTGATGATACCGCTGCAATAGGAACGTCTATGACAGAGCAAGTGAACAATCCGAAGTCCTACCCCGCGCTTCGCAATATTCAATACTCGCCCGTGAAGCAGGGGGAGGAGCATTATATCGTCTTGTGGGACCCTTCCGGGTTGAGTACGGAAAAGCTCATCATTCCACTCAACTTGTTCTACCTGTTCCAATTTCTGGACGGCGAGCATTCCCCAGAACAAATCGGCGTCGAATACCTGAAAAAGTACGGCGAGTTCCTGATGCCGGACAAACTCGAGCGGCTCATCGCCGACCTGGATCAAAAGCTCTTTCTCGAAGGCGAGCGCTACGAGACGGCGAAAGCCACGGCGGTAAAGGCGTATCGTGACGCGCCAGCGCGGACCCCCCGTTTTGCCGGCAAGAGCTACGAAGCCGAACCACAGAAACTGCGCGAACAGGTTGCCGGATTTTTCTCGTCCAAGGAAGGGCCGAGCCCCGATCCCTCCGAGCACCAGGGGAAGGCGATCAAGGGGTTGGTGGCGCCGAATTACGAAGTCAACGTGGCCGGGCCGATCTATGCATGGGCCTATAAGGAACTGCGTGAGGCGGAGGCGCCGGACGTGTACATTCTCCTGGGGACCGCCCACGCCGGGTTGGCGAAGCCGGTAGCCGTGACGGATAAGGATTTCGAAAGCCCATTGGGAGTCGTGCCGGTCAATCGACCGATCATGGAACATCTCCGGTCCAAGGGAGACGATGCGTGGTTCGCGGATGAATTGCGGCATGAAACGGAACACAGCATTGAATTTCAGCTACCCTTTCTTCAGGAAACCGTGGGCGCGCGGCAGTCCATCTCCATCATCCCGGTCCTGTCTTTATTTCCGCCAGGGTGCGTGATCGATCCGGCTCTCAAGGACGTGGCCGATCAGGTCGAAGGGTTCGTGTCGCTGTTGAAAGATGCGATTGCCGCGTCGGGACAGCGGGTCTGTTTTCTCGCCAGCGCGAACCTTGCGCATATCGGCCTGCGCTACGGCGATGACAAGGCCCCCACGGATTTTTCGTTCCATCGTTGCATGCAAACCGACCTGGAAATGCTGAAGCACGTGGAAAACGTCGATGCTCAGGGTTTTGCCGAATTTCTCCTCAAGGAACAAGATCGCCGCCACGTGTTGGGCTTCTCGGCGATTTACCTGCTCTTGCGCTTGATCGAGGCGGAAAAAGGCGAGGTCTTGCGCTACGACCGGGAGATCGTGGATCAATTCAACTCCACCATTACCTACGCCAGCGCCGCGTTTTTCTAAACAACCCCCTCTCCCTTGCTTCGTTTCCTCTCCCTTGACGGGAGAGGATTAAGGTGAGGGTGATCCTCATTCTTCCACCACGTCGATGGTCATCGTGATGGGGTCCAGGGGATTGTCTTGGGGATCCCGTTCCGCGGCCACGATTTGATCCACCACGTCCATGCCTTTCCGGACTTTGCCGAAGACGGTATAGGTCCGGTCCAGACTGCTCGCGTCTTCTACGCAGATAAAAAACTGTGACCCATTGTCGTTGACGTCCCGGGTGCGATCTTCGTTCCGGGGCATTTTGGCCATGGAGACCGTGCCGCGTCGGTGTGGCTGGTCGCTGGGTTCCGGGGTCAGGCCGAAACCCGGCCCGCCGGTGCCGTGCAGGGTGCGGTCCGCTTCCTTGCTGAGCGGGTCACCCCCTTGGATGATGAAGCCGGGGATAACGCGATGAAACGTCGTGCCGTTGTAGAATCCGATTTTGGCGAGATTCAGAAAGTTATCCACGTGGCGAGGCGCCACGTCCGTGTAAAACTGGATCGTGACGTTGCCGAACCTGGTGGAGATGACGACTTGGGGATTTTTTTTCTTGAACGTCAGGGATGCGCTCATCGACCGAATGTAGCAAGGCCGATGGACGATCGGCAACCATTGCATTCTTGTCATTGATACAAAAACAGATCGATCTTTCTACCTCCCCTTGCCCGTCCTTACAAAGGAGGGGAATAAGAGACCGTCGGTCGGGGCAGGTCTGATGAGCGAAGCGTCATTCGATCTGACCGGCCGGCTTACTTTCGCAGGGGATCGATGACCGTGAGAAAAGAGAACCGGTGAAAATCGGTGTCGCGCGTGCAGATCCGGCTGATCCCGTGTTCGCGCATCAGCGTGGCGGTGTGAAGGTCGTGCATGAAATTTCCCCGGGCATCAGGCAATTCATCCATGAGGAGATTTACGATGTCCGCATGCCGTTCCGTCGGCACAAGGACGTCAATCCCCGGGGACGCCAGCAGAGCTTCGATGAAGCGCCACGCGTCCTTGGCGTTCCACGGTGACCGAAAGACCCGGGGATGCGTGCTGACTCGAAGAAATTCATAACAGATGTTCCAGGTCAGAAAGTCGGGCGCCGGATCATCCATGCACTGCCCGACAAAGGAGCGGCACGGTCGATGGAATTCCGATTGCCGGTCGGCGGCATACAGCAGGACGTTGGTGTCGAGGACCAGCAATCAGGGTTCATCCATCGCCGAATACAACTCGGCACGATTCGATACGTCCACGAGCGTCCCACCACTGCGCCAGGCCGGGAGCACCGGGTGGGCGCGTTTCCTCTCCGCGCCGTGAGACGTTTCGGCCAGGATGCGTCGTAACGCCGCTTCCACCAGTGCGGAGATGGTCGTTCGCCGCCGGGCCGCCTCTTCACGCAATCGGCTCATCACGCGGTCGTCTATGTTGAGCGTCGTCTTCATATGGATAACCATATGCTAGATATGGAAAGCCGTCAAGAGTCCATGAATCGGGGCAGATCGGATGAGCACAGCGTCGTCCGACGTTCTCGCTAGGAATCAGGGGAGGTCCTGTAACCAGCACACCCTATCAAATGGTCATCCTGGCAAGGCCAGCCCTTCATTTTATCAACGCCTGTCCTGAGAGCGTAGCGAAGCGAAGTCGAAGGGAATGAGTGAACACATACAAATGACAACTCTAGTATGGTCAGCCTCTCCATTCTGTCAGCGAATGAGTAACTCGTTACAGTTCTCTCAGCCTGAGGCCGTTGGCCGGGCGGATGCCGAGCCAGCAGACTGCGCCGAAGAATGCCAGAATTGCGGCGATCCCAAGGGCGATGGTCCATCCGAATTCGTTCGCGATCCAGGGCGTGAGCGTGGGGGAGAGGGTGCCGCCCAGGTTGGCGCCGGTATTCATCATCCCGGACAGGGTGCCGGCGTGGGATTTGGATAGATCCACGGTCGAACTCCAATACGCGCCGATGGTGAAATACAGCCATCCCGCGCCCAAGGACAAGAAGGCCAGGGCAATGAAAGGATGTTCAATCGCCGCCCCGGCGAGGATGGAAACGGCGGCCAGAGCCATTCCCCCGGCTCCGGTCCAGGGTCGTCCCTTATTCACGCCGAATCGTCCGGACAGACGATCCGTGACCCAGCCGCCGATGGGACAGAAGATCGTCATGGCGATAAAGGGACTGGCAGCGAGCAGGGCGCCTCGCAACACGCTGAAGTTTCGGACCTCCACGAGGTAGAGGTAAAACCAGGACAGGTACACGTAGGCCACGTATCCGAAACAGGTGTAACTCAAGACCAGCCACCACACGCTTGAAGTTCGGACAAAGGCTTTCCAGGGAACGGGTGCCGCGGTTTCGGGCTCGCTCGGTACGGGCGCGTGACCGCGGATCAGCGCGACTTCTCCGGCATTGACCCATGGATGCTCGTCGGGCTGGTCCGTGGCGAACCAAAACCACAGCATGGCGATGAGCACGCCGAGGCCTCCGGCCCAATAAAAGGCGGACTGCCAGCCGTAATTCACCATGATCCAGGCCGTGATCGAGGGCGTGAGCGCGGACCCGATCCCAATGCCGCTGATCGTGATCCCGATGCCGAGTCCTCGTTCCTGCGGGCCACACCAATTGGCCACGGTCCGGTTGAAATTCGGCAAGGCCGCGGCTTCCCCGACGCCGATCAGGAATCGCACGATCATCAGCGATCCTCCAATGCCCATGACCCCTGCGAGAAACGATGACGGGGCCAAGGCGGTCATCGCCGTAAAGAGCGACCACCAGATCACGGCCAGGGTCAGGACTTTTCTGGGACCCCACCGGTCTCCCAGCCGGCCTCCCGGTATTTGAAACAGGGCATATCCCAGGACAAATGCTGAAAAAATCTGTCCCATCTGAACGTTGGTGAGCCCGAGAGCAGGGATCATCTGCCGTGCCGTGACTGAAATGTTGACCCGGTCAATATACGTGATAATGCTTATTAAAAGCAGGAGGGCCAGAATGGTCCGGCGCGTGTGGGACGGTTTGAGTTCGGTTGAGGATTGGGACATGAACGTTCTCTTCCCTGTTAAGCGCACTGTAACGGGGTTTGTCGGAGAATGCCACATCCGTCGAATTGAGCGGAAGTTACGGTTGAAACTTGATCGTGGTCCGTGATAGAGGGACTTTTCGGCATGGGGTTTTGAAGCATAGAGGTTCCTTTATCCTTATGCCACACAAAATCAGGAGGTAAAGGACAATGGCAACCAGTGCCCGGGAAAAACCCAAAGCCAAGGGGAAGAAGTCGGGACGGTCTGCATCCACGGTAAAGCCTAAGGAATCGAAGACCAAGGCAAAGTCGTCCCCTTCGACTCCGCTTCCTTCGACTTCAGGCGCGTTGCGCCTTACGCTCAGGACAGGCAGGGCAGGCTCAGCCAAAGCGAAACCGGCCAAGTCCTCGAAAAAAGTTGCGCTCACGTCCAGGAAGGCGAAGCAGGCTCCGCCGAAAAAGAAGTCGAAAACTGCGATAAAGAAGGGGACCGCCCAAAAGGCTCCTGTCAAGAAAGTTGCTGCCAAGAAAGCGGCCGCCAAGAAGACGGCCGTGAAAAAACGTCCGGCCAAGGGGAAAACGCCGGCCGCTGTCAAGCCCAAAAAGGTCGTCGCCAAGAAAGCAGTCACCAAGAAAGCCGCCGTGAAGAAAACGGCGGCCAAGCCCGCGCAAAAACGTCCGGCCACAAAGAAACAGGTCCCGGTCCCCAAAAAGGCGACGAAGCCCGCCCCGATATCTGCAACGACGGCTGCAACGACGGGGACGAACTTAGTTCCCGCTGCAATGGAAGACGTGGCTGCGGACGTCGTTCTTGAGTCGTTTGAATCGGATTTGTCCGGATTCGATGATGAGACGGCCGATGAGTTTTCCGCCGATCTTGACGATGACATGACCGGTGACATTTCCGACGACTTCGATGAAGACGCGGGATTTGGTCCCCTTCCCGAAGACCACGATGATGATCTGACTGAAGATTTGTCCGAGGAGTTGGAAGCCGAGAAATATTTCAGGGAAGCGGAAACGGGTTTGGATGACGACGATTTGCCCCGTGGGTGGTAACGGCACGGCGAAACATCTTTCGCGAAAAACGAACGTCGAGCGCCGACCGGGACGGCACAGGGGCCGTCCCCTACGATGTAGGAACCTCTGATTTATTGTGATAGCGGGATGCAGGGCAAGGCGTCCCGGAGCGAAACCCGAGGCTTATCAGAGAGATAGGTGAGGGTTGAGCGAGGACACAACGCAGCCCTGCGCCCGATAGTGCAGTAAATCAGAGGTTCCTGTAGTGACAACCCCCTGTGGCTGTCATGATACAAGGAGAATTTGATGTCTGAAGCTGAAGGTCTGCCACGTATAGGTGAGAATGCCCCTGATTTTTCCGCAGTGACCACCCTGTCTCAAGATTTTGGATTCAGCGCCTGGCAAGAACAGGATTGGGTCGTATTCTTTTCCCACCCTGCGGATTTTACGCCCGTGTGCACCACGGAATTAGCGGAATTTGCCCGCCGACACGAGGACTTCAAAAAGAAAGGCGTCAAGTTGCTTGGCGTCAGCGTGGACAGCATCCACGCGCATCTGGCTTGGCTCGCGAATATCAAGGAGAAACTGGGCGTGACGATTCCCTATCCCTTGGTGGCGGATATCGACATGCAGGTTTCCCGGCTCTATGGCATGATCCATCCCGGGGCCAGTACGACCGCCACGGTTCGTGCGTTGTTCGTGATCGATCCCAAACGCGTAATCCGGGCCCTGATCTATTATCCGATGAACGCGGGGCGCAACGTGGATGAAGTCTTCCGCTTGGTCACGGCACTCCAAACGGCCGACACCTTATCCTGCGCGACCCCCGTCAATTGGCAGGAAGGTGAAAAAGTGGTCGTGCCGCCCCCAAAAACGGTTGAGGAAGTCGAGGAACGGCTCAGCCACTCCGACCGGGAAGTCAAAGATTTTTACCTCACCCTGAAAGATCCGAAGCCGTAGGGGACGGCCCCTGTGCCGTCCCCTACGGGCCCAATGATGTCTCCCTCATGTAGGGACCCCCCCCGTGGTCGTCCGTGGGGAGGGCGTGTGGTTCATGCGGGACGGCACGGGGGCCGTCCCCTACAAGGACGATGATGCCGTGGACACGATTAGGCGTATTATGTAGGGACAACCCCCTGTGGTTGTCTGGCGCCTGATGGTCTTACCAACGTGGTTCGTGAGTCTCCTCTGCGTGGTCCTCTGGGTCGCGGGGTCGGCCATGTCCTGGGGGGTCTGCCGGGTCGAGGAGGGTACGGACCCCCGGGTGATGGTGCGCGAGTTGACAGGCACCTGTAGCGAGGAGGACCGGCAGGCGCTGGCCGTATCCGCGGACGCCGTGTTGGCGGCGTTGCAGCAGGGCAGGGGGGTGGCGTTGAAAGGGGTCGTTCTTGCGGGTGACCTTCCTTTGGACCGGTTGAGCCTTCAGCCGTTTGAACCGGGATTGGTCAAGCATCCGGCCATTGTCGAACGCATCCAAGCCGAGCGGGTGTCCGAGGTTCGCGTTATTCACGGGCCATTCATGCTTGAAGACGTGGAGGTGCAGGGCATTCTGGCGACTCACCTCATCAAGCCCGGGTACATCGTCGTTCGAGGGCCGGTGAGCCTGCGGGGCAGCACGATCCGGCAGTCCATTGACCTGTCCGGGATGGTCATCCTGGAGCGAGCCGATTTTTCCGATATGCACATCGGCCATGAGGGATTTTTTATTCGAGCCATATTTGCCCATGATGCCGATTTTACCCGGACGGCGTTCGGCACGCATTCCCGGTTTCATCGGGCCCGGTTCATGGGAAAGGCCGCTTTTACGGGAGCGCGGTTTGAGGGCCTTGCGGAATTGCTGGAGGTGTCCTTTGCGGAGGACGCCGAGTTTGGGCGTACCCGGTTTCTTCAGGGGACGGGTTTCTCCGGGAGCCGGTTTCGCAAGGCGCTGGATTTGTCCGGATCCCGGTTTGAGCGCGAAGTCTATTTTCGGTTTACCGAGTTCCATGGTCATACGGTTTTTCACCGGGCGCTGTTTCGGAACACGGTGGATTTTACGGAAGCCCGGTTTCAAGGCGACGCGGATTTTCGAGAGGCTGTCTTCGAGCAGCCTGGCTTGATTTCCGGCATCGATCTTCCCGAGTCGAGTGGTAAGGGCGGCCCCACCGGCCGGGACCGCGATTTCTTCACCCTGTTTGCTATCCTGGCCGTTCTGTGGTTGTTGCTGCTCGCAGTCTGGAAGAGAAAAGGCCGGTGAGCGGACAGGCACGGAGGCCTGTCCCTACGCAAGACGACATCCACAATATATAGAAGTTTCTGTTGCCTCTCTCCACTAAAGATAGTATATTAAGCTGTCTATATTGAGATGGCAGGCTGGGATGGGTAGGGGACGGCCCCTGTGCCGTCCCGAATGAGGCGTGTATCATCTCTGATGGACAACCACAGGGGGTTGTCCCTACCGGTGGTATCATGGAACAGGTTGAAACCGCATACGAGGTGAAACTGGATGCCTTCAATGGGCCTCTCGACCTGTTACTCCACCTCATCCGCAAGCACGAAATCAATATCTACGATATCCCGATCGCCCTGATTACCCGGCAATATCTTGAGTATCTTCAGATCATGAAGGAACTCAATCTCTCGTTTGCCGGTGATTTTTTGGTCATGGCCTCTACCCTGATTCACATCAAATCTCGAACACTGCTTCCGCAGGAACCAGCCCCCGAGCCGGGTGACGAGGAGGGTGAAGATCCCCGGAGCGAGTTGGTGCGCCGCCTGGTCGAGTACCAGCAGTTCAAGGAAGTCGCCGGCCGGTTGTCCGATCAGGAACGATTGTGGCGGCAGGTGTTCCAACGGGAACCCGAACAGAGCACGCCGGTCCGGGAAGTGTTGTCCGAGGACGTGCAGGTTTTCGATCTCCTGAGCGCCCTGCAGGAAGTCCTGGCCCAGACCGCCGCGTCACCGGGGTTGGAATTCACGCCGGATACTTTGACGGTCCAGGACCGTATCAACAGCGTGATTGAACGCTTGGAGGAGACACAGACTTTAACCTTTGCCGCGTTGTTTGAAGGGGAGGCTGACCGGTTGACCGTGATCGTCACCTTTTTGGCGTTATTGGAACTCGTGCGGATGAAACTGGTCCGCCTGACGCAAGTG
>JAPPLK010000058.1 GCA_028819435.1 Nitrospira sp.
GAGCGAAACCCGAGGCTTATCATCGAGATAGGTGAGGGTTGAGCGAGGACACAACACAGCCATGCGCCCGATAGTGCAATAAATCAGAGGTTCCTAAACTAAACGGCCGTTGAGACGCGCTGATGCTTGCCTGTAAACGGAAAATCCGCAAAGAGCAGGCTCACGCGTCAGGAACTTCCACAAGACCGGACACGTAAGAAGGAAGGACTGCAAAAATGTTTACGACGCCTTGTCTTCAATCACCGGTTCATCGACGGTCTCACTCACCGGTCCACGTTCGATCAACTCAACGGCCACAAGCTCCGCGGCATCCCCGGGGCGACGTCTCGTTGGAATGATCCTGACGTATCCTCCGGACCGGCGGTTGAATCGTCCGGCAACGTCGCTGAACAATTTCGAGACAACGTCTTTCCTTCTGATGAAATTCAAGGCCTGCCTGCGCGCATGCAGGGAACCATCTTTCCCCAGGGTGATCATTCTTTCAGTGAAACCGCGAAGCTCTTTGGCTTTGGCCTCCGTGGTTTCGATACGTTCGTGTTCCAGTAACGAGGTGACGAGGTTCCGAAACATCGCGTGTCGATGTTTGGAATTTCGCCCTAATTGTCTGCCTTTTTTTCGATGTCGCACAACGCGGCTCTCTTGATAAAATGTTAATGCGATTGGTTGTTGGCCTGCACCAGATTTTCTCGTCTAAGACCCAAGCTCAACCCCATTTCAGCCAACACTTCCTTGATTTCATTGAGAGACTTTTTTCCGAAATTTTTGGTTTTCAGCATCTCGATTTCCGTCTTCTGCACGAGGTCTTCAATCGTTTTGATATTCGCATTTTTCAGACAATTCGCCGCGCGCACGGAAAGTTCCAGTTCATTGACGCTTCGAGCCAGGTGTTTGTCCAATTCGGCTTGTGTTTCCTCGTACGCGGAATCATGCTCCACTTCTTTCATTTCTTCGCTGGGAATGCAAATCGCCAAATGTTCGCGAAGAATGGAAGCCGATGAGGAAACGGCTTCTTGTGGGGTGATACTTCCGTCAGTCCAAATCTCAAGATTCAATTTGTCATAATCGGTCACGCGACCGACCCGGGCATTTTCCACGTGAAAGTTCACGCGCTTGATCGGGGAAAAAATCGAGTCGACGGGGATGACGCCAATGGGCAACCCTTCTTCTTTATTGCGTTCCGCCGGTACGTACCCGCGACCCGGCTTGACGATCAACTCTACGTCGAGCATCCCGTCTTTGTCCAACGTCGCGATATACAGTTCCGGGTTCAAGATGGTGATATCCGCGTCATGCTGAATATCGGCGGCACTGACTTCGCCCGGCCCTTTCTTCTTTAACCGCATCGCCTTTGATTTGTCGGTATGCAGCTTCAGCCGAAGATTCTTGACGTTCAAGATAATAATGGTAACGTCTTCCGCAACGCCGGGAAGGGTGGAAAATTCATGAAACGCCCCTTCAATCTTGACGGAGGTCACGGCCGCCCCGGTTAACGAGGACAGCAACACGCGTCGCAAGGAATTCCCAACCGTAGTCCCAAACCCGCGTTCAAAGGGCTCTGCCGTAAACTTTCCATAGGTGGGCGAGGCTGTTTCTTTTTCCAATTCCAGTCGCATCGGCAACTGAAAATCCTTGATCCCTTTGTTCATTGCGCTCCCTTTCACCTCAATCTGTCATAGCCGAGATATCGACTCACGTCCGGCTTGCCAACTTGTTCCCTGCTAGCGAGAATATAATTCGACAATGATCTGTTCATTGACCGGGGCCCCGATGTCCTCTTTCGTCGGCAATGCCCGAATCGTCCCCTTCAAGGCGTCGCGGTCACAGTCGATCCAGGTGACACCCGGCAGGTTGTCGGCGGCATCCACCGCCGCTTTAATCGCCACCAACTCCGCACTCCTTGGCCTGACTTGAACCACGTCGCCCACGGCCGTCGTATACGAAGGAATGTCGGTTTTCCGACCATTCACCAGAATATGACCATGATTGACCAATTGGCGAGCCTGCTTGCGCGAAAACGCCAACCCGATCCGGTAGACGACGTTGTCCAAACGTCGCTCAAGCAACGCCAGAAGGTTCTCACCCGTCACACCCTCCTGACGTTCGGCTCGCCGAAAGATCCCCCGAAACTGACGTTCCTGGACGACATACATCCGGCGCAATTTCTGTTTTTCGCGTAGCTGCATGCTGTAATCCGTCACACGGGGACGAGATTGTCCATGTTGCCCCGGAGGATAACTTCGACGTTCGATCGCACACTTGTCGGTCATGCAACGTGTTCCCTTGAGGAACAGTTTGACGCCTTCCCTTCGACAAATCCTGCATACTGGACCACGATAATTTGCCACGTCCCTAGCCTCTCATTTTCGAAACTTCAGAGTCCACGTTGGTACGCCTGAAGGTTGAGTCCATCACCGCTTACACCCGTCGCCGTTTCGGGGGGCGGCACCCATTGTGGGGAATGGGCGTCACGTCACGAATCAAATTCACGCGTAGCCCCACGGACTGCAGCGCGCGCACCGCCGACTCACGTCCCGACCCCGGACCGTTGACGTACACGTCGATCTGGCGCATACCCTGCTCCATTGCTTTTCGGCCGGCCGCTTCCCCCACGCGCGTCGCCGCAAAGGGCGTACTCTTTCTGGCCCCCTTGAAGCCCAGGCCGCCCGCGTTCGACCACGAGACCGTATTGCCGCTCATGTCGGTAATGGTTACCAGTGTATTGTTGAAAGACGCCTGAATATGGGCAATACCCATTTGCACGATTTTTTTCTCTTTTTTCCGACCCTTTTTTACGCTCATGGTGTCACCTGGGTGGCTGTTTATTTTTTGGACCGGCCGATAGACGCCCGTTTCCCTTTCCGGGTTCGCGAATTCGTTTTGGTTCGTTGACCACGAACGGGAAGCCCCCTGCGATGACGAAGCCCTCGATAAGTTCCCGTATCGATCAGTCGTTTGATGCTGAGAGTGATTTCCTTTCGAAGATCACCTTCGACAGTGTAATCTTTATCGATTGTCTCACGAAGTTTGACAATGTCTTCCTCACGAAGATCCTTGACGCGCACGGCACAATCAATGCCGGTCTTCTTCAAAATCTGCCTCGCGTTCCACGGCCCGATCCCGTAAATATAGGTCAAGCCTATTTCAATGCGTTTGCCCACGGGCAGATCGACGCCTGCTATCCGAGCCATGTCTCCTCCTTCTTCACCTGACGAGGTCTTCCGCCTTACCCCTGCCTCTGTTTGTGGCGAGGGTTACTGCACCGGACCCGAACGATACCTCGTCGTCGGAAGACAACACATTTTGAACACATCGGTTTGACCGACGATTTGACTTTCATGAGAGCTGACTCTCCTCGCTATTTGAAGCGATAGGTGATCCGTCCCCTCGTGAGGTCATACGGAGATAGCTCCACGGTCACTTTATCGCCCGGAAGAATGCGAATAAAATGCATCCGCATCTTCCCTGAAATATGTGCCAAGATCTTATGCCCACTCTCCAATTGAACCCGAAACATGGCATTGGGCAACGTTTCCATGATCACCCCTTGTACTTCAATGACGTCTTCCTTTGCCATCAGCCTGAAACCGCGTCGCTAGGAATTGACGCTCACCTGCTCCTTGACCGTCGTCAGAATCACGGGTGGACCCTCGGGTTGGACCGCCACGGTATGTTCAAAATGCGCCGACAGGCTCCCGTCTTTCGTGACGGCGGTCCATTGGTCGTCCAACACTTGCACCTGCGGCCCCCCGACGTTCACCATGGGCTCAATGGCCAACACCATTCCGAACTGAAGACGCGAGCCTTGCCCCGGACGTCCATAATTGGGAACTTGCGGCTCCTCATGAAGTCGCCGGCCGATCCCATGCCCCACAAAATCCCTCACGATGGAAAACCCGTGTGCTTCCACGTAACTTTGAATTGCATGTCCGATATCGGACAACCGGTTGCCGACCCGGGCTTGATCGATCCCTTTATGCATCGCCGCTCCTGTCACCTTGAGCAGGGTTTCGACGTCGTCCGAAACCTGACCCACGGGCACCGTCACGGCCCCGTCACCATAAAATCCCTGAACAATCGCTCCCAAGTCAAGCCCGACGATGTCCCCTTCCTTCAGCGCCCGGTTGGAGGGAATCCCATGAACGACTTCATGGTTCACCGAGGCACAGAGGGTGTTGGGGAAACTACGGTATCCCTTGAAGGCCGGAACGCCTCCGTGGTCACGAATGAACGTCTCTGCCAGTTCGTCCAAATATAACGTGGTGACCCCAGGTCTGACCGCCTGTTGCAGCACCTGATGGGCTTCAGCCACAATCTTCGAAGCTTGGGCCATCAGCGCAATTTCCTCCTCGGTCTTGAGCATGATCATGAAACGCTACGTCCCGGACAACAATGCCAACAACCGCTCCTGGACCTCTTCTACGGAGCCCGTGCCGTCCAATTCGGCCAGCACGTGTTTCTCTTGATAGTAATCAATCAAGGGAGCCGTTTGCTCTTCATACACCACCAGCCTCGATTCCACCGTCTCCCGTTTATCGTCGCTACGTTGAACGAGGGCCGCCCCACACTCGTCACAGCGCCCCTCCTGCTTGGGCGGCACGTAATCGACGTGATACACAGCCGAGCAGGCTGAACAACTTCTTCGTCCGCTCAAACGCTTCACCACTTCCTCTCGATGGATGACAAAATAGATGACTCGATCCAGCGTCGCCTCCTGCTTTTGAAGGATGCCCGACAAGGCGTCAGCCTGAAGAATGGTTCGCGGAAATCCATCAAGAATAAATCCCTTTTCGCATTCGGAAGACGCGGTTTTTTCCGCGACGAGGCCGATTACCACGTTGTCGGGCACAAGTTCTCCTCGCGTCATGTACTGCTGCGCTTCAAGCCCCAACGGCGTCTTTTGGGCCACGCCCGTTCGCAATAAGTCCCCCGTGGAAATTTTGGGTATTACCAGTTTGGCCGCAACCATTTCAGCTTGCGTGCCCTTGCCCACTCCTGGCGCACCGAGAAAAACCAGTCGCATGGCGTGCTAACCACTCCGGCCTTTCAACCGTCCCTTGGCCAGAAACCCTTCATAATTCCGCATCAGCATGTGAGACTCGATTTGCTGGGCGGTATCCAACCCGACCCCCACGACAATCAACAACGAGGTTCCTCCGAAATAAAAGGGCACGTTCAACTTATAGATCAACAATTCCGGAATCACACAGACGATCGCCAGGTAGATGGAACCGGCAAACGTAATCCGGGTGAGAACCCGGTAAATATAATCGGCCGTTCGCTGCCCAGGACGAATGCCTGGAATAAACCCTCCATACTTTTTCATGTTGTCCGCCATATCGACCGGATTCAACACGACCGCCGTATAGAAAAAACAGAAGAAAATGATCATGCTCACGTACATCAACGTATAGACGACCGATCCCGGAGCCAAATGTGCCCCCAACGCTTGCACCCACGGCACCTGAATAAAGGAGGTAATTGTGGCCGGAAACGCAATAATCGAAGACGCAAAGATCGGCGGGATCACGCCTGCCGTATTGATTTTCAAGGGGATATGCGTGCTTTGTCCCCCATACACCCTGCGGCCGACAACCCGTTTGGCATATTGAACCGGAACCCGTCGTCTTCCGCTTTCCAGGAACACAATAGCCGTAATCACGGCCAACATGCTCACGACCAACAGGATCAGGAAGAGCAGGCTCAGTTCCCCGACCCGGTACATTTCAAAGGTTTGGGCAACTGCGCTTGGAAGACGGGCGACAATCCCGGCGAAAATGATCAGCGAGATGCCGTTCCCCACTCCGCGCTCGGTGATTTGTTCACCCAACCACATGAGAAACGCGGTTCCCGCGGTCAGGGTAATCACGGTCATGAACCGAAACGGCCAGCCCGGCTCCAACACGTATTGCCCGCCGTTCATGCCTTCGAGTCCCAAGGCAATCCCGAATCCCTGGATCAGGGCAATCCCGATAGTCCCATAGCGGGTATATTGAATGATGGTTTTTCTTCCTCGTTCACCCTCCTTGGCCAGTTTCGATAAATGCGGGACCACCACGGTCAAGAGTTGCAGGATAATCGACGCACTGATGTAGGGCATGATGCCCAGCGCAAAAATCGTTAACCGTGATAGCGAACCTCCGGAAAAAATGTCCAGGAACCCGAGGAGGGCTCCGCCTTGATCCAATAAGAATTGCGCCAACTCATCATTGTTGATCCCCGGAGTCGGAATATGAGCTCCAATCCGGTACACAGCCAACATTGCCAACGTAAACAGGACACGGCTACGTAACTCCGGTATTTTAAGGATGTTCTGGAAGCTCGTAATGAGCCGTTCAAGCACGGCCGATGACCTTGGCTTGTCCGCCCGCCCGTTCAATTTTCCGAAGAGCCGACTGACTGAATTTATGCGCTTCAATAGTCATGGGCTTGTCCAGCTCTCCCACACCAAGAATCTTGATGGGCATTGACTGCTTCTTGACAATCCGCTTCTCATACAGGACTTGCGGGGTCACGTTCTGGTCGAGGGCAGCAAGGGTTTTGAGATTGACCACGGCGAATTCGGTACGAAACGGATTGTGAAATCCTCGTTTGGGCAACCTCCGTGCGAGCGGCATTTGACCACCTTCAAATCCCGCAACGTTCGCCCGCCCGGAACGGGCAAGCATACCCTTGTGCCCCTTGCCGGCCGTCTTGCCCAACCCCGAGCCCGGACCTCGCCCCAAACGTTTTTTCGATTTCCTGGAGCCTGGCGCCGGCTGCAATTGATGGAGTTTCATTGATCGTTGACCTCAACGAGGTGCTTGACTTTTCGGATCAACCCCAACACCTGGGGCGTCTTGGGGCGCTGCACCGTTTGATGGAGCTTTCGCAAACCGAGCCCTTGTAAATACAGGCGCTGTTTATAGGGTCGCCCGATGGGACTATGCTTCAACGTAATGGAAAGCTGGTCAGAAGATTGAGACACGGCACTACTCCTCACACCACGTTAGAGTGACGACTCATTCGAGACCTGACGGAGTTGCTTGACGTCTTCCGGTCCCTTGAGTTGGGACAAGCCGGCCAACGTGGCCTGTACCACGTTATAGGGGTTGCCGCGGCCCAAGGTTTTCGCAATGATATTGTGGGCTCCAAGGACTTCCAAAATGGCCCGAACCGCCCCGCCCGCGATGATTCCCGTCCCCGCTTTCGCCGGTTTCATGTACACGTGTTCTCCACAGAAACGCCCGTGCACGTCATGGGGAATGCTGCCGTTCCTCAAAGGCACCTGAAGCAGTTGTTTTTTTGCCCGGCCAACGGCTTTGGCAATCGCCGGCGGCACCTCGGTCGCCTTGCCCTTGCCAATGCCAACCCATCCCTGCCCATCCCCGACCACGACCAGCGCACTGAAGGAAAACCTCTTTCCTCCCTTGACGACTTTCGCCACCCGGTTAATCGAGATCAACTTGTCTTTGAGGTTCAATTCTTCAGGGTTGACTTGTTGCACCGAATGCCATCCTCTTCGTTAAAAGACCAGACCTTCTTCACGGGACGCGTCGGCCAATGCTTTGACCCGCCCATGGTACAGTCGCCCGTTCCGGTCGAACACGACCCCGGTCACGTTCGCAGCCTTGGCCCGTTCGGCCAACAGTTTCCCGACGGCTTGCGCGGCCTCCTTCGACGAACCGGACTTCACGGTTTCACGCAACCCCGTGTCCATGGATGACGCGGCAGCCAGGGTGAGACCCGCAACGTCATCGACGACTTGGGCATAAATGTGCGCATTGCTTCGAAACACGGTCAGTCTGGGCCGTTGAGACGTACCTTGAACTTTTTTCCTGACCCGTGCTTTGCGCCGTTCCAACCGGCGACGTTGCGTCTTTAGATTCATACGTTATTTCTTCCCGGCTTTTCCGGCTTTCTTAATCAGAACTTCACCCGCATACCTAATGCCTTTTTGCTTATAGACATCGGGAGGTCGCACGCGTCGAATATTGGCGGCAGTCTGGGTCACGAGCCGTTTATCAATGCCCTTCACGGAGATCATGGTTTGTTTCTCAACCGACGCCTGCACGCCTTCCGGGACCGACAAGGTCACGGGATGCGCAAAACCGACGTTTAACGTCAGCGATTGACCCTGCACTTGCGCCCGATACCCCACCCCCGTCAATTCCAGGGTACGTTCGAACCCCTTGGTCACGCCCTCGACCAAATTCGCCAATTCAACGCGGGTCAGCCCATGAAGGGCTTTGACGCGAGGCGCATTCCCCCGTCGCCCTACCTGGATAGCTCCCTCGTTGATGGTCACGTCAATCCCGTCGGCGAGCTCCCACCCCAATTGCCCCAAAGGTCCCTTCACGGAGACGGAACCCCCTTCCACCTTCACCTCGACGGTGGAGGCCAGCGTGATTGGTTTAATCCCGATTCTAGACATCGTTGACCTGACTGCTTCGTTGAGATGAACAGGTTCGTCCCGGCTCTACCACACGTGACACAACACTTCTCCCCCGATACTCTGTTGCCTGGCTTGCCGATCGGTCATGACCCCTTTCGAGGTCGAAAGCACCGCTACCCCCAACCCACCCCGCACTCGCGGAATGGAAACAGCGCCTACGTACACACGCTTGCCCGGCTTGCTGACCCGCTTGATTCGCTCAATCACGGGCTTCTTTTCCCGTCCGGGGACATACCGCAACTCTACCTGAAGGGCCGGGTGCCCATCGAGTGTGGTGGGCGAAAAGTCTTGAATAAAGCCCTCGGCCTTAAAGACGGCAAGCACGTTGGCCTTCAACTTGGAGGCAGGAACGTTGACCGTCGCATGCCCCCGTCGAATGGCATTCATGATGCGAATAAAAAGATCGGCAATTGGATCCGTCATACTCATAACGTCATACCCTTATCATCCGCAGCCTGGCGCCGGGCTACCAACTCGACTTGGTGACCCCTGGAATGTTTCCGCGCAGGCTATGCAGTCGAAAACAAATCCGGCACATGTGGAAGCGGCGCAAAAAGGCCCTCACGCGACCACAGAGAGGGCAGCGATTATAGCGCCGGACGGGAAATTTCGGCTCAGCAGCCGCCTTATTCCGTAATGCTTTTCTTGCCACGCAAGCCTCCGTCTCAATGACTTGGGTTCACCGAAACGGCATACCCAGATGAGTCAGCAGGGATTTAGCTTCGTCATTTCGTTGAGCGCTCGTTACAATGGTAATATCCATCCCGTGGATGGCTGCCACGTTGTCATATTTGATTTCAGGAAAGGTCAACTGCTCCTTCAACCCGAACGTATAGTTGCCACGGCCATCAAACGCCTTGGGGGAAACTCCCCGAAAATCCCGAATCCGGGGCAGGCCGATGTTCAGCAAACGATCCAGAAATTCATACATCCGGCTTCCGCGAAGCGTGACCTTAGCTCCGATCGGCATCCCCTGTCGCACCTTAAAACCGGCGATGGCTTTTTTCGCCCTGGTCACGACGGGCTTCTGCCCCGTGATCAAGGCCAATTCGGCCACGGCACTATCCAACAGCTTGACGTCTTGAATGGCTTCTCCCATACCGACGTTCAGCACCACCCGTTCCACGCGAGGCACTTGCATCGGATTGGCATACGAGAATTCCTTCATCATCCGGGTGACCACTTCATTCCGGTAGAGGTCCCTTAACCGCGGAGGAGGTCCTGCCTGCGACGCCTTGGGTTTAGCTGCCGGTTTGGTTTCTTTTTTCGCCATCACACCTTATCCAGAACGTCGTCCGGACTTTTCTGCAAGACTCGAACCCGACGTCCATCATCCAATCGCTTGACGGCAACCCGCGAAGGTTTACCCAAGGCTTGGGAATACACCATGACGTTTGAAATCGCCAAGGGCGCCTCGCGCTCCAAAATGCCGCCTTGCTTCATTTTTTGGGAAGGCTTCGTGTGCCGTTTGATCACGTTGATTTTTTCCACCGTCACCCGGTTTGTCCGTGGATTCACGTGCAAGACCTTCCCCATTTTCCCTTTCTCCCGTCCGGCAATCACCACCACCGTATCGCCCTTGCGAATACGCGATTTAGTTACCGAAGGACTTCCAGTCGCAACTCGGCCGCCCATGTGTCCTACAACACCTCCGGGGCAAGAGAAATGATTTTCATGAACTTCTTTTTCCTTAATTCCCGGGCAACGGGCCCAAAGATTCTCGTGCCTACGGGATCCCCTTGATTATTCACCAACACACATGCATTGCGATCGAAGCGAATATAGGAGCCGTCCTCACGGCGCCGGCTTTTTTTCGTTCTCACGATCACGGCTTTGACCACGTCGCCTTTCTTGACGGACGCCTTGGGTATGGCCTCTCGAACCGACACGACCACAACGTCGCCGATGCCTCCATACCTCCGGCGGGTCCCCCCCAACACGTGAAAGCACCGCACGCTCTTCGCGCCGGAATTATCTGCGACGTCAAGGTAACTGTAATTTTGAATCATCGGAACACCACGCCATTTCCGTGTTACCGTTTACGGCGACGGGCTCTGCTCGCCCCGCTCAATAATGGCCGCCACCCGCCAATGTTTATCCTTGCTGAGCGGGCGCGTCTCCACGATTTTCACACGGTCACCGGTCCGGGATTCATTCTTTTCGTCATGGGCTTTCAGTTTGGTGAGACGTCGTACCACTTTTCCGTATAACGCGTGCGACACCAATCTCGGGACCGCCACGACGACCGTTTTTTCCATTTTATCGCTGATCACGAGCCCATACGACGTCCGCTGTCGCCTTACAGTCATGTTTCGTCAACCCTCGCCTTTCGATTGCCCCGACGATCGCTTTTCACGAAGGACGGTCTTGGCCCTGGCCACGTCCTTTCGCACCTGACGAATTTTCATCGGATTTTCAATTCGTCCAAGGGCATGTTGGCAGCGAAGGTGAAACAATTCCTGCTTCAACTCATGCACCTTTCCCACCAATTCTTCCGCTTCCATGCCTTGCAATTCCTTGACGTCCATCGATGCGCCTCAGACGGGATATTCGCCCCGGGCGACAAATTTTGTCGCCAACGGCAGCTTGTGACCGGCTAAACGAAACGCCTCTTCCGCGACGCTTCTCGACACGTCATCCATTTCGTAGAGAATGCGACCAGGCTTCACCACGGCTACCCAGAACTCGGGGCTCCCTTTACCCTTCCCCATTCGAACTTCCGCAGGTTTTTTGGTGATGGGCTTATCGGGGAAGATGCGCGTCCAGATTCTCCCGCCACGCTTGACGTGGCGCGTCATCGCGATTCTCGCCGCCTCGATTTGCCTGGCGGTAATCCGGCCAGGCTCCAGCACCTTGAGCCCAAACTGCCCGAAAGACACGTCACCGCCGCGGTAGGCCTTCCCTCGCATATTGCCTTTCTGCACTTTTCGAAATTTAACTTTTTTCGGAGCTAACATATTTTGAGCCCACCAAGACGATGCGTATCCATGTCAGTCGTTCTTATCCGTGCGGCACGCGTCGCCGCTCTACAGCAAATTCAACGACGTTTCGTCCTTCGCCGCGTTCGGCAACTCGGCGTTCCCTTTGTAAATCCACGCCTTCACCCCGATAATGCCCATGGTTGTATGGGCTTCTGCAAACCCATAATCCACGTCTGCCCTGAGCGTATGAAGCGGAACCCGACCTTCCCGATACCATTCCGTCCGGGCGATTTCATTCCCGCCCAACCGTCCGGCACACGACACCCGAACGCCTTGGGCACCCAAGCGAAGCGCCGAGGCCACGCTTCTTTTCATGGCGCGACGAAATGACACGCGTTTCTCCAATTGCAAGGCGATGTTTTCAGAAACCAGTTGCGCATCCAACTCCGGTTTCTTGATCTCCTTCACCGTCACGTAGACTTCCCGGCCATACCGTTGTTCCAGCATCGCTTTCAACTTATCGACTTCCGCACCCTTTCTCCCAATGATAATACCGGGACGGGCCGTGTAAATGATCACCTTCACCTGATTCCCGGAACGTTCGATCTCTACCCGTGAAATGCCGGCGTGAAACAAGCGGGATTTGACCGTACCGCGAATCTCGACGTCCTCATGCAGCAGCTTCACAAAATCTTTTTTGGCGTACCACCGGGAATTCCACGTCCTGGTGTACCCCAGCCGAAAACCAAATGGATGCGTTTTTTGTCCCATACTCCGGTTTTACCTCAGTGTGCCAACAAAAATGACCGTCAATGATTGCCTCTAGGAATCCTCTTTCGTCGGAGAAACGGCAATCGTCACGTGACTGGTCCGCTTATGAATGGGATTTGCCCTGCCCATGGACCTGGCTCGAAACCGCTTTAACACGGGACCGCCATCGACATAGGCTCTCGAGACTTTCAACGATTCGGCATCTCCCAACTCCTGTTGTCCTGCGTTCGCAACCGCGGAATGCAACACCTTTTCCACTACCGGAGCCGCGGCCCTGGGCAAATACTTGAGTACCGTCAACGCCTCGGACACGCCACGGCCGCGGATCAGGTCAACGACCATCCGCACTTTTCGCGGCGTCATTCTCACGTAGCGCAAGACTGCCTTTGCTTCGGCCATGAGATCCCTTCCCTACCGCCCTCGTACCCGTGCTACTTCAATGGAACGGCTTTTTCCGACTTGGCGGCTCCGTGCCCCTTAAAGAAACGGGTCGGAGAAAATTCTCCGAGTTTGTGCCCAACCATGTTTTCCGTCACGTAGACCGGAATAAATTTCTTCCCGTTGTGCACCGCGAACGTATGACCGATCATTTCAGGAATAATCGTGGAACGACGCGACCAGGTCTTGATGATTTTCAGGTCGCGAGACTCATTCATTTTTTCCACCTTTTCCAAAAGGTGGGTATCGACAAACGGTCCCTTATGAATCGAACGCGGCATCGACGTCAGCTCTCCTTATTTCGTCCGTCTGGAGATAATGAATTTCGACGACTGCTTCTTCTTCCGGGTCTTGAAGCCTTTCGTCGGGACCCCCCAGGGAGAAACGGGATGGGGGTTTCCCTGTCCGGACTTCCCTTCGCCGCCACCATGCGGATGGTCCACTGGATTCATCACGACACCTCGGACGTGAGGCCGCTTTCCCATCCACCTCGAACGACCGGCCTTGCCCACCGAAACGTTCTCGTGGTCGAGGTTCCCGATTTGTCCCACGGTCGCCATGCACGTGCCCAGGATCCGACGCATCTCACCCGAAACCAGACGGACCTGGACGTATTGACCTTCCCGGCCCATCACCTGACACGACGCGCCGGCACTCCGCGCTACCTGGGCGCCCTTCCCCGGCTTGAGTTCAATGTTATGAATGGTCGTGCCAAGCGGCATCAACGACAAAGGCAGCGCATTGCCTGGGCGAATGTCCGAGCCGGGACCAGCCTGAATCGGATCTCCGACCGACAAGCCGACGGGAGCCAGGATATATCGCTTATCCCCGTCTGCATACGCGATCAATGCGATACGAGCCGAACGATTGGGATCGTACTCCACCCTGACGACTTTGCCCGGCACCCCGATTTTATTCCGCTTGAAATCGATGACACGATACAAACGCTTATGCCCGCCGCCACGAAATCTCGTCGTAATCCGCCCGAAATTGTTTCGTCCGCCGGAGCGAGGCAAAGACGTGGTCAAGCTTTTTTTAGGCTGCCCTTTCGACAACGTCTTGTCCTTGATAACCGTCATACCGCGCCGGCCCGGCGACGTTGGACGATAGGGTTTAGTCGGCATAACGTGCGCCCCCCTTTTTCTCCATTTCAATCCACGTAACAGAATCCACCTCTTTGCAGGCAGCACGTTCAAAAATGTCGTCCAGCAAGGCCGCAGGTCCGTTGGCGCGCGCAGCGTACGTGAAAGTACGTGAGCGCGACAAGGAACTGAGAACGCCGCTGGCGGCTTTTTTCAACGTGCTGCTAGGCGCTTTCATACAACTCCACTTTCTCGCCTTCATGCAAGGTGATGATGGCTTTTTTCCAGTCCGCCCGTTTCCCAAGATAGCGCCCCTGGCGTTTCTTCTTGCCCATGACGTTCATGATATTGACGGCCTTCACCTTGACTTTGAGCACGGACTCCACCGCCTGGCGAACCTCGATTCGATTCACGTCGTTCTGCACGACAAAGGCGATACGGTTGGCGGACTCTTGAAGCCCCGTGATTTTTTCAGTCAACAACGGCTTCACCAACACGTCATAGGGATCGCGTTTCATGCCCATAACTCCTCTACGCCGGGCAATTCATCCTTCAACACCACGAGCGTCCGGTAGCGAAGTACGTCGTACACCGTCAACTCTTCGGGCGACACGGCTTTCACTTGGGCCAAATTCCTTGCTGCGCGAAACACGGCGTCGCTGTCTTTCCCCACGACGAACAAGACGGGGCCCGTCGCACCTAATTGTTTCACCGTCTTGGCCATCAATTTGGTCTTGGGCTCCGGAAGCGACAGTTCGGAAAGAACCAGGAGCTCCCCGGCCGCCGTCTTTGCAGACAGGGCACTTTGCATGGCCTTTCGATACATTTTCTTCGACATGGCAGAACGATACTTTCGAGGCTGCGGGCCGAATACCGTCCCACCGTGACGCCACACCGGTGAACGATTCGAACCCGCTCGAGCCCGACCCGTATGTTTTTGCCTCCACGGCTTTTTGCCCGTTCCACTGACCTCACTGCGGCCCTTCGAGCTTGCGGTGCCTTGCCGAAGCGACGCAAGCTGCATGACCACTGCGGAATGAACCAACGACCCATGAGGTTGAGAGCCGAATACGGCCTCGCTCACCTCAACGGAACCGACGGTCTTCCTCGTTTGATCTACGATTTCTATCGAGGCCATGCCGACGCGCTACCCTCCTGCCTTTCGGATAAGGACCAACCCTCCCACGGGACCGGGAACGGCTCCCCTGATGAGAACGAGATGTTCCTCCGGTCGAGTGCCGACCACGGTCAATCCTTTCACCGTGACCCGCTTGCTGCCCATTTGCCCGGGCAGTGCCTTGTTTTTCAAGACACGCGAGGGATACGAACTGCACCCGATGGACCCCGGCGCACGATGGAACATGGAGCCGTGACTGGCCGGACCGCCTCCGAAATTGTGGCGCTTCATGACACCCTGAAATCCTTTTCCCTTTGAGGTTCCCTGGACGTGTACCATTTCCCCTTTTTCAAAAAGGTCAGCCGTCACGGCGTCCCCCACCTGACAATCCGGAACGCAACGAAATTCCCGCAAATACCTGAACAATTTCTCCTGCCCGGAAGCACGAAGATGCCCCACTTGCGCCTTGGTGAGTTTCCGGTCCTGGACCTCGGAAAATCCAAGCTGTACCGCATCGTACCCATGACGGTCCTTGGTCTTCACGGCGGTCACGAGACAAGGCCCCACCTCAATCACCGTCACGGGATGCAGGCGACGATGTTCGTCGTAGACCTGCGTCATGCCCAGCTTTTTTCCTATTAAACCGCTAACCATGCAACACCCTGCGAATCCCCATCGACGACGCCACGCTACAGCTTGATCTCCACGTCCACGCCGGCAGCCAGGCTCAATTTCATGAGCGCATCCATGGTTTCCGGGGTGGGCTCAAGAATATCCAACAAACGTTTATGCGTACGGATTTCAAATTGCTCGCGAGACTTTTTATCCGTATGAGTGGATCGCTGAATCGTAAACTTTTCAATCCGGGTGGGAAGCGGAATGGGACCGGCAACGCGCGCCCCCGTTTGCTTGACGGTATCCACAATTTCACGAGCCGATTGATCGAGGATCCGATAATCAAACCCCTTCAACCGAATACGAATACGTTGATCGACGCTTACCACCACTGGATTCCTTCCCTCAGCGGGATGTTGAAAACGTCCGCCAGCTTTGTTCTCGCGGCGCTGGACGACCGTTTTGACCATCCCGCAGACTGCTTACCATCATGCCTTTCATAACTGACCTCAGGCGAGGATTTCGGTCACGACGCCGGCGCCCACCGTGCGACCCCCTTCCC
>JAPPLK010000044.1 GCA_028819435.1 Nitrospira sp.
CTTACAAAGGAGGGGAACAAGTGGTTTCCTTGACTCGACTCCAATCCGGGGTTAGGATGAATTTCATTGAGTCTGATCGAGTCGATTCATGCAACACCGTTGTTCCCAGCAAATTCTCCGGTTTTTACTCTTGTCCGCGGGCCTGCTTATTGTTCTACCGGCAGCCTCCTTGCACGCGAAACCTTTTTTCGAGGACGGGTTTCTCGGGCTCACGCAACAGGAGGTCCATGCCAAACTGGGCACACCCCACGCCATCCGTTCGAGAAAATCCGCCCTTCGCGTTTTCAGCTATTATTCACCCAAGGACTGGAAAAAATACTTCAGCAAGCTCGTGTCTCCCCAGAACGGCGAGGACGTGTACACCTACTCGCGCAACGGGGTTCAGGTCCGCTATTCGTTTGTATATAAACCGGATTTCCGCGAAGCCGTGGATTTCCCGACGCTGCACGTCAAACGGGTTGAAGTCGAATTCACGCCCAGTGTCCCCTTGAAGACCGTTCCGTCGTTAGTCGGTGAATTCAACCCGACGGCCAGCCTGGATGACCCGGCGTTTCGCTCGAACCTGTGGGTCCTGTTGTTCAAGGGGCCTCCGTCGAAAGACGCGGAACTCGTGGTCGAGCAATGGGATAAGGAGGATGGGGATTGGTCGCTGGCGTATCAATTATATTCTTTGAACGGTCTTCCGAGTTATTTGACCGTGGATTCCGCCATTGACCGGTTGGAGTTTACCGTGCAGAGCCTGTCGCGAATTCATCAAATCGGCCGGCATACCCATGAACCCATGATGAACCCCTACTCCCCGGAATTTGCCCAACGCCCCCCCGAACCGCCCAAGCCCAAGAAAACCATTCCGGTCCCGGTTTACGCCGAATAGGCGTTTCCGAATCTCCGTTAGGTACTTTCTTCCAATCGAAGATCATGCGCGTCCGTGAGCAGCATGTAGGCCTCACCCCACTGGTTGGGACTATCCAAGCTCCAAGACTCACGGACTTCCTCCGGTTTCAAACGCAATCCCCACGTGCCGCCATACACCACGTACGCCGCCCCGCGTCCGGATTCCTCAACGGGCTGCACCATGGCCTGGCATTCCGGACGGTCTTCATTATCGGTCCATCCGACGATGTCGCACCACTCGCCTCGCGACGAGCGTTCATAACTCTTCACTTGTCGCAGCCGCTGTGCGGGACCCAATTCCTTGAACCGGAGAAAGACGGACGTTTCACTGTTGGGGTTCTGTTCCACTTCGATAAACATCATCGCTCCCGTATTGACGGCTTTTATTCACGGTTGCTAGACTGGTTTCACTACCCATGCAGCCTCCAGAATCCCTCCCCACTTCCGTTGCTCCGGATACTCCTCACGACGCGACTCTTCAGGACGACCCGTCGGAAGGGCAATCGATTTCCTTCCCGCGCCGGCGCTCAGTCCGGATCACCCTCCATGTTTTCCTGGGCACCTTTGCCGTGTTCATGCTCGCCTGGGGATTTCTGCCGGGGTTCCTGGACCCGACGTTCGAACGTCATATCGAGGACAAGGACGTCATCGTGGGCATGACGCGGGAACAAGCCATTGAGGCCTGGGGCTCGCCTTACCAGATGAACGTCACGTATACCGACCGCGGCGTCCGCCGGGAAGAATGGGTCTACGAAGACTGGATCGAGGCGGGGTCCGTCAAGCACCGCTACCTGTATTTTGAAGAAGGCGTCCTGGTCGGGGGATGGAAATAACCCCGGCCTTTCCCCTCAGGGGGTTTCTGTGATCTGAACTCTCCGCTCTCGCTCAGCCCCACCGCTGACCACGAGCACCCGTTTCCACTCTCGAATTTGATAGACGGCCCAAGCATTGGGCTGTCCCTGGAAAAACGCTTGCGAATCCTCGCCCTTGGCACTCAGGTAGGTCGGCTCTGTAAATCCTTCATCCAGAACGTAGTCCATCAGACTTTCAGTTGTCATCCCTTTTCCCCGCAAGGCCACATGCGACAGGAAGGTCAGAATCTCATCAGGGTCCGCCAACGAGACCGGATCAAAAGCCATGTTGTTTTTACCTTGGTTATGCTATGCTGGTTAAAATGGCATTGTAGGGTGACAAAAACGGGAAACGCAAATAGTCGCGTCCCGGTATACGTGTTCTGCTCATATTCAGGAACCTCTGATTTATTGTGATAGCGGGATGCAGGGCAAGGCGTCCCGGAGCGAAACCCGAAGCTTATCAGAGAGATAGGTGAGGGTTGAGCGAGGACACAACGCAGCCCTGCGCCCGATAGTGCAGTAAATCAGAGGTTCCTATATGTTCCACCTGCACTTGATCGTAGATCAATCATCCATCCTGCTCCATGATGTGGAAGCTTTCGGCTGAACAGTTCCGCGACCGCATTTTCGACGTTCTCGGCCGTAAGCAACACTGGTCGACAACCCACTTCAACGGAAACACCGTCACCAAGGAACAACTCAACGTTCATTTCCGCCAGGAATACGCCGTCTACATTCGCGATTTTGCCGTCCTGCTCGCGAGAATCGTCGGGAAAAATCCCCCCTGGCAGATCCGTCGTCACCTGGCCACGACGATTTACGAAGAAGAAACCGGCAGGCTTTCGCTGGGCAAACCACACCAGGAACTCTTTCTTCAAATGATGATGGGGTTAGGGTACAAACGGGCTGAATTTCGTGACGTCGAATTGTTGTCAAGAAGTTACGCGTACCGGGAATGGCTTGATGAAATCTGCGACAGGGAAGATTGGATTGTGGGCGCGGCAGTGCTCACCATTTTCGTGGAAGGCTCCGTCCACGACCGGGACGAAGTCATGAATCAGAAAACCCCAAAATCCAATGCGGACGTTGAAGACATCGTGAAGAAACATCCCCTCGTGGCCTACCACGGACTCTCCCCGGAACACCTTGACCTGATCCGCGCACGCGAGATGATCGAACCTTGCAACCGCTCCGTCGTCTATGACCTGATCCTCAAAGAAGCCGTGGAATCCGGCACCAAAAATTTGATCCTGGAGAAATTGGAAACGGGATTGAACGTATGGCTCCAATACCGTGACGGCATCGCCCGTGCCTGCGGCCTCAGACAGCCGTGAGGCCTGCTTGCCCCGCTTGATTTCCGACGCTCACCCCTCCCTTGCGTTTCACTGCACGAGGAGACGGCGCAAAGCGGCATCCGGGTGATGATGGGGGCATTTCAACCTTCCCGAATTTTTGATATGGTAAGCATGCTGACCTTGGTGATATACCATGAATGACCAACCACGCATTTTGCTGATTGCTTTTCTGGGAACGTTGTTCCTTGGTGGATGTGCAGGAACTCCTCAAATCGAGACTGCCATTCATGAGGGGCCGGACGGTTCCCTTATGCTGCAAACGGTCTCGAAAGACTCGCTCCGGCTTTCCCATCCTGTTGACGTCCCGGTTGAAACCTTTGAAAAGATTTTAGCCGGCATCCATTATCGACGATCCCCTGCAAGGTGGCTGCAACGGCTGATGGACAGCGGGACACAATCGTCGCCGCTGCTTTCCCCTGAACAGGTCGCGTTTTGGGCCCCTCACTTACGACGGGCCTTTCTGCAAGTCACGGCTGAAGAACAAGTCTTCTTGCGTATTCCCTTACCGTCAACACCGGAGATTCAAAACCTGACCGGCATGCTATCCTTCGAACAGAACGACCTGCATATGGCCTTGAGTTTATCCGGTTTCTCGGGCCGGCGCCCGCATTCCAAAACGAAACCCAGGAACTCCGCTGCCTTGGGGGTCACGAGACCCACGGTCGTGTTTCTACCCAAGACCGCCATCAAAACTTCCCGGGATCAGGAAACGGTCACGAACTTCACCATTGATATCGCTTCGCTGGCGATGTCTGACGGACCGGGCTTCGACGGCAGCTCCGTACAGCCCTCGCCGCAGGATGACACGCCACGACTCATGACTCCGAAAGTCAGTCCTCAAGCCCCTCCTCCTCAACGGTTGGACCCCTCTCCTCCATCCGTTTCCAAGGACAGCGCCAAGACACCCTCGATACCCAATGCCTCGCCACCCCGCGTTACCCCGTCGATCATTCCTCCGGATCGCCCCATTATCCGGTTGGAAACCCCACCGTCCGAAGCTCTCATGAAGGAACTTCGAGCCTTGCGCCGTGAATTGTCCAGGCAAAAACAGGAAATCGAACTCTTGAAGAAACAACGGAAGTCCCCTTAACGCGGGTTAACTCACGGAACCTCTGATTTAGTGTGATAGCGGGATGCAGGGCAAGGCGTCCCGGAGCGAAACCCGAAGCTTATCAGAGAGATAGGTGAGGGTTGAGCGAGGACACAACGCAGCCCTGCGCCCGATCGTGCAGTAAATCAGAGGTTCCGTACCTCGATCAGTTGGGGATTTTTAAGAATCACGTCACTATCGAGCGGGGCGCGGAACATCATTCGTTGATAGCAGGCATAGGTGACATACGTGTCGCGCAGACAATACTCGGCGATCTTCCGTCTTTGCCCTTGAGCCCACATGTCAGCCACCTGCTTGCCGCTTCCGGATTTGGTTTCGACCTGTAACGTCCGGGCCAATACGTCCAGTTTGACCCAGCCACGGTTGTCCCAGTTGCTCCACACGGCCATCACGTCATAGACCGGCTCCGTGCGAAACCTGGCCAAACTGATCTCCATCGACGGTTTGACGCGGTGAATGATCGAACGCTTTTTCAGAAACGGGAGATCGAAACCCAACCCATTGTACGTAATAAACAGCGAGGGCCGCAGTTCGCCCAGGCGGGCCCAGAACTTCCAAAGGAGTTCCTGCTCCCGGTCGCCGTACCAACTCACCGCCCCACGGAATTCCATGGCGTCGGAGAATACCAGGAGCCCGATGCACACGATCCGGCTGAAGGTTCCGTCAAAGGACGACTGCTCATATTTTTCATCTTCCTTTCGCCTTTGCTCCCGGGCCTCGGCCTGAGCGAATAAATCACTCGTGTCATTCCCTTCGCAGGACTCAAGGGCAACCGAATCGACCCCGGCCAACCGCGTCCATTCTTCGCGGGGCGACTGAATGGTTTCAATGTCCAGTACGACCTTCATTCGCGGTGGGTATCCGTCACAACCATTGTCTGCGTGAGTGATCGAAACATGATGATCGCGTCCTGAAAAGTCCCGTCATCATTTTGAACGGCTTTCGGAACAGATCCTATCTCCACGAAACCCAGTTTCTTCCATAACCTCCGGCTGGCATGATTTTCTGAAAACACCAGATTGAAGAGCACACTATGAAATCCCAGGCTCTTGGCATATTCCAGCATCGTGGTCCCGAGTAACCGGCCCAAGCCTCGACTGCGCCATTCCGGGGCAACGATAAACCCCGCATTGGCGACTTTTCCGGCTCGTCCCGGAAAATTGGCTTTGAGATAAAACATCCCAACTAAGTCTGAACGTCCACCTCGGTCCAATACATACGCCCCTACCGTGCGCTTATCCGAAAACCAATAATCCCACGCACCTTCAGCATCAAACGGTTCTTTGTGAGGATAAGAGGTCCCCTCTTCGATAATGACGCGATGGAGTTCCTGCACGGCGGAAAGATCGTCGGCACCGGCCAGGACCAACTCGACCGGCGTTCCGTCCTTTAACCTTGTGTGAATCGGAAAGCGCATGACACGAAGCGTAGCATGACAGCCGTCAATGCATCAGATCATTCCCTTTTGCAAACGGGTTCCTTTGCCACCACATTCAGCAAGCGGGCTACCACCGGTTGGTCGGCGGGAGGGAATGAGTACCCGGTCAACTCTTCGGGCCTCACCCACCGGAAGTCCTCGCAACCCAATGGTTGCGGCTCCCCACGGAACAGGGAACACGTGAAGAAGTGCAATTCCACACTCCTGTCGGGATAGTCATAATGCGTCACCGTCAACGGTTTCGGTGCCGTAATTTCAATGCCCACTTCTTCGAACACCTCACGGCGGGCACAGGCCTCGAACGTTTCGTCCGCTTCGCGCTTCCCGCCGGGAAACTCCCAATAGCCCGCCAAGTGAACGCCGGCTTCCCGGCAGGTAATCAAATACCGGCCCCGGTGTTCAATCACGGCGGCGGCGACCTGGAGGATTTCTCTTTCAGCCATATCCGGCACAACTATTTCGTATCCACGGGATACGCCTTGCAAAATTCCCGCATCGGACAATACAGGCAGTATGGACTACGTGCCGTACACACCACCGCGCCGAAATCCATGAGGGCCTGATTGAAGTCATAGCCCTTGCCCTTGGGGATCAGGGCTTCGGACAAGGCCCAGAGTTTCGATTTTTGCGTTTTCGGATCACCCGTTCCCGCAAAGATTCGATGCAGCACCCGCATCACGTTCGTATCGAGAATCGGGGCATCCTCCTGAAAGGCAAAGGATCGGACCGCGCCCGCGGTGTATCGACCGATCCCTTTCATCGACTGCAATTGTTCGGCGTCGCGCGGAATCTTTCCGCCGTAATGGGCCACCGCCTCACAGGCGATACTGTGGAGGCGGTACGGACGCACGTTGTACCCGAGGGGGTACCACGTCTCCCGGACGTCATCCGGTTCGGCTTCGGCCAGATCCCTGAGCGTCGGATATTTTTCCAGGAACTCATGGTACTTGGGAATGACCCGGTCTACCTGTGTCTGCTGAAGCATGACTTCGGAGACGAGAATCCTGTACGGGTCCGCGGTCCGTCGCCAAGGCAGATCCCGTCCGAACTGGTCATACCATTTCAGTAAACGGATTTGGAACCGGCGCTTGATACCCCGGTCGAGCTTGGCCGGTAGCAATGGAATCGGCTTGGACTGTTTGGAAGTCTTAGCTGGACGCGTCATGGGCCTTGCCCGGATTGTAGGTAGGAAGTCAGGCTTATTGCAAGCGGGAACGCCTGGTTCCCTTCTGACAACCACAGGGGGTTGTCCCTACAGATGAAGGGACGGCCCCGAGCCTGCCCTGCCTGTCCTGAGCGAAGTCGAAGGAAGCTTGTCGAAGGGTGCCGTTCTGCATGACCCCCGTACCCTCGCTCACGGACAGACACATAGGTCTGTCCCTACAGCATAATCATATTTGTAGGGGACGGCCCCCGTGCCGTCCCGTATGCCCCACCGCATCAGCCTTCGCCTGACGGTTTGACTTTTGCGACTCCCCTCAAGAGGGATGTGCTTGGGGAGCGATGAGAAGGCTCAAACACGTCAGGCCCGCGTCGGCCTTGGCGAACTCGCCGAGATCAACGCACGTGGCGGCAAAACCCTGCGACTCGATCACGTCGCGCGTCAATGGAGAGGAGGTTTGAACCAGCACCCCACCGGGCAAGCGCAGGACGTTCGCCCCGAACGGTTCTTCAGCCGGAACGTGTAATAGCCGGAACGCCCCCAGGGGATCCGAATCGATCCAGTCCGGGTTCACCAACAAGGTCTCATCGTCGAGGGCGGTACACGCCGTCTTCAGGTGGAGGCACGCTTGTACGCCGACAGGCGCCACTTGGTATCCCAAGGGTTCCACAATCACCCGAAGGGCTTCCACGCCCTCGCGATTCGTTCGGGTCGAGACTCCGATGTACAACGTTTTGCCCATGCGCAAGACGTCCCCGCCTTCGATCATCGCAGGCGGCGCTATCGTTGCGAGGCGACGATGCCGGGCAAGCACGGGAAACAGCAACGCGGGTTCACCTTGCCGGGACGGCGTCCCCATCGACGTCATCACCGCCAATTCGTCGAGGATAACGGCGTTGTCCTCGATAAAGACGCTATCAGGAAATGCTTCTTCGGATGGAAGGACTTCAACCACCACACCCAATTGCCGCAGGGCCTGACAATAGGCTTCATGCTGCTGAAACGCCAGATGCAGATCGATTTCTTGCCGTGGCGCGTACCCGACTTCACAATTGACGAGCGCAAACGCAGGCCGGCGGGTGAGAGCAATCATGACACGGGGCCGTTAGCTCAAAGCCGTAATGTTCCCTTTGTCCAAAGCTAAAATGTCCCCTTTTCACCAAGAAAGGAGAGACGATGACAAAGGAGACGATGACGATGAGTCAACAAGAAGTGAAGCGGTTGCAAGTGATTCAACGGACCATCGAAATCCGCGGGCAGCAAGACTCCGCGGCGCGGCAGTTGGGAGGGGCGCCACGTCATCCGTGTATGGGTTCAGCAATTCGTTAACACTTTCAGTTGATGGGTTGAGGAGGCCCCATTCGCAAGAACGCACGCCAGTTGTCATCCTGGGCAACGCGAAGGATCTGCTTTTACGGACGTTTGTTGTAGCAACGACGAGATTCTCCGTCTTCGGCTCAGAATGACAATTTTGGTGTGATCAGTCTTTCATTCTGTCAACGAATTGCTGAACACATACAATCCGTGGCACCTGTTGGTTTGCCCGCCCTCTGCCTCCTAAGAGACCAACCACAAGGGGACATTTCAGCTTTGGGTCGACATATTCGGCAGAAACGAACTACTAGTTCGTGAGGTGACGGTTCTCGATAAGTTGCTTCAACGCGGGTGGCTATTCCAAACCGGCAGGCTCGGGCGTCGGTGGAAGCGCCACTGGAACCACGCCGAGACGCAGACGAGCATCGATGCCCTTCAAGAGCTCGTGCCATTCCTTGCCAAGGTGGATAACCTTACCACCCACCGCGCAGAATCCCAAGACCGCGAGTGGTATCATGAGAGGTGCGGCGAGGGGGATGAGAGCTGGAAACGCCAAAGCAACGATGGCCATTACACCCGACACGGCCGCACCGAAGCCAGCGTTCCAGGCAACGCTCCTACCAATGCGTTGAAACATCTCGTCTCGGGTGATGTTGCCGCGCTGATACTCGAGACCCTGTTCCAAGGAAGCGAGCACGCAGCCGACTGCGGCACCCGCGACGGCGCCTGTGAACACCTGAGACGCGGTTTCGAGAAGTACGGCCTGAAACGCCTGCTCCGACAATACCTGTTGGGCGGCCTGCACCTCGGCGGTGGTCATCCGCTCGGCGCCTCGGCTCCGATTCAGACTGGCGAGTTCAAATATCCCGTTGGACGCCTCGTTACCACCGCCCTGACCGTGGGGTACGATATGGCTCCAATCAAAACCATCAAGGCGCTTCGACACTTCCTCCGGACCGAGTGCACGCAAACGCTCTGGAAGGGACTCCCATATGAGTCGGGCCTCCTCCATGCCCCGGCTGATCCCCCTGGTACCGGCGTACAGGTATTTGCCAGGGTCGATGGTGCTCCAATCCAGATGCTCGAAGAAGCGCCCCAGAGCTTCGTGAGCAACACCGAAACCAACCGCCACCCCGGACGCGCCTCTTCCAACGAACTCCCCAGCCTTGCTGCCTACTGCGGACACAGCTTGGCGAAAGCCATCACCTGCGACCCGCCAAGCGTTACTTCGATCCCTCGGCTTCAGATCGCCTTGCAGATCCCTGATGGCGCGTTGAACCACTTCCATCGCCTCAATGTCGTCTGCATCCTGCAGAACCAACTCGATCTCTCTCAGCTTGCCGACCGCAAGCTCTCGGGTAATCTGGCGTTGTGCTGGCAATCCCTCATCCAGAATCTTTTCGTCTTGGACGCAGGCTTCCTCAATAAACACAACTTTCCCGAGCAATTCAGTCAAGCGCCGGATTCTTTCTTGCTCGCGCACCTCACCCTTAGACGTAGCGCGGTGCAGTCGTATGGCATATATGTATTGGGCGACTTTTTCGGCCGCATCCACTCCCACCTTGGTTGCCATCCGCATGGCATTGGAGATTTTTTTCGCAACAACCGTAGCAGTTTTCGATATATCCTTCGATCCGCTTGTGGTGTTTTCGGCAATCACAGCGGTTGCCGTCGCTCCAGCGTCGACGACCCTATTCTTTTCAGTAACCGCGGAATTCGATGCCATGTCGTCGAGGGCGACGGATCCCTTCATTGCTTCTTGGAAAGGATCAGGAAGTTTGGACACAATCATTGCCTCCCCTTGTTTGGCGTGCACATTTGGTCACTTATCAGCAAGTATTACCGTGGTCGAAGTCGCGCGTCAACGACCGGTTCAGAGACTTAGCTGCAAGAATGGCGCATGTCTGAATGATCGATTGGCACGTACCAAAGCACAGACAGTAGCCGGGAATACAGATGAAGTGTGCTGTTCATAAGTTCGTCAATATATCACGTTGAATCTTTCTAAATTTCAAACGCCATTTTTGTATATTATCCGCAACTGACAATGCTTTGCCAACCTTATTCGGCGCCAAAATCAGTCGTTTGTTGACAGATTTCTGCTTGGCCTGTATGCTTTTCTGCATGCGTACGACTCTCAACCTTGATGATCGCCTTTACCAGGCTGCAAAAATCCGGGCCACGTCGCAAGGGACGACCGTCACGCAAGTCATCCAGGATGCCTTGAAGGAATTCCTTTATAGGCCGAGCCCGAGGCGCTCAAAGTACAAACTTCGCTGGCCCACTCAAAAAGGACGACTCCTTCCTGGAGTGAATCCCGACGATCGCACTTCCCTCTATGACGTCATGGACGACAAGGAATGAGGGCTCTTGACACTAACGTCCTCGTTCACGCCCATCGGAAGGAAATGACGAAGCACGCGGAGGCCGGGCGACTTCTTCACAATCTTTCGGAGGGGACAATGCCATGGGGACTGCCTGTTTTTTGCCTGGGCGAGTTTCTTCGCGTCGTGACGCACCACCGTGTCTTTACACCGCCCACCACGATGCAAAATGCTCTTGTGGCGTTGGACGGGTTACTTCAAAGCCCGTCCGTAAGGCTTTTGCTTCCGGGGGACAGGTACTGGTCCTGTTTGCATAACGTGATTTCCCAGGGACAAGCAACCGGCAACGTTGTGTTTGACGCCCAGATTGTTGCAGTTTGCCTGGAACATGGAGTCGACTTTTTGATTTCAGAAGATCGCGGGCTGAAACGTTTTGAAAACAAAAACATTCAGGTTCTCTCGATTTAGCCTTTCTCGATTCTGCATGAACGGCTTTCACGCCGTCTTCTCTATTGCGTCATCCTCACCGCTTCGTCGCCTTTCGCCATGGGCAGTCGGGCTTTTTGCAGCGTCGCTCCTGTCCAACGTCCCCTTCGCGCACTGCCGGGACTTCGGGACGGCACGGGGGTCGTCCCCTACTCTCGTTTCATCCCCGGTCACCCTTCATTTCGTGACGTGGAAGGCGGACCATCCCCGGGTTTGGGATGAGGCCATTCAACGGTTTGAGCAGGTCCACCCGCATATCCATATCAAGCGGGAAATTGCACCGCATTCCTCCACGGCCTATCACGATCTGCTGACGCAGAAGTTGCGGAACCGCGACGGGTCACTCGACCTGTTCTTTATGGACGTGATCTGGCCCGCGGAGTTTGCCACCGCGGGATGGGCACTCCCGCTCGATGATTACTTTCTGCCAAGCGAACGTGAGAAATTTCTGCCGGCCACGATAGCCTCGGGTATGTATCGGCACCATATCTATGGGGTCCCTTCCCGTATCGACGGCGGCATGCTGTATTACCGCAAAGCTCTTTTGGAGAAATATGGGTTTTCGCCCCCTTCCACGTGGCATGAACTGGTGCATCAAGCGCAGGCCATTCTGGAAGGAGAACGAACCACCAACCCGCTCCTCAGGGGCTACAGCGGCCAGTTCAAGCAGTATGAAGGACTGGTATGCGACATGCTGGAGTTCGTGGGCAGCCACAACGGCTCGTTTCTGACGGACGACGGCAGGCGCTCGAATTTGACGGCACCCGAATCCTTGCAAGCCGTGCAATTTGTCCGGGAGCAGATCATTCAACGACTGGCGACCCCGGCCGCGCTGACCTATCAGGAGTCCGAATCCCTCGCCGTGTTTCTCCAAGGCAACGCAGTGTTTCACCGCAATTGGCCGTATGCATGGGGATTGGCGAATGATCCGCAGTATTCGAAGATCGTGGGCAAGGTCGGCGTGACGACACTTCCACGTTTTTCCGAAGGCAAAAGCACGGCCGCCTTGGGCGGATGGCTCTACGGGATCAGCGCCTATTCGCGACATCCTGCTGAGGCATGGACCTTTATCGAGTTCATGGCCAGTCCCGAGATGCAGAAACATTTTGCGGTCCACGCTTCATTGGCTCCTTCTCGGCTTGCGCTGTATGCCGACCCGGAGGTGCTCCACGCCAATCCTCAATACAAGGATCTGCTTTCGGTTTTTCAAACTGCCCAACCGCGGCCCCGCACGCCTGTCTATCCCATTGTTTCGCACGTTCTTCAACGGTATTTTAGTCGCGTGTTGGCTTTTCCCGAGACGGATATTAGAGAAGAGGCACAAGAAGCCGATCGGAAGATCAACCGGTTTTTGGCCTTACTCCGTGACTTGTGACGAAATCGACCCAAGAGCACGCCACTGGCTGGTTGATGGCCTTTCCGGCCTTGACGTTCGTGGCCGTCTTTTCCCTCTATCCGGCCATGGATTCGTTCTTGCTGAGCCTGTACTCGGACTTCCCCGGTCCGGAACGGTCCTTCGTTGGGTTCGGCCATTACGCGGAACTGTTGCATGACCCCGTCGCTCACCAGGCGTTCATCGTCACACTGGGCTTCGTCCTGCTCTCGACCACCCTGGAACTGCTCATGGGTACGGGCATTGCACTGGTCGTTCATGAACGCTTTAGAGGGCGAGGATGGGTCCGGGCGGCCGTGCTGATTCCATGGGCGATTCCCACGGTGGTGGCTTCACAGATGTGGCGGTTTCTGTTGAACGATCAATACGGCGCAATCAACGCAATCCTCTTCGGCGACCGGGTAAACGCCTACGTCCCGTGGCTGGCCGACCCGTGGACGGCCTTCGGCGCGGTCGTCCTGGCCGACGTCTGGAAAACGTCGTCGTTTACCGGACTCCTTGTCCTGGCGGGCTTGCAAGTTATCCCGGAGGAGACCTATGACGCGGCGCGCGTCGATGGAGCCACGGCATGGCAACGTTTCCGGCACGTCACCCTCCCCCTTCTGAAACCTGCGCTGCTCACCGCTCTCCTGTTTCGGACCATTGATGCGTTTCGGGTCTTTGACCTCGTCTTCGTCATGACGCAAGGTGGCCCCGGTGACGCCACGCAAGTGATTCAATTTTACGGCTATAAGACCCTCTTCACCGAGGGACGCGTGGGCTATGGGACCACGATCTCGGTTACGGTCTTTGTCGCGATGGCGATTCTCTCCCTGTTCTACGTCCGTACCGTTGGATCCAAAGTCCTGCAACGGGAGCCGGCATGATACATCGTCCGGTCTTGCTTGGCGGGATTCTCCTGGCCGTGCTTGGCAGCCTGTGTCCTTTTCTCTGGTTTGTCCTGACTTCGTTCAAGTCGCAAATCCAAGTGGAAGCGATCCCTCCAACCTGGTGGCCGGACGGCAGTCTCGTGTTTTATGCCTCGGCACTCTTCGAGCATCGATTGTTGCACTACGTGAGAAACAGTGTCACCGTTGCCGGAGGCACGACCGTCATTGCGCTGGTCGTCGCGACTCCGGCCGCCTATGCCTTGGCACGACTGCGGTTGCCGGGAAAAACGTGGATCCTGGGCGGGCTGCTCTGTGTCGCAATGTTTCCACCTATCGTCATTGCCGGACCGGTCTGGCAAATCCTGGAACGTCTCGGTGGGTTGAATACCCATTGGGGACTGGTCCTGCCCTACGTCTCGCTGACCCTGCCCCTGGCCGTATGGATTTTGACCACGTTCTTTCACGAACTGCCGGTCGAGTTGGAAGAAGCCGCACGCATCGACGGCTGCACAACGTGGCAGGCGTTGTACAAAATCATGCTCCCCCTCGCGGCACCCGGGCTGTTTACCGCGGCCATCCTCACGTTTATCTACGCGTGGAACGAATTTTTCTTCGCCTTGCTGATTCTCACGAATCCCGAACGCCAAACCCTGCCGGTCGGCATTGCCCTGTTTCAGGGAGAATTTATCATGCCGTGGGGAGAAATCGCCGCGGCCTCCGTGATCGCCACACTGCCGTTGATCATCCTCGTGCTCCTGTTTCAACGCGGGATCATCGACGGCCTATCGTCCGGTGCGGTGAAGAAGTAAGGTAGGATAGGGCATGGCCGGACTGGAACTGCAACACATCGAGAAAACGTTCGGCCGGACCCGGGTTCTGCATGACGTGTCGTTCGAAGTCGACGATGGCAAATTCATTGTGTTGCTGGGTCCGTCGGGATGCGGCAAATCCACGTTGCTGCGCATAATCGCCGGCCTTGAACCGCAAACCCGAGGCTCGGTGTCCTTCGGAGGACAATGCGTGGACGACGTCCCCCCTCCGGATCGCGACGTCGCCATGGTCTTTCAACACTATGCCCTCTACCCACACTTGACGGTCAGGGAAAACTTGGCTTTCGGGTTGAAAATGCGGCGGGAACCCAAACCCGTGATCGAAGCACGTATCGCTGAAACCGCTGCGTTATTGGAAATTCACGACCTGCTTGACCGGAAGCCGAAGGAGCTCTCGGGCGGGCAACAACAACGCGTGGCCATGGGTCGAGCCATTGTCCGGAAACCCAAATTGTTTCTTTTCGACGAACCACTGTCAAACCTGGATGCCCGGCTTCGGGCGTCGATGCGCGTAGAATTGAAGAAATTGCACCAACGCCTGGGCACCACGATGGTCTACGTGACGCACGATCAAAGCGAAGCCATGACGCTGGGGCACGCCATTGTCGTTATGAATCACGGGAAAATTCAGCAGATCGGACGGCCCGAGCAGATTTATCATGAGCCCGCTAATCCCTTTGTCGCCGGGTTCATCGGCAACCCTCCGATGAATTTGTTCGAGGGCTCTTATCGTCTCGATCAACGGCAACTCGAATTCCTCGTGGGAGACTTGACGTTCGGATTTCCGTTTCAGGCTCACGAACTAATCGGCGCAGACACTGGAACGGCGACCTTGGGGGTCCGTCCTGAAGACGTCACATTTGGACCTCAAGGGCCGGGACACGTTGCGATCACCGGAACCATCGACTTGGTTGAAAACCTCGGCAATGATTCCATCGTACATATGATGGTCAAAGGAGAGTCTCTGATGGCACGAACTTCATTCGGTTTTCGGCAACACGCGGGAGAGTCCATCACGATCTACGTGAAAAATTTTCACCTGTTCATCAACGACAACCGGATTCCATTGCCGTCGCCATGAATCGCCGACCGTGTCTTGTCCGCACAGCGTCATCCGTTTTGCTTGCCTTCTCCCTTGGCCTCTCCCTTAAAACGTTCGTTGGCGTGACAAGGGTCTCGCAGGGCTATGAGACAATCACATGAATGGGCCGGCAGTAACCGCGTCAGTTGGTTGACCCCGGCTTTTCAAGTCGGTATCTTCGTCTCTGCCAGCAGGGTAAAACGGAGCCTCCGGCCGGGATCAATCCTCCGCCGTACTAAACGACGGACCGCAAATAAAGGACACCATGGATATTTCAATCGGTTCAAATCAGCTTCGCAATACGAACGGCATTTTTGTGGCGCAGGATCAGGACCTGATCAAGGTGGAACAGAAGGCTGAAGACGGGAGCATCCTCCTGAGCATGGCCCTCTATAATCCTGCCGGATCACAGGTTGCCAAGCTGGAACGCAACGAATGGGCGTCCAATGACCAGGACCGCTTCGAACTCCGGGCCGAGCCCGCATCGGTGACGGTGATTGACAATACGCTCAAAGGCGTGGTGTTCCTCGTCAAAAGGAACGAGGAAAACGGCATCCAGGTCCCGCAGGCCAAGTTTTACTTGCCGGGCGGGACCGTGTCCGAAGTCACGGCGGAACATTGGCACGTCGGAAACAAGATGGAACTGAAAGACGCAGACATCGACTTGCTGGGCGGTGCGATCGAGATTCAATGATGGAACCTCTGATTTATTGCACTATCGGGCGCATGGCTGCGTTGTGTCCTCACTCAACCCTCACCTATCTCGATGATAAGCTTCGGGTTTCGCTCCGGGACGCCTTG
>JAPPLK010000097.1:0-5150 GCA_028819435.1 Nitrospira sp.
GAGGCTTTCTAACCAATTGAATTTATTCCATAATTAACCGGACAGTAGTGATATTAGGTATGTTGTCACCGATAAACTATAAATTGATGATAAAATCTGCGGTGGCAAGCGGCTGGAAGGACAGGAAGCAAATTTTTTCCTTCGAGAGCCAAGAGAGGAACGATAAGGCATGTCCCGGGCCTTGACCCGGGGTCCGGCGCGGCTACAACTACAAAAAGCAAAGACATTGGATCCTCGATAAAAATAGCCTGTCCCCAACATTTGTAATCGAGCATCGAGGATGACATAAGGGAGACAACGAGAGCGCCAGAACGGAAAGGCTGGCGTCAAGGCACCCAGTCGGCGAGGAATACGTTGTATTCGTCCGGCTCGTTGGCGTTGCGGTCGGAGATCCACACCAGCAGGTTGCCGTCGGGGGAGAACATGGGAAAACTGTTGAAGTGGCCTTCAAAGGTGATTTGTTCCAAGCCCGTGCCGTCGTCGTTGACCATGTGCAGGTGAAACGATGGCCGGCCCTTTATCTCTGCGGCCGGACGCCCGCTCGACGTGAACATGATCCGGCGACCGTCGGGATGGAAAAACGGCGCGAAGTTGGAGGCGCCGTTTTTGGTCACCTGCAGTTTGCCTGACCCGTCGGCGTTCATCACGAACAGTTGGAGATTGCTCGACTCCATCAGGTTCCGGCCCAGTAATTCCTGGTAGGCTGCGCGTTCCTCCGGCGTGCCAGGATGCTGCGCCCGGTACACGATCCGCTTGCTGTCCGGGGAGTAGAACGCCCCGCCGTCGTAGCCCACGTCGTCGGTGAGCCGCTTGAGGCCGGTTCCGTCGATGTTCATCGAATACAGGTCGATATCGCCGTCCCTCACCGACGTGAACACGATTTTTTTCCCGTTCGGCGAGACGGTGGCTTCGGCGTCGTATCCCGGCGAAAACGTGAGACGATGGAGTTCGCGGCCATCCAAGCGCACGGAATAGATTTCATAATCATCCAGTGTCCATCGATATTTGGGGCCCCGCTTGGGCTTGGGCGGACATTGCAATCCGGCCATATGCGTCGAGGAATACAGGACCCGCCGGCCGCCGGGGAAAAAGTACCCGCAGGTTGCGGCGCCGTATCCCGTACTCACCCGGTGAACGTTTTCACCGTCCAAATCCATGACGTACATCTGATAGCAATCCCCGAGCGTTTGACTGGCCGGATCTTTGGTGGACTGAAAAATCAAGCGCGAGCCGTCAAAGGAAAAATAGGCTTCGGCATTTTTGCCGCCCGTGGTGAGTTGTCGGACGTTGCGCAAGTGCTTTTCGGCTTTGTCGAAGCCTGAAGGGTCATCGGCACGGGCTGGTATCCCGGCGGCCAGGAGCAGACCGGACAGCGCCACCACGCCCATAACCTGCCAAGCCCTGATTGTGTTCATCGGTTGATTCGGCATAGTGTCCTCAGGACACATAAGATGCGGTCCTTCGTATGCTTCTCCCTCCCCTTTGTAAGGGGAGGCTAGGAGGGGTAGAGTCGCAGACGCAAAGGGCACCGGCACGGTCCGCCACCCGCGGCCTGCCCATTCCGGCGCCAGCTCTACCTCCCCTTCACCCCTCCTTACAAAGGAGGGGAGCTGGTCTCCCTACCCGTTCATTTAAATTCATGGTCATGGAACGCGACGGTCAGGTCAGGCATTGGTGGATCGAACGAGCCGCGGGCCGTGACCTTTCTGTTTTCAAACACAAGATAACTATCCCATCCATAAAAAAACAACAACCGGGAAAGCCCGTGAATGGCTTTTGGGGAGAAGCCGAAGAAGACCGTGCCCACGTGTCCGGGATAGTCGGGATTGGCGCAAGTGACCAGCACGGCCGTAAGGTCTCCCGAGTATGAAGTTCCTTGAATCGTCATGCCTTGTTCTTGCAGCCGGACCCGTGGTCCGCACCACCCGATGATCTTGCCGGCCCATGGATTGGTTCGGGGATGGCCCAGGGCCAAGACCGACTGTGGCCCGATCCTGGCGGTCCATTCATCCAGCCACACCGTGTCGTCGTTCTGCGAGCGGACCCGGTCAAGCGCCGGCTTCAAGCCTTGTTGCTCAAGTTCCGGCGTGGTCGAAGCCACCAGTACGGCTCGACGGACGTCCGTCACCCATCCATTCAGCATCGGGCTCATGGCTTGGCGATCCAATCCACGAAAGGTCTCAAACCCCGGATCGAGTCGCACCCCCAGGGGCCGCACCGGAACCCACAAGGCCATGGTTTGTTCGTGTTCCCGGACGTCCACGAAGGTGCGATACTCTTCCTCTTGTTCCAACTGCACCACCACGGGAACACGTAATCGATAGGCCCTCCCGTTTTGCGCCACCGTCAGAAAAACCCAGTAGCCCGTGCGGGCATCGCGTTCGACGCGCGCTTGAGCAACCCGGAGATGCGGCGTCCCTTTACCGTGCAGCCATTGCTTGAAGAACCATGACAACTCCTTTCCGGACGTGTCTTCAAAGACTTGCCGGACCTGAGGCCAATCGGCGTATTCGCCCGAATAACCGGCTATCAATTCACGAATCGCCTCGAAAAAGGCCGGATCCCCGAGTTCGTGCCGCAACATGTGAAACACCATGGCGGTCTTCTGGTATCCGATTGCATTATCCACGCGGTTCTCTTTATGATGAAAGTTCACCACCGGATAGTCGTCGGCCGGCTGCACGTACAAGTTGTATTCCATGATCATCCGTTTGCGATGCGCACGCCCCTTGTCTTCACCCTCCATTCGTTCGTCGTAATAATAGTTGGCGAGGTAGGTGGTCAGTCCCTCCACCCAATTGCCCGTTTCGAAATGATTGTGCACCGAGTTCCCCAACCAGGAATGCACGATTTCATGCCCCAAGGAATAGGGTTGGGTATAGCCTCGCTTCATCACTCGGCTGCCCAACAACGTGAAGGACGGCAGGCCAATACCGCTGGGAAAGAAATTTTCCACAACCGCGAACTTGGGAAAGGGATACGGGCCCAGTAGTTTCGTGTACCACTCGAGATAGCGCGTTGTGGCATCCACGTACTGATCCGCGATACGCGCGTCCTCGGGAAAGACGTACGCCGCGATTTCGATTCCATCCCATTCAGACGCCCGTTTCACGAACCGATTCGCCGCCAAGGTCAGGGCTTCGGTCCGGGCGCGCACGTCCCATTCGGACGTTGCCGTAGTCTCGCCCTTCGTAAACGACACTTCCTGCCCATGCGTGACCGCTCTCCAGCCAGCCGGCACGGTCGTTGTCACGCGAAACGTTGCGAGCGACCCGCGCACGTGAGGATACCAGGAGGTTTCCGAGGTCAAATAGACGCCCTCTTCACCGATGTATCCCAGGGTCCTGTCCGGCCGCACGAACCGCAGGCCCGGCGATGCCGTGGGCGCATCCTGGATAGGACCACGATACGCGACGTGCACGCTGGTTTCAGCGGACGTGGAAGACGGCTCAGGGAGATAAACGTCAATGGTGCGCGTCCATCCGGGGGCATCCTGTTTATTGTTGGCTGCGGGCAGGTCCTCTTCCCAAAACGGTAAGAGGCCGTTCGACAAGACAATTTCTTCGATTTCCAAATCCGGGTTCAATTGCACGTGAAGGACCTGCCCTGTCGCCGAATGACCGGTTAATCGAAGCGTATCGCGGGCTATGATCGTGTGTGTCCCGGGTCGGAGTTCGACCTGCAAATCGTGATGCCGAACGGTGACGCCCGCGGCCTGTACGGGCAGGCTCATGAGCAGACTGATGCCCCACGCGCCTGTAATCTTCAGGCCCAGCCTCATGAAGGGTGAACCTCCAGGAGGGCCTCGGCAAAGGCTTGAGCATGAAAATCCTGCAAGTCTTCTTCCTGTTCGCCGATGCCGATCAAACGAACCGGAATGGTCAATTCTTCGGCAATTGCCACCACGACCCCGCCCTTGGCCGTCCCGTCCAGCTTCGTGAGTACCAAGCCGGTGACGCCAATGGCTTCGTGAAATTGTTTGGCCTGGGTCAGGGCATTCTGACCGATGGTGCCGTCAAGCGTCAGCAACACTTCATGCGGGGCTCCAGGATATTCACGATCAAGCACCCGTTTCATTTTTTTGAGTTCGTCCATCAAATTGACTTTCGTATGCAACCGGCCGGCCGTGTCGATCAGCATGACGTCCACGCCCCTGGCCTTCGCGGCCGCAAGCCCGTCAAACACCACGGCCGACGGGTCCGCTCCTTGCCGGTGCTTGATCACGTCGGCCCCGATTCGCTGACCCCACACTTCCAACTGTTCGATAGCCGCGGCCCGGAAGGTATCCGCCGCCACGAGCAGCGGGGTCAACCCCTGCTTGCGCAGCCGGCCAGCCAGTTTCGCCATGCTCGTGGTCTTCCCCACGCCGTTCACGCCCACCGCCAAAATCACGAAGGGTTTGGGCCCCGTGCGGATGAGTTCCTCCATCGGCTTCGATTCCACGGATGCCAAAATGTCCGCCATCGCGCTTTGCAATTCCTGAATGGATTCCCGGGGATCTCCGCCTGCCGTTTCCCGAAGCCGCTCGACCAACCTGTCCGTCGTTCGAACACCGACGTCCGCTCCCAACAACGAGGCTTCGACTTCCTCCAACACCTCGGGGTCAAGACCGCGCCCCATCAATTGCATTAACGAGCGCTGGACGCCCTTTCGCGTCTTCCCCAACCCTTCTTTCAGTCGATCAATCCAGCCCATGAGTTTCGTGATCCCTGTTTGTATTCACTCATTTGTTGACGAAATACACGACTCAGTTTCCTCTTCACGGAACCTTTCCTGTCATCCCCGCAGTTTTTAGCGGGGATCCAGGTCTTTCTCTTATCCCCCCCTCACTGTGCAAGCCGGACATGGTTTACAAAATAAACCGGACACATGGTTTACATCGCCTGCGGGGTTTCCGCTTGATGCCACTGCCGGACGGGGGTGATCGTCAGCGTCCGGTCATCCAAGGTCCCCAGCCGGTGAAAACTATAATGGAGCGCCCAGGTGCGCTCTCCAATCGGCGTGAAGCCCACCGGCTCCTGTGCCAAGACTTCCGAGACATACAGCAGGTGCCCACGCCAACAAATTTCGCCATTGTGCCGCACCTGCCGCACCACGGTCCCCGGCGCATACTCAATCGGGGGCAGCTTCGCTGGATACGGCCGGGGCGA
>JAPPLK010000097.1:5250-15612 GCA_028819435.1 Nitrospira sp.
CGGTCCCCGGCGCATACTCAATCGGGGGCAGCTTCGCTGGATACGGCCGGGGCGAAGGCTCATACACACGGCCAAGCGTCTGACGCCCCAGCGCTTCATGCGAGCGCGCCCAATTATACTCCTCCACAATATACTCCTCCACAAACGCCGCAAACCGCCGTTGCTGCGCAGCCAAGCTCGCGGCCGGGGCCCCACTGCCGCTTTCAACGCCCGATGCATCCGCTCATGGCCGCCATTCTCGCTCGGGGTGCCGGGCCGAATCCGTTCGGGACGAATGCCTAACCGCACCCACCACGCGGCTAACCGACTCAAGCCCCCGAGCGCCGTGGACGCAAATGGCGGCCCGTTGTCGGTCCGGGTCGCCGTGGGCAGCCCATACTCGTGAAACAGCCACGTAAACCACGGCTGCACCACCGCCGTCGTGGGCTGGGCCAGACCCTGGCACCGCAACAGATACCGGCTGGCCTGATCCATAACCGTCAGCGGATAACACCGCGCCCCCGTGCCCACCCGAAAGTCGCCCTTGAAGTCCGCACTCCACAGCGATGCCGCCGCCGTCCCGTGACTCAGCCGATGCGGATCGCCCGGAACCCGCCGCCGCACTCGCCGCGGCCGCACCAACCCCGCCCACTTCAAAATCACCCCCACCGTGCTGTCCACCGGCCATGCCTCGTCCGGCCCCACCGCCCGTAACCGATCCCGAATCTTCTTCGGGCCAAAACTCGGATGCCGGTGTTTCATCCGAAGAATCGCCGCTACCACCGCGTCCGGGGTCCGGTGCGGCTGCGTGTGGGGCCGCCGTGCTAAGTCCGCTAACCCCGCCCCCCCTGCGCGTGATACCGCGCCAGCCACTTGTCGCCCGTCGGCCGACTGATACCCTACGCTGCACACAAGGCCCCCTTCGGATAGTCGCCCGTCAGATAATCGCGCACAAACTGTTCCCGTTGATCCATGATCTTCCACTCCGTCCACGGCATAGGCAGGCCCTCCTTTGCCGTGCAGTGTACCAGTGTAAACCATGTCCCCGGTTTGTACCCACCCCGACCCTCTCCCTCAAGGGGCGAGGGAGCAGGCTTCAACCACCAATGCAGGCAATGGGGTGAGAGTTTCAAAAAGCTCCGTTTCTTTGCGTTGCATGCGCCGAGCCTGCTGCCTGCTCCGCTCATGGTCATACCCGGCCAAGTGCAGGACGCCGTGAATCAGTAATCGCAGGACTTCTTCGTCCAGGGAATGGCTGCATGCTTTGGCCTGGCGCCTGGCCACGGGAATAGAAATCACCACGTCCCCAAGCAGGGGCGCAACACCGGATTTGACTTCCCGATATGCAAACGCCAGGACGTCCGTGGTTCGATCTTTGTTCCGATACGTCCGGTTCAGCCGTCGCATCCTGGTATCGCCGACTAACGCGACACAGACTTCGGCTCCGGCCTCGTCAAGAAGCCGCAAGAGTTTCCTGGTGACGCGGCGTAATGCCGCTTCACGAACCGATACGCTTTTCAAGCGGCACTGAATGCTGACACACACGAATCGCTACGGGGAAAAGATGGGAACCTCCGACGGTTTGTCCGGGTTCATGGCGGGAAGTCCGTTCATTCGTCGGTTTTTGCCGTCGCCGCACCCGTTCCGTTTCCATGCTGGTTGTAGGCCTTGATGATCTCCTGCACCAATCGATGCCGGACCACGTCGCGGTCGTGGAAATACACGAATTTGATACCGTCCACGTTTCGCAGGATTTCAGAAATCTGAATCAAGCCCGAGGGGCGGTCGGGCGGCAAATCGACTTGCGTAATATCTCCCGTCACCACGGCTTTGGAATTGAAGCCCAGCCGCGTGAGGAACATTTTCATCTGTTCCGCGGTGGCATTCTGGGCCTCATCCAGAATGACAAAGGCATCGTTGAGGGTACGGCCCCGCATGAACGCCAAGGGCGCCATTTCGATATCGCCGCGCTCGATCAAACGATTCGCTCGCTCCATATCCATCATGGCATACAAGGCATCATACAAAGGACGCAGGTACGGGTGCACCTTGGCAAACATGTCACCCGGAAGAAAGCCCAATCGCTCACCGGCCTCCACGGCCGGGCGCGCCAGGACAATCCGTTGCACTTCCTTTTTCGTGAGTGCCGCCAGCGCCATGGCCATGGCCATATACGTTTTACCCGTTCCGGCCGGCCCGATCCCGATCACCAGGTCATGCTGCTGGATGGCTTGGAGATACACCTGCTGCGAGGGAGTCTTTGGAACGACCCACCCCTTGGGCGTGAGAATGTGAGCCGTATCCAGGAAGGACGACGTTTCGGGTTGGTCGGATTCGGCAGCCTTGAGCGCACGGGTCACATCTTCCGATCGTAGCTGGCGCCGGCCGATCGTGCGTTCGGCCAATTCACGCAGCAGCCCTTCGGCCCGTCCGACGGCTTCGGACGGCCCTTCCAGGGTCACCTCATTGCCGCGGGCGGACACGCGTACGTGCAGGCCGTCTTCAATCAACCGGAGGTGCAAGTCTCTCGGGCCAAACAGGTTGGGAAGATCGACCCCTTCACGAAGTGTGACTTTTTTCACGAAAGCGTTTTGGTCCAAGGAAGACACAAGTTGCGTTTGCGTATTCTAGCAAAGGGTCCACGGGCCGACAAGAAAAAGATGTGTGACAAGCAGTGCCGCCGGAATCTCACAGGGGATACCGTTCGCTTACCGCTTCTGACAGGTTGAACAGACAAACGACGAGCGTTCATCCATGAGAGTTCGAATCCTGTTTCCACACCCGGTCGGACACAGTGCGCCTGTCTTCTGATACACCAAGTGCCGGCACTGAAATTGTCCCGGTTTCCCATCCGGCGCAACAAAGCTGCGAATCGACGAGCCGCCCCTGAGAATCGCTTCTTCCAGCACGCGTTGCAGGGTTTCAAACAACGCACGGATTCTTTTCTTCGACAATCGACACCCGCAAGCGTACGGATGAATACCCGCTCGAAACAACACCTCATTGGCGTAGATGTTCCCGATGCCGGCGATCCGACGTTGATTCAACAGCACGGCCTTGATCCGGCCACGGCAGGATTTGATCAGGTCCACAAACTCGTCACAGGTCATCGTGAACGGGTCGCTGCCGAAGCGACGTTGGCGATAGGCCTTCCAACCTTTCTGGTCCAGGAGATACAACCTGCCGAATCGACGAGCGTTCCAATACCACAACTTCGGTTGCGGCCCGTTCGCCAGGCTCACCATCACATGCACGTGTTTTGCGCTCGGGATCGCTTTACGCGCGAAGAGCAACAGGCCCGTCATTCCGAGTTCCACCACCACCACCCGTTTTTCGGCGCCTCGCTCGCAGACCAGGACGACGCTCTTCCCATGCCGCTGCACCTCCGTGACGCGAGAGCCGGAATACCAGGAGAGCGACTCGACGCCTTGCCGGATGATGTCTTCCCGCCCGACCCAAATGTGATTGATCGTGGCCCCAACCACGGCTGCGTGTAATTGTCGTCGAACCACCTCGGCTTCGGGAAGTTCCGGCATCACGTTCCTCCATGCAACGACGAGATCCTTTACTTCGTCCAGAATCTCTCGCAGGCCCACCTCCTGCACTTCAAGGGATGAAAAGGGTGCATTGGCGGACAGCGGGGTGGAGGGCAGGCCAGGGGCCTGCCCCTACAAATAATACGGGCTCTCCCCAGCCCGTAGGGGACGGCCCCCGTGCCGTCCCGAATGAATGACGCCGCTCCAACAGAGGGAACCGGGCATTCATTTTCGTATCAATGACAGAGGGTACCATTTCATGCCAATGACCGCTTATCGTGGAGGCAGGCTCTGGTTCTGTCAACGAAGTCGGGCACGCCTTCACTCCCTCGGCGGTTGCGCGTACCCCCTACGGCTTCTATACTGTTGAAACAACCATTTACGCTCCTTCATCCGGAGAGCCAGTGACGATGTCCAGCCTCGACGTCCAATACGTACAGGAACGACTCACCCAAGCAAAATGTGCCGTGTGCAAGAAGAGCCGGTTCGCCATCGACAGCCGTTCCATGAAGGAAGACGGGGAATGGAAGGGGATCTGCCTGGACTGTTACTACAACTTTCCGGTCTATACGGACATGGAGTTTTATCTCCGCATCCAACCCGACGTGCAATATTGGCTCAAAGACATTGCCTGTCCCTTGTGCAGCCATCGTGGCGTGACGCTCGAATTTCGCATCGTGATGTCCGTGAGGGAATCACTCTATTTCGTGACCTGCGAGCATTGCCAGCATTCATTCACCGAACAGTCTTATCTGGAGGTCTTTGAATAACTCTCATGGACGACTCCGATCCCCCTGTCCTCCAACCGGCTCCCGACAAGGACGAGACCAAAGCCAAGAAGGAAATCCACGTGGTCTCGGTTCCTCACGACGATGACATGATTGCCCAGGAAATGGCTGAACTCTTCGAAGAAGATGAAGTGACCCACCAACACGGAAGCACCGAGCCCGAAGGCGACTAAGCTTGGTATTTCAAGAAGGGGGATAGAACTGCTGGTCCGTGTCTGGGTAGAATCATGTTCATAGAGCCTGGCGTGGCCATCTGTTCAATAACGTGATCGTCGAGTTGCCACAGTGGTTGACACAACTTCGAGAGATTGAAATTGTCAAGCGGGTGCAAAAAGACCCTCGCTCGGTGGGGAAAACCGTTCTCGGCATTGCTCCTAATGTTGCTAAAGATCAGGTCGTTGGGTGGGGGCAGGCGGACTTCGACTCGCCTTGGAACGATCTGTCTCCAGAGGACCGCGTTCTGCTCTACGCCTACTTCAATCAAAAGGGTCATCTAGAAGAGCTCTTCGCGGCGTTCAAAATGCTCTTCAAAGATGGATGCCCAAATGCACCAATCGTGATGGACCTTGGATGTGGTCCGTTTACTGGGGGATTGGCTTTAGCCGCGGTGCTTGGCCGAGAGTCTCAATTCGACTATATCGGCGTAGATTGTTCACAAACGATGCGTGCTTTCGGCGAACGGTTGGCATCCGCCGCAGAACAATCGTTTGACGAGGTGCCCACGATCGTCTGTCAGTGGGCAAGCGATGTTGGTTCCGTCACACGGAACTGGAAATCCAAACCCGTATGGCGACCGGTGATTGTCATCGTGTCTTATCTTCTAGCCAGCCCCACCTTGAATGCGGAGGCACTTGTTGTCGATCTGTGCAAGCTGCTTAAGAAAATTGGGCGAGGGCCAGTTACAGTTCTCTACACCAACTCGAAGAGTCTTGATGCGAACAGGCAATATCCGGCATTTCGAGATGCTCTGGTCGCAACCAGCTTTAAATTACGCGAAGACGATATTGGCACGATAAAGATCGAGAGATGGGGCGGCGAAATGGACCGCAAGCTCCGATACGCCTTGTTCCACCGCCAAGAGCAGCGCACCCTCCAACTTGGCGGGGGTTAGACGTGCGGCTTCCAACTTACGAAGAACTTGCGAGAGAGGAGGAGCAACTCAATGTACTTGAACACCCTCTTGATCAATCCCTTTTTGTGGTCGGACCACCTGGTTCCGGTAAGACCGTTTTGGCGATACAACGAGCTCAAATGGTAAAAGAAGCCATGGGATCGGCGTCGGTCGTTACCTACAACCGCATGCTTCGAAGATTGCTGGCATTACTGGGCGAGGGTACTGAAGCATCGACATTCCATCGTTTTGTCTCGAAAGACTTCTATGATCGGACAAGAGAGTCCATTCCTAAAGAGCCGCGTGATTCTTACAAGTATTTGTGGACGGACATATTCATCGCCCTAGACAAGATTGGTGCCAGCCCCAATAGAAAGCACTTAGTTGTGGATGAAGGACAGGACTTACCTGAAGGATTCTATCAATATGTATCACAATACGTTTCCGAGACGATGACTGTATTTGCAGATGAGGATCAAGCGCTCAGCGGCGAACGCACGACCTTGGAACAGATCAAAAAAGTTGCCGGGTTGGATGATCCGATTATCCTAAAAAAGAATCATCGGAATTCGCCAGAGGTGGCGAGGTTGGCCGAGCACTTCCACAGTGGCAGGCTTCCAGCAGCACAATGTGAGCGTTCGTCGACCGGAGAGGTCCCGCGACTTGTTGGTTTTTCGACTACGAAATCCACAGCTAAATTCTTATCTAATAGGTACAAGACACAAGGTGGAAACATCGGAATTATCGCGGACAAGAATGACTCCGCCAAGGCCATTTACCGCCAGCTTAGAGAGTTGCTGCCTGGGAAGCGCATTGATATCTACATGAACGAGCGGAAGAACGAAGACAAAATCAATTCCCTGAAAGACGGCGTGACGGCACTCAACAAGAAGTCAGTCAAAGGGCAGGAGTTTGACACCGTGTTCATCCTGGAGATTGAGCGCTTCATTCCTTGTAGGAACGACGTGGAGCGTCGGGCAATGTACATGATGTGCGCCCGTGCAAGAAATACTCTGTTCTTGGTACACGGTCCAAATGCCCTCTCAAGAGAAGCTGAACAGTCATTGCCGGGACCGGACATTCTGGAGCGCTCGTGACGCCTACTGCAAAACAGATGGTGCTTCCGATGGGATCCAAAGGGCACACCAACATCCCCCAAGATGCGGAAATAGCCGATGCGTACACATCTCCTTGGCTCGGGTTGACCCTTACGGACCATCGCAGACTGTTGGAAGCGCTGGAAGACGACTGGCTTCGTCCATCGTCGGCCACTGGTTTCTTCCTTGGCATTGGAGCCTACGCTAAAGAACAGGATGCGGTGAGGTCGAAGCACCCTATTCCAATCAGTATCAAGCTAGATGCAACAAAACTGCCTGGGCTTGAGGTGTTTATCCTTAGGGACGGACAGTGGACGAAGAAACTGCATCTGACCGCCATTGCCTGGACCGATACGGCTTTGTATTGGCCCGGTGCACTCCCGAGTTTCGCAATCAGCGAACTTGCAGTCCGCACTGAAGAAGAATGCTTCCGTTTGACCGGCATGGCTGGAAGCGTCTCCAATGTGGAACTGCCGGGCGTAGTCACTGTCGGTGCCGATGAAGAGACGATCACAGCACCGCCACCTCCCGATGAGCCTTCAACGCTTATCATCCCGCGTGAAGTGGACCCGCTACGTGGGGCAATGAGCATGGCGGCTTGGGCGGTGCCGAAGATTCAACCGTGGTTAGACCTGTTGGTTAAAGGCCTTGCCAATTGTCAAAATTCAAATTCTGGTTCTGAGCAGTTGATGCAGTTGGCCAGCAAAGTCGAGGCCAGTTGGTGGCGATTCTTGCCCTGGGTTCGACAAAGCGATGCGAAACCAAGGGATCAGCATGACTGCTTTTGGCTCGCGGCCTTGGATGTTTTCCGTGTACGGTCGCTCGATGGTGGTGCTCCGCCACGCGAACTTGCTACGCAAATCGCTCAAGCTGCGGAACTACTTGGCTGTCCGCCAGAGAAGACTGTCGAATGGCGCGAAGCTACACAGAGCATCCTGCGGGCCGAATCCACGATCCACCTCGACAATTGGCAAACCAACCCCGTTGGGGTAGCCATTCAACTGGTATTGGCTCGGCCCGAGCCAATCAAATTCAAGACATGGTACGAAGACCTGCTGTGGGCCGTGCCGCCAGCGGTGTGGTGGTCGGCGGCGACGCTATGTGGTCTCTATCGCGGCTACCGGAAGCTGGACTCGCAGTTTCGTTGCAAAGGACTGCGCCCTTATATCGCCGTTCGAGCCTTGCGCACGCGCTTGGATCGAGAGATTCCCTGGCCGTCCTATGATGGCGAACCGCGTTGGGAACCAGATACGGATGGTTTCGCCGTGTTTTGGGGCGAGAAGAATGTTGCACGCCAACCGGAGCATGCACGGGGCAAGTGGTATCGAGCGGACTTCAATGATGAACAGATCAGGCGAATGGCAGAGACGCTTGCGAAGGACTTGGCTTGGCCCTGTATGAGCCGATCACTCAGGATCAAGAAAGACAGTCGAGTGCCCTTTGACGGTTCGATGAAGATAAAAAAGAAGCCAGAAAGAAAGATCGAGATTGACAGTCCCGTGACGATCATGCTGCCACCAGACAGTGTCATTGAAGACGTGCTCGATGTAGAATCGTTCCGACGGCATGTCGTTGTCGCAGCAGGAAGGGTGCCCTCCCCTCCGATCGCTACTACAAAGGTGCCGCTTACACCCGCGATTCCAGTTCCGGGCCTCAAGTATGTTCGCAACTTCATCCGCGAAGACGAAGAATTACGCATCGTCAAAGAGATCGATCTGCACGAATGGAGCGAAGAGATGCAAAGACGAGTTCAGCACTATGGCTGGCAGTACAACTACAAAGCCCGTAAAGTCGAGACTGAAATGTATCTTGGCCCGTTGCCGGCGTGGGCTGCCGGTCTCGCGAAGCGCTTATTCGATAAAGGACTTGTACGGGTTCTCCCGAATCAAGTGATTGTCAACGAATATAAAGGCAAGCAAGGCATCAGCAAGCATGTTGATAGTAGCAGTTTCGACGAGGACATCGCCACGATCAGCTTGCTGGAGTCGTGGGAGATGGTATTCCGCAAGGACAAAAATAAGCAGAAGCACGTTCAACGGCTTGAGCAACGTAGCGTGGCGGTCCTGACCGGTGCTGCGCGATACGACTGGACGCACGAAATCCCCCAAAGGCAAAAGGAACCTGGCCCTACGAAACCCGGCAAGAAAAATCCGAGCAAGATACCACGTGGCCGCCGCCTGTCGCTCACTTTCCGCAAGGTTCTCACCCCACCGACCAAGTAGCGGGTCCCGTTCGTACGCCTCAGCCTGGTCAAGGATTCGTTATCTGTGCTCTTTGTAGAAAGAATGACCCGACGACATTCCCAAGGCTCGTACTACCACAGGTTAGTCCTTGGGGAACCATGGGATGAACGCATTGGTCGTGCGTTGATATTCCCGGTAGTCCTCGCCCCGGCTTGCGGCTGCCTGTGCTTCGGCCAAGGGGATGCCCGTCACTTTGAGCAAAGCGCCGATCATGACGACCGGGCCCACCAACGTCAGCCACCAGTCCGGCAATCCGATACTCATCACCACGTACGCGCACCAGTGCACGCCTTCGAAAAAGTAATTGGGGTGCCGTGAATATCGCCACAGTCCCCGCCGGCAGGTTTTGCCCCGATTGCCGGGGGCTCGCCGGAATCGATTCAACTGACCATCCGCCACGGCTTCTCCGGCTACCCCGATGGCCCAGATGACCAGCCCCAGGACTTCCCAGGTATGCCACGTGGGATCGGGATTCGACATCAGGACCGCCAAAGGAATCGAAAAGACAGCGACGGCGAGGGCCTGTCCGACAAAATACGCGAAGAAATACCACTCCGCCCGATTGCCGAATTTTGCTCGAAGCGTCCCGTACCGATGATCTTCTTCGGGGGCACGGACCCGGTTGACCATAATATAGACCCCGAGGCGAGCCGCGTATCCCGTTGCCAGGGCAGCCACGACCAGCCGATGACTCACGTCCCCCATGGTCGTCAGGGCAAAGCCGACGGCTGCCAGCCCAAAGCCCACACAAAACCCCACGTCCGCCAAAGACGCGTTCCGATGCACCCATCGATAGCCCAACCACAACCCCGCCATGATAGGCGTGGTCAGCAGCAAGCTCCATATGGGAAGTTGCCAGTTCATGCCCACCCGATTCCCCTCCTTTGTAAGGAGGGGCGAGGGGAGGTAGAGTCTGTGGACAGATCCGCGAACCCGCGATGCTCAGCCGGCTCTACCCCACCTGCCCTCCCCTTACAAAGGGGAGGGAAACGCTCGTCCGTTAACCCGCGTGTCAAAGCTTGCACCCGACTATTGTCATTGAAGAGTGTTGACTCCCTGCCGGATATTGACCCTTGGCGGAGCCTTGTGTATGGTGAGCCGCTACATTTGGGAGGTACGCTCATGAATGACCAACTCATGCAGGCCTATTTGGACGTTGAACGTTCCATGCAACGCTACAATGAAGTGCTCAATCAATATCTGATTTCTCTTCAATCCACGGAGGGTGCGGATGCCAAAAAACTCGAACGCATGACCGCCGGCACAAAGGCCATGAAAGACAGCAGCGGTATTTATCTGTCCTATGCGAAATTTGTGGCCTATGGCATGCCGGAGAGCGAAGATCTCATTGAAGAAGAGGACGATCTTCAAGCCTGATACTTGTGACGAGAGAGGAGAGACAATGGCCATGGTCGGGGCGAGCCGATTTGAACGGCCGACCTCTCGCACCCCAAGCGAGTGCGCTACCTGGCTGCGCCACGCCCCGACAATGATTCGGAACCTCTGCTTTACTGCACCATCGGGCGCAGGGCTGCGTTGTGTCCTCGCTCAAACCTCACCTATCTCTCTGATAAGCTTCGGGTTTCGCTCCGGGACGCCTTGCCCTGC
>JAPPLK010000102.1 GCA_028819435.1 Nitrospira sp.
GGGAAGGGGGTCGCACGGTGGGCGCCGGCGTCGTGACCGAAATCCTCGCCTGAGGACGATCGTTGCCTGGGGTCGCACGAAGGAGGACATGTAATGCGGGTCATCATTTCATTAGCCTGTGGAGAATGCAAGCGGCGGAATTATTCGACGATGAAGAATAAGAAAAATGATCCCGATCGCCTGGAAATCAAAAAGTATTGCCGTTTCTGCCGGAAGCACGTTCCCCACAAGGAAGTGAAGTGACGGCTTGGCCGGAAGTCATAAAGGAACCTCTGATTTAGTGTGATAGCGGGATGCAGGGCAAGGCGTCCCGGAGCGAAACCCGAGGCTTATCATGGAGATAGGTGAGGGTTGAGCGAGGACGCAACGCAGCCCTGCGCCCGATAGTGCAGTAAATCAGGGGTTCCTAAAGGGGCATGGTGTCAATGGCTAGCATGTCGGTCTCCAAAACCGAAGGTCCGGGTTCGAGTCCTGGTGCCCCTGCCAGCATACGGGTCGAGTAAAACAGGCGGGACGTAGGTGACGTGAAGAAACTCTGGTCAAAAATTACGGAATTTCTCATTGAGGTGAAGGGAGAACTGAAGAAGGTGTCGTATCCGACGCGCGATGAAACCATTGGCTCCTCGTCGGTGGTCATCGTATTTTGTTTCATTATGTCTTTGTTCCTCTCGATGGCCGATTCCATTTTAGTGTGGCTCGTCAGTCAAATCCTTTGAATGGTCGAGGTCGGGCGCGATGGCCAAAAACTGGTACGTGATTCACACCTACGCGGGCTATGAAGGACGAGTGCGCGTCTCCCTGGTAGAGCGTGCGAACCAGATGGGTCTTGAAGAGCAGTTCGGGCAGGTCCTGGTTCCGACTGAAGACGTGATCGAAATCAAAGACGGCAAGCGTCGGTCGTCCAAACGCAAGTTTTTCCCCGGGTACGTGCTGGTCGAGTTGGAAGACCCCCTGAAGGACGAAACAGTGATGATGATCAAGGAGACGCCCAAGGTCACGGGGTTCGTCGGGGGGGAAGGCGTCAAGCCCATGCCGTTGCCGAAAGAAGAAGCGGATTCGCTCCTGAAGCAAATCGAATCCGGCGCTTCTCTTCCTCGCGAGCGGGTGTATTTCTCCAAGGGCGATAACGTGCGAATCATCGACGGACCGTTTATGGGCTTTAACGGTTTAATTGACGAAGTGGACGACGAGCACAGTCGAGCCAAGGTGTTGGTGAGTATCCTGGGCCGTTCGACGCCGGTTGAATTGGTGTTTGCGCAAATCGAACGAGGGTAGGGCCTTGTGTGCAGGGGCGCGCGGGCGGCCGCGAACGGCGACGTGAATTGAAAAGGACAGAGCGATGGCAAAAGAAGTTATCACACAAATTAAATTGCAGATTCCCGCGGGGAAAGCCAATCCTGCTCCGCCGGTCGGTCCTTCATTGGGTCAGCACGGGTTGAACATCATGGACTTTTGCAAGCAATTCAACGCGAAGACGCAAAAGCAGGAAGGGAGCATCATCCCCGTCGTCATCACCGTCTACCGTGACCGGAGCTTTACCTTTATCACGAAGACCCCTCCGGCGACCGACCTCTTGAAGAAGGCGGTGGGGATTATCAAGGGGTCCGGGGTGCCGCAGAAGGATAAGGTCGGCGCGATTTCCCGTGCCCAGGTACAGGAAATCGCCAAGCAAAAAATGGAAGATTTGAACGCGGTGACGATTGAAGGCGCGATGAAGATCATTGAGGGCACCGCCAGGAGCATGGGGATCACGGTAACCGACTGATTTATTGCGCTATCGGGCGCATGGCTGCGTTGTGTCCTCGCTCAACCCTCGCCTATCTCTATGATAAGCTTCGGTTTTCGCTGCGGGACGCCTTGCCCTGCATCCCGCTATCACAATAAATCGGGGGTTTTCTGGTGCGTTGGTTTTTTTACAGGAGGGAGTGTGGGTCGTGGGAAAGCAATTACGAAATTCCGCAGCAAAAGTCGAATCCAGACTGTACGGGCTCCAGGAGGCCAGTGAATTGGTCAAGCAGGCTGCGTATGCCAAGTTTAATGAGACCGTGGAATTGGCCATTCGCTTGGGCGTCGATCCCAAACGTGCGGATCAAATGGTGCGCGGCACCACGGTGTTGCCTCACGGTACCGGGAAAAAGGTCAGGATCCTGGTGTTTGCCAAAGGGGAAAAAGAGCAAGAGGCGCGGGAAGCAGGCGCCGATATCGTGGGCGCCGATGACTTGTTGGAAAAAATTCAGGGGGGCTGGTTGGAGTTTGACCAGGCTATCGCCACCCCGGACCTGATGTCTTCGGTGGGAAAATTGGGAAAAGTGTTGGGGCCGCGTGGTTTGATGCCCAATCCCAAGACGGGCACCGTGACGTTTGAGGTCGGGAAAGCGATCCAGGAAATCCGGAAGGGCCGCGTCGAGTACAAGGTGGATAAGGCCGGGAACGTCCACGTGCCTATCGGCAAAGTCTCGTTTGACGTCTCGCAAATCACCGAGAACGCCCAGGCGGTCTTTTCCTCGGTGGTGAAGGCCAAGCCTTCTGCGAGCAAGGGCAAATATCTTAAAGGGGCAACCATGTCGAGCACCATGGGGCCGGGCGTTCCCTTGGAATGCACGACCCTGGGGCGACACGTTGAATAGTCGTGGCGTGAAAAGGAGCCGGGCATGAACAAGGAACAGAAATCGGTGGTGGTTTCCGATTTGCACGAGAAATTCGCCAGGGCCAGGCTGGCCGTGGTGACGGAATGCGGAGGCATGCCGGTGAATCAGGTGACCGCGTTGCGCCACCAGCTTCGTGGCGCGCAGGCGGAACTAAAGGTCGTGAAGAATTCCCTGGCCGTCAGGGCCGCGGAAGGCACGTCGCTCTTGCCCGTCGCGTCGTTGTTCAGGGGGCAGGTTGCGGTGGTCATCGGCTACGATGATCCGGTGCTGCCCGCCAAGATTCTTCGGGATTTCATCAAGCACGAAAAATGTGACGAGAAGATCCTCTGGCAAGGGGGCGTGATCGAGGGAAAAGCGCTTGAACCCGCCCAACTCATCGCCACGGCTGATTTGCCCTCCAAAGAGGTTCTGCTGTCGATGCTCTTGTCGGCGATGCAAGGGCCTCTTCGGGGAATGGCGGGAGTCCTTCAAGGAATTTTACGAGGATTTGCGGCTGTGCTGCTGGCGATCCAAGACAAAAAGAAAGGAGAAGGGGAAATGGCTGCAACGGAGGCAAAGCTTTCAAAGGAAGACATCCTGGGTGCCGTTGAAAGCATGACGGTGTTGGAGTTGTCCGAATTGGTCAAGGGATTCGAGGAAAAATTCGGCGTGACGGCGGCGGCGCCGGTGGCCGTGGCGGTGCCGGCCGCGGGGGACGCGGGGGGGCAGGCCGCCGAAGAGAAAGACGCCTTTGACGTGGTGTTGGCCAGTGCGCCGGCCGATAAGAAAATTCAGGTCATCAAAGTGGTACGCGAGATCACCGGGCTCGGGTTGAAAGAAGCCAAGGACTTGGTGGAAGGGGCGCCCAAGCCGGTCAAGGAAGGGGCGGCCAAGGACGAGGCGGAAACGATCAAGAAGAAACTCACCGACGTGGGCGCCACGGTTGAAGTCAAGTAGGAGGCAAAAGTTGCTGCGGGACCCGATTGATCGGGAAGGATTGTTTACACAAGCCTAGATACAGAAGGAGCCGACTATGTCTCAACCTCCATTGCCGGGAATTATCAAGCGTACTGATTTTTCGAAAATTCAGTCCACGATTGACATTCCGGACCTCGTCGAAGTGCAGAAACGTTCGTACGAGGGGTTTTTGCAAAAAGAGACCGACTCTGAGCGTCGTGCGGAAAAAGGGCTGCAAGCCGCCCTCAAGAGCGTCTTTCCCATTGCAGACTTCAACAGTTCGGCCATTCTTGAATTTTCCAGTTATGCGTTGGGTACGCCCAAGTACGATATGCGTGAATGTCTGGAACAGGGCATGACCTTTGCGGCCCCCCTGAAGCTACGCATTCGCCTGGTGGTCTTTGATCCGCAGGAAAAAGGGGCGAAGAACAGCAAGGTCCTCGACGTGCGGGAGCAGGAAGTGTACGTAGGCGAACTGCCCCTGATGACGGACCGGGGCACCTTTATCATTAACGGCACGGAGCGGGTTGTGGTGAGCCAGTTGCATCGCTCTCCCGGTGCCTCGTTCAGCCATGATAAGGGCCGTACCCATTCCAGCGGAAAGGTATTGTTTTCCGGGCGCATCATTCCCTACCGCGGGTCCTGGTTGGATTTCGAGTTTGACGCCCGCGATATTTTGTACGTTCGCATCGATCGCCGGCGCAAGATGCCGGCCACGATCCTTTTGAAGGCGTTCGGGTTGTCAACGGACGACGTGCTGAAGATGTATTACCCCATCGAGGAAATTCGGGTCGCGGATGGAAAGCTGATGCGCAAGTTGGATCCCGACCTGCACGCCGGCTTGCGTTCGTCAATCGAGGTCCTCGAGAAGGGCGGCAAGGACCCGATCGTTCGAGAAGGAACGCGGCTCACCAAATCGTTGATGGCGAAAGTGCGAGCCGCCGGGGTGAAAGAGATTCCCGTGAAACCGGAAGAATTGGTTGGACGAGTGGCGTTGACGGAAATCATGGATTCGGAAAAAGGGGAGACGTTGGTTGAAAAAAATCAACGGCTGACTTTGCCCGTGCTTGAACGGCTGCTCGAGTTGAAGCCGTCGAGTTTCAAGGTGATTTACCTGGACAACGTGACGGCCACCCCGATCATCCTGGATACCTTGGAAGCTGAACGGACGACGTCTCAAAAAGAGGCCTGGGTGGAAATCTACAAGCGCCTACGGCCCGGAGAAATGCCGTCCGTGGATTCGGCCAAGCTCTTGTTTGAGAACCTGTTCGTCAACCCGAAGCGTTATGACCTGTCCCCGGTCGGCCGGCTCAAGATGAACAACCGGTTTTCGTTGGATCTTCCCCTCACCCAGCGGGTCCTCACTGCGCAGGACGTGGTGGAAGTGATCCGCTGCCTCGTTGAATTGAAAATGGGCAAGGGCGACGTGGACGACATCGATCATTTGGGGAATCGCCGGGTGCGGACGGTCGGTGAGTTGCTTGAGAACCAAATCCGTTTGGGATTGGCGCGAATGGAGCGCAGCATCAAGGAGCGGATGAACCTGCTCGACATGGAAACGGTGTTGCCCCACGACTTGATTAACGCCAAACCCATCGTGGCCGCCATCAAGGAATTTTTTGCCGGCAGCCAGTTGTCGCAATTCATGGATCAAACGAACCCATTAGCCGAAATCACCCATAAACGCCGGTTGTCCGCGTTGGGGCCCGGCGGGTTGACGCGTGAGCGCGCGGGATTTGAAGTCCGCGACGTCCATCCCTCGCACTATAGCCGCATTTGTCCCATCGAAACGCCTGAAGGACCGAATATCGGGCTTATCACCTCGTTAGCCACCTACGCGCGCATTAACGAATTCGGCTTTATTGAAGCCCCGTTTCGAAAAGTCCAAAAAGGACGCGTCCTGCGTGACGTGGAATTTCTTTCGCCGTTGGAAGGCGAGCGGTACATCATTGCGCAAGCCAATTCCCAGGTGGATTCGGCCGGTCGCCTGATATCCGATTCGGTGACGGCGCGGTCCGAGGGAGAGTTCATTGCCACGACGCAGGATCGCATCGATTACATGGACGTGTCTCCGAAGCAAGTGGTCAGCGTCGCCACCGCGTTGATTCCCTTTCTCGAACACGACGACGCCAACCGTGCGTTAATGGGCTCGAACATGCAACGTCAGGCCGTCCCGCTCGTGCAGAGTGAGGCGCCGTTGGTCGGAACCGGCATGGAAGCCGTGGTGGCCCGTGATTCCGGCTACGTCGAACAGGCCAGGCGGGACGGGGTCGTGGAAAGCGTGGACGCCCGTCGCATCGTTGTCCGAACCGAACCCGGCAGGGCGGACGAAGGCAAAAAGAAAACCGGACGTTTTTGGGATACGTATGACCTGGTGAAGTTCCAACGCACCAACCAGAACACGTGCGTGACTCAAACCCCCATTGTGAAGGTCGGCCAGCAGGTCAAGAAAGGGCAGGTGTTGGCAGATGGTCCGGCGATTGACCGGGGGGAGTTGGCATTGGGAAAGAACGTCCTGGTCGGGTTCATGCCGTGGGGCGGATACAACTTCGAGGACGCGATCCTGTTAAGCGAGCGACTGGTGCGCGAAGATACCTTCACGTCCATCCACATCGAAGAGTTTGAGGTTGAAGCCCGTGATACCAAATTGGGGAAAGAGGAAATTACCCGCGACATTCCCAATCTGGGCGAAGAGGCCCTGAGAAACCTGGATGAAAGCGGAATCGTTCGCATCGGGGCCGAAGTCAAAGCCGGGGACATCCTGGTCGGCAAGGTGACGCCCAAGGGTGAAACGCAACTGACTCCGGAAGAAAAGCTGCTGCGCGCGATCTTCGGCGAAAAAGCCGGAGACGTGAAGGATACGTCTCTACAGGTTCCTCCGGGAATCGAGGGAATCGTGGTCGACGTCAAGATTTTTTCCAGGAAAGGCATCGATAAGGATGAACGTTCGAAGAACATCGAATCCCAGGATCGCGTGAAAATCGAACGGAACTACCAGGATGAACTTCACATCATTGAGGATGAACGGAACAAAAAGATTCGGCGGCTGTTGCTCGGACAGGTGGTGGGTCGTGACTTGATGGATCCCGAAAACGGCGAAATCATTTTGAAGAAAAAATGGAAAATCACGTCTGACGTCTTGCGGAGACTGCCCGATGACGAGGTGCGGCGCGTCATCCTGGGGGACCCGGAAGAACAACGAAAGCTCGAAGATATTGAGTTGGCGGCGAAGGATCAAATCGAGAACCTGCAAACCTTTTATGACGAGAAGGTCGGACGACTCCGGCGCGGTGACGAGTTGCCGCCGGGCGTCATCAAGTTGGTGAAGGTCTATCTTGCCATCAAGCGGAAAATTTCCGTCGGGGACAAGATGGCCGGACGTCATGGAAACAAGGGCGTGGTGTCCCGGATCCTTCCCGAAGAAGATATGCCGTACCTGCCGGACGGCACCCCGATCGAAATCGTGCTGAATCCGCTTGGGGTTCCGTCACGGATGAACGTCGGGCAGATTCTGGAAACGCATCTCGGTTGGACCGCCAAGGCCTTGGGGATTTACGCCGCGAGTCCCGTGTTCGACGGAGCCACGGAGGAGGAGATCAAGGAATTGTTGAAGGAGGCGGGTTTGCCGGAGGATGGTCGATCGGTCGTCTTTGACGGGCGGACCGGAGACCCGTTCAAGAGTCCGGTGACGGTCGGTTACGTCTATATGATGAAGTTGCACCACTTGGTGGATGATAAGATCCACGCTAGGTCCATTGGCCCGTATTCTTTGGTGACGCAACAACCCCTGGGCGGCAAGGCCCAATTCGGGGGACAGCGGCTGGGCGAAATGGAAGTCTGGGCCCTCCAGGCGTATGGGGCGGCTTCCACGCTTCAGGAATTTTTAACCGTGAAGTCCGATGACGTTCCGGGACGGTCGAGAATGTATGAAGCGATCGTGAAGGGTGAAAATTTCCTGGAGCCGGGCTTGCCGGAGTCGTTTAACGTGTTGGTGAAAGAATTACAAAGCCTGGGGTTGGACGTCGAATTGATGAAGTCCGCCGAGTAATTCCCACTTCGAGAATTTCTCAGTTTCTGAAAAGGAGGGTAGAGCCTTGGAAAGCGTCTATGCCCTGTTTGAAAGGCCGCGCGATGCCATGTCTTTCGACGGCATGTGCATTCGGATCGCGTCGCCTGAGAAAATTCGTTCCTGGTCGTACGGGGAAGTCAAAAAACCGGAAACCATCAACTACCGTTCGTTCAAGCCGGAAAAGGATGGCCTGTTTTGTGCGAAGATTTTCGGCCCGACCAAGGATTGGGAGTGTAACTGCGGAAAATATAAACGCATGAAGCATCGTGGGATCGTCTGCGACAAATGCGGGGTCGAAGTCATTCAGTCGAAGGTGCGGCGTGAGCGCATGGGGCACATCGAATTGGCCGCACCCGTGGCTCATATCTGGTTCCTGAAAGGGGTGCCGAGTCGCATTGGGATCCTGCTGGACATGAGCCTCAAGCAATTGGAGAAAATTCTCTATTTTGAGGCGTACGTCGTCCTCGACCCCCAGGACACCCCGTTGAAGGAAAAAGAGTTGCTCACGGAAGAGAAATACCGTGAATGCGTGGACCTGTACGGGCCGCAAAGTTTTCGCGTGGGTATCGGAGCGGAAGCCATTCGTGAATTGCTGAGACAGGTTGACATCGAAGCCCTGTGGGCCGAGCGCCACGAAAAGGTGAAGGCCACGACTTCCGCGGCCTTGCACAAGAAGATCACGAAACGCCTGAAGGTCATTGAGGCCTTTTACAAGTCGGGCAATCGGCCGGAATGGATGATCCTGGACGTCATCCCGGTGCTCCCTCCTGAACTGAGACCGTTGGTGCCGTTGGACGGCGGGCGGTTTGCCACGTCTGACCTGAATGACCTGTATCGACGGGTGATCAATCGCAACAATCGGTTGAAACGGTTGGTTGAGTTGAAGGCTCCCGGTGTGATTGTTCGCAACGAAAAGAGAATGTTGCAGGAAGCCGTGGACGCGTTGTTTGACAACGGACGACGCGGCCGGACGATTCGCGGGGCCAACAAACGGCCGTTGAAATCCCTTAGCGACATGCTCAAGGGCAAGCAGGGCCGGTTTCGACAGAATCTCCTGGGGAAACGGGTTGACTACTCGGGCCGGTCGGTGATTGTGGTGGGGCCCGAATTGAAATTGAATCAATGCGGGTTACCCAAGAAAATGGCGCTGGAATTGTTCAAGCCGTTTATCTTCCACAAGTTGGAAGAGCGCGGCGCGGCCACCACCATTAAGAGCGCGAAACGGCTCGTCGAAAAGGAACGTCCGGAAGTGTGGGACGTGTTGGATGAAGTGATCCGGGAGCACCCCGTGATTTTGAACCGGGCGCCGACGCTCCATCGGTTGGGTATGCAGGCGTTTGATCCCGTCCTGGTCGAAGGCAAGGCCATTCGTTTGCACCCGTTGGTCTGCGCAGCCTTCAACGCGGACTTCGACGGCGACCAGATGGCGGTGCACGTTCCCCTGTCGGTCGAGGCACAGATCGAAGCCCGCGTCCTGATCATGTCCATTAATAACGTGTTGTCGCCGGCGAACGGTCGCCCGCTTGCCATTCCCTCCCAGGACATGGTGTTGGGTTGTTATTGGTTGACCCAGGAACGACCGGGTGCGATGGGTGAAGGAAAAGTGTTGTATTCTCCCGAAGAGGTTCGCATTGCCTATGATGCCGGTGAACTGGACGAACAGGCCAAGGTCAAGGTGCGGGTCGATGGCACCCTGGTCGAAACGACCGTCGGGCGCGTGCTATTCGGAGAAATCCTGCCTCCTTCCATCGGGTTTACGCACGTCAACCAGGTGATGACCAAGAAAGAAATGACCAGGCTGATCGATGCGGTGTATCGTGAAGTCGGGCTTCACGATACGGTCAAGATGCTCGATAAACTCAAGAACCTGGGCTTCTATTATGCCACGAAGGCCGGGGTCTCCCTGTGTATTGACAACATGCACATCCCGACTAAGAAGGAAGTCCTGCTCGATAAGGCGCACAAGGACGTCTCCGAGGTCGAGCGGCAGTACAGCGAAGGGCTGATCACGAATGGTGAGCGTTACAACAAGGTCATTGACATCTGGGCTCACGTGAGTGAACAGGTTGCGAACGAGATGATGAAAGAAATCAAGGCCGGCGGCGGGCAAGGGCCCGAAGATACCTTGAACCCCATTTATATGATGGCTGATTCCGGTGCGCGCGGGAGTTCACAGCAGATCCGGCAGTTGGGCGGCATGCGGGGTTTGATGGCGAAGCCCTCCGGTGAAATTATCGAAACGCCTATCACCGCCAATTTCAGGGAAGGCCTCACCGTGCTCCAGTACTTTATCTCGACGCACGGGGCGAGAAAGGGACTGGCGGACACGGCGCTCAAAACCGCCAACTCCGGGTACCTGACGAGACGGCTGGTGGATATTTCCCAAGATGTCATCGTGAGTGAAGAGGATTGCAGGACGGCCGATGGAATCGACGTGTCCGCCCTGGTCGAAGGCGGAGAGGTCATTCAACCTATTGAAGAACGGATTTTGGGTCGTATCGTGGCGGAAGATATTCTTGATCCGTTGACCGGCGACGTGGTGGTGGCCGGGAATGATGAACTGGATGAAACACGCGTCAAGGCCGTGGTCGAAGCCGGTATCGGGCACGTCCGTATCCGGTCGGTCTTGACCTGTCAGGCCCGGTGGGGCGTCTGCGTGAAGTGTTACGGCCGGGATTTGGCCAGGGGGAAATTGGTCGAATTGGGTGAACCCGTGGGGGTGATCGCCGCGCAGTCCATCGGCGAGCCCGGTACGCAGTTGACCATGCGGACCTTCCACATCGGGGGAACGGCCAGTAAAGTCGTGGAACAAAGCGTGGTCGAGTCCCGACACGACGGAGTCTTGAAATACCTCAGTTTCGATGCCAAGAAAAATGCCGATTTTCACAATCGCCACATGGCGGTACAGAACAAACAGGGCGAATGGGTGGTCATGAATCGCAACGCGAAGATTGCGGTTTATGACGACTCCGGTCGAGAGCGGGAAAAGTACCCGGTTGTCTACGGGGCGAAAATCATCGTGAAAGACGGCGGCCGTGTGACGGTTGGGCAGAAACTTGTGGAATGGGATCCATACTCGTTGACCATCCTGACGGAAGTGGGCGGGAAAATTGCCTATGGCGACATCTCCGAAGGCGTGACCATGAAGGAAGAGGTCGATGAAATCACCGGTCTGTCCCGGAAAGTGGTCATCGAGCAGGCCGGTACGAACCTGCGTCCTCGCGTTTCTATCAAAGACGACGGGAACAAGACTGCGAAATTACCCGGTTCGGGTGCGCCGGCTCGCTACCTGCTTCCCGTGGGCGCGCATATCTTCGTGGAAAAAGGCGGAATCGTGCATCCCGGAGACGTGTTGGCGAAAATCCCCCGAGAAACCACGAAGACCAAAGACATTACGGGAGGCTTGCCCAGGGTGGCGGAGCTGTTTGAGGCGAGGAAGCCCAAGGAGCAAGCGGTGATCAGTGAAATCGACGGGGAGGTCTCTTTCGGTGGGTTTGTCAAGGGGATGCGAAAGATTGTCGTTGATAACAAGATGGGAGACGTGAAGGAGTACTTTATTCCTCGAGGCAAGCACGTCAACGTGCATGAAGGAGATTGGGTGCGTGCCGGCGAACCGCTCATGGACGGGTCGGCGAATCCCCATGATATTTTGAACGTGTTGGGGCCGCGAGAGTTGCAACGATACCTGGTCAATCAGGTTCAAGAAGTGTATCGCTTGCAAGGGGTCTCGATTAATGACAAGCACATTGAAATTATTGCCAGGCAAATGTTGAAGAAGATCCGCATCGAGGATCCCGGCGATACGAACTTTTTACCGGGTACCCAGGTCGGGAAATTTGCGTTCACCGATGAAAACCAGCGGGTGCTTGCCGAAAAGGGGAAGCCGGCGATTGGAAAACCCGTGTTGCTGGGGATTACCAAGGCCTCACTGAATACGGACAGCTTCATCTCCGGAGCCTCCTTCCAGGAGACGACCCGGGTTCTCACCGAAGCCGCCATCAATGGTCGGGTTGATGATTTGCGGGGGCTCAAGGAAAACGTCATCGTGGGTCGCCTGATCCCGGCGGGAACGGGGTTCTCCCACTACCGGGAAACCTTCGTGCCTGCTCCTGAAGAGAAGGTCGTCGAGGATGACGGGGCCACTGGTTTGGCGATTCCCGAAGGTGAAGAGTTGCAAATGCAATCCACCTCATAATGAAGTGTTTTGTCTTGACACATAAAAATAGTCTCAATACAATCGAAAGGTTGTCCGAGAGAATTACATTTATAACGCCCTTGAAGGAAAAATCGTGATATGCCAACGGTGAATCAGCTTGTCAGGAAGGGTCGCAAGGCCCCCAAGTCCAAGAGCAAGAGCCCGGCTCTTAATCGATGCCCGCAACGGCGCGGCGTCTGTTTGCGCGTTTATACCACGACTCCCAAAAAACCAAATTCCGCATTGCGGAAAGTGGCTCGCGTGCGTTTGACCACGGGTGTCGAGGTGACGACCTACATCCCGGGCATGGGCCATAATTTGCAGGAGCATTCCATTGTGCTCGTGCGGGGAGGCCGGGTGAAGGACTTGCCCGGTGTGCGTTATCATTTGGTCCGGGGCGCACTCGACGCGGTCGGGGTTGCTGACCGGAAACAGGGGCGCTCCAAGTACGGAGCGAAACGACCGAAGTAGTCAAGGAATTGATTGTAGAGAAATAGGGAAATGAACCTCTGATTTATTGTGATAGCGGGATGCAGGGCAAGGCGTCCCGGAGCGAACCCCGAAGCTTATCAGAGAGATAGGTGAGGGTTGAGCGAGGACACAACGCAGCCCTGCGCCCGATAGTGCAGTAAATCAGAGGTTCAGAAAGTGTATTCGGAATATGTCTCGCAGTCGAAGTGCCGTCGTAAGAACTCCCGTGGGTGACGCCAAATACCGGGATACCCTTGTGGGGAAATTCATTAATATTCTTATGACGAGAGGGAAAAAGAGTACAGCCCAGCGTGTGTGTTATGGGGCGTTCGACGTCATTCAACAGAAGACGGGGAGTGATCCTTTGAAGGTTTTTCATTCTGCGCTTGGCAACGTCAAGCCGATGGTGGAAGTGAAATCGAGACGGGTGGGAGGTGCGTCGTACCAGGTTCCCGTCGAGATCAGACCCGTTCGGCAAGTTGCCTTGGCCTTTCGATGGATTAAGCGCAGTGCCCAGTCTCGAACGGGAAAGAGTATGCAAGACAAGCTTGCCGCCGAGTTGCTTGATGCTGCCAATAATACCGGGGTTGCCGTCAAGAAACGCGATGAAACGCACAGGATGGCCGAAGCAAATCGTGCGTTTGCCCATTATCGTTGGTAGCTGTTTCTTGTTGCTGTAGTTGAATCACCCTCCACGCATAGGTCTTTTTTTTAAGAACCGCTCTCGGGTTGGGAGCACGGCGGTGTTGTGGCAGTCTGGTTGTGTTAGGGGGAACGGTGTCCAGGGAATATCCATTAGAACGCACTCGAAACATCGGTATCATGGCCCATATTGACGCCGGGAAGACGACGACGACCGAGCGCGTCCTGTATTATACCGGCGTCTCTCACCGTATGGGTGAGGTGCATGAAGGTGCGGCCCAAATGGACTGGATGGAGCAGGAGCGGGAGCGAGGCATTACGATTACGTCTGCGGCGACCACCTGTTTCTGGAACGACCACCGTATCAACATCATTGACACCCCGGGACACGTGGACTTTACGGTTGAGGTGGAGCGGTCCCTTCGCGTGTTGGACGGAGCCGTGGCCGTGTTTGATTCGGTACAGGGAGTCGAGCCGCAGTCTGAAACGGTTTGGCGTCAGGCTGATAAATATCGGGTTCCTCGCATTGCCTTTCTGAATAAAATGGACCGGGTGGGCGCCGATTTCCCGGGCAGCGTTCAAAGTATCGTCGATCGCTTGGAAGCCAATCCCGTTGCGGTCCAGTTGCCCATCGGAAAAGAAGCGGATTTCCGGGGCGTCATTGATCTTGTCTCGATGCAGTCCTACCTTTTTAACGATGAAACGCTGGGCGCGGATTACGTCGTCGAAGACGTGTCGCCGGATCTTTTGGCTGCGGCCCAGGAATACCGCGACAAAATGATCGAAGCCGTGGCCGAATTTGATGAAGCGGTGCTTGAGCAATACCTGAACGGCGATCCGTTGAAACCTGAGGATATCAAGCGTGCCATTCGTGCCGGGACCAATCAAATGCGGATGACGCCGGTGTTATGCGGGTCAGCCTTCAAAAATAAGGGAGTCCAGCCGTTACTGGATGCCGTCGTTGATTTCCTGCCTTCGCCCTTGGACGTTCCGGAAGTGGAAGGGGTCGAGCCGTCCAGCGGTGAGAAAATAAGTTGTCCGGCCAGCGATGAGGAGCCGTTTTCGGCATTGGCTTTCAAGATCATGGCTGATCCCTTTGCCGGGCAACTCACGTATTTCCGCGTCTATTCCGGTAGCCTGGAAACGGGTTCGTACGTGTACAACGTCACGCAGGGTAAGCGGGAGCGCATCGGGCGTTTGCTCAAGATGCACGCGAACAAACGGGAAGACATTGACGTCGTGTATGCCGGAGACATTGCCGCTGCGGTGGGCATGAAGGGAGCGAGAACAGGCGATACGTTATCCCACGAAAAGCGTCCGATCTTGTTGGAGGTCATTAAATTCCCCGAGCCCGTGATTTCCATGGCAGTGGAACCGAAGACCAAGCAGGACCTGGAAAAGCTGGGTTTTTCTTTGGAAAAATTGTCGCAGGAAGATCCGTCTTTTCGCGTGCAAACCGACGATGAGACCGGGCAAACGATTATTTCCGGAATGGGGGAACTGCATTTGGAAATCATCGTCGATCGGCTTGTCAGGGAATTCAAGGTGCAGGCAAACGTCGGGAAACCCGAGGTGGCTTATCGTGAAACGATACGCGCCACGGGTGAAGCCGAAGGCAAATACATCAAGCAATCCGGTGGCCGGGGACAATATGGACACGTGGTGTTGCGCGTCGAACCGTCCGAGCCGGGCGTGGGACTTGAGTTCGTCAACAAGATTGTCGGCGGTATTATTCCCCGTGAATATATCCCGGCGGTGGAAAAAGGGGTGCGGGAGCGCATGGAGTCGGGCGTGGTGGCCGGATATGCCATGCGGGACGTCCGGGTGACGTTGTTCGATGGCTCCTTTCACGAGGTCGATTCCAGTGAAATGGGCTTTAAAATCGCGGCGTCGATGGCCTTTGAGGGCGCCTGTCGCAAGGCCAGCCCGATCCTCCTTGAGCCGGTTATGAAAGTGGAGGTCCTGGTCCCCCAGGATTTCATGGGCGACGTGATCGGCGACTTGAATTCACGACGCGGAAAAGTGCAGGGCATCAAGGCGCGAGTCGGCTCCCAGGCCGTGGAGGCCATGGTTCCCCTTGGAGAAATGTTCGGGTATGCCACGAGTCTTCGCTCGAAGACGCAGGGGCGTGCCACTTATTCAATGGAATTTGCGGAATACGACCCCGTTCCGAGGCAGTTGGAGGATCAGATCGTCGGCAAGCAACGTGGAGAATAGCGGGGGAGATTGTTTTGAGAGGCAGGAAAGCGGCGTGGTAATACTCGTTTCTTTCTCGTGTAGCCTCAGGAGATTCGGAATCGAAGAGGGAGGGGCAGATGGCGAAGGCGAAATTTGATCGGAAGAAGCCGCACGTGAACGT
>JAPPLK010000064.1 GCA_028819435.1 Nitrospira sp.
ATTCCTGCGAAAGCAGGAATCCAGTGTCTTTTATCTTCATAGACGAAGAACAAAGCAAAGACGCTGGAGACCCCTCACCCCAGCCCTCTCCCTCAAGGGGCGAGGGAACAAAAGCAAAACCCTGGATACTCGATCTTCCTCCTGCCGTCATTGATACGAAAATAGCCAACGATACCCCTATTTGTCATTCCGAGCGAAGCGAGGAATCTCTCCCTCAACAGCCGACCACATCAACTACGAGATCCTTCGCTCAGGATGACCACACGGTTCATGATGGGACTTATTCCTATAACTTTGCAAATGTCTCTTGCTGAACATTTTCATCTTTTTGGATGGTTTTGGCGACCATTTCGTTGCCATCAACACGGAAAAATGTCTATCACGGCCAAATGTACAACCTGTGATGCGCATTTTGCCGAGCAATCCCAAACGGTCAAGTTAAAAGGATTATTCCCCTGCTGGAACTCGTTCATATCCTCGGGGAATATCTCGACAGCATTGTCGTCATAGGAGGCATGGCACCAAGGTGCCTGACGGGATGTGTACGAAAGGGTACTGTACCTGGTAGAAAATAGTAAGAAGTAGAATAACACCGTCACGAAACAGGCTGGTCCACGAAGGCGGAAGACGGTTCTGGAGAGAGCAGGGCGGCGGGTTCTTGGGTGGCAAGTGTCGCAAGCGTCACATCGGCTAGAGCCTGACGGACGGCTTGATCACGTTGGCGAAGCAGCGCACCAATGGGGTCGTTGCTTTGCTGTAGCACGTCAGGCTGGTCTTTATGGGCGACGAGTTGAAGGACTTCCAACACGGTGATCTGTTCTGGAGGGCGTCCCAGGGTCATGCCTTTGGGCTCGGACGTTCGATACATCAGGCCGTGATCCACAAAGTTTTCGACAAGAGCTTCCAGCACGGAGAGAGGCGCCCCTAATTTCGCTGCTAGTTGTGGCGTCTGGTAAGGTGGCGCACCGGCCATATACTGTCGCGTGACGTGAACCAGCATGGTCAAGGCCAGATGTTCCTGGAAGGCGGCGGTATCCTGTTTCCATCGGAGGCGCGTCAGGTAGGCCGTGGGATGTTGATGATAATAGGCCACCTGCGCACCGACCAGGACAATCAGCCAACCCACGTAGAGCCAGATGAGGAACAGAATCAGGATGGCAAAGCTGGAGTAGATGGCGCTGTAGCGCGCCGCTCCCGCGACGAAAGACGCAAACAGCATCCCGACAATTTTCCACAAGATCCCGCCCGTCACTCCCCCCACCAGGGCCGATGCGACACTGACTTGCGTATGAGGAACGAACTTGTACAAAAAGGTAAACCCGAGACAAATCAGGACAAACGGCATGAAGGCCGTCACCCAGAGCACCGCAGTCCCCACGAGTTCGGTTCGCAAGATCGTTTGCACAAGCCAGTGGCTTTGGGCCGAAGCGATGGTGGCGAGGGCGGTGAAGACGAGGACGGGTCCCACCAGCACCACGCTCAAGTAGTCGGTAAATTTTCTTGTCAGGGGGCGCGCGTCGCGCACGCGCCAGATATAGTTGAGGGCCTCTTCGATTTTATCGATCAATGAAAACGTGGTGTAAAACAAGCCGGCCAGACCCACCGCCCCCAAGGCGCCGACTTTGAGGTTATTGACGAATTCGACAATATGGTCGGCGATCTCCGTGCCTTTTTCTCCCAAAGGCTCCAGTCCTTGGGCAAGTAGCGGTTCGAATTGTTGATGCACGCCAAAGGCTTTCAGCACGGAGAACGTCACCGCCAGGAAAGGAACGAGGGACAGCAATGTGGTCGAGACAAGACTTGTGGCCCGGATACTGAGCACGCCGTCACGAAAATCCGAAATCGCGACCACGGTCAACCGCAGGGGCTTGATATAAAAGGCTGCCAAGCCCTCGAGAGTTGCGGAGTCCTGAAGCCACAAATCCCGGCGAAAAAATTTCTCGATTCGATGCAAGAGATTCATGGGTTTTCCAGTCAAACAATCAACCAGTTCGGTCTCCCAACACCTTGATACTACGTAGGCTACCGTGGATGTTTCCAAAAGTCCAGACCGACTCTCTTCTTCACGAGGCCCTCATCTACCTCCTCTTACCCCTCCCGATCCTTTGACTTCGCCCATACAAGGGCTACGCTCAGGATGAACGGAAGGGAGATAATCCGTGCATCCTGAGCGTAGGGCGCATCGAGCCCGAAGTCGAAGGGTCAGGACAGGCAAAGGAGGGAAAGGGCTAGTTGAGTGAAGCTGTATTTACCTCCATGGAAAAATGTGCTCGGCGATTAGATTGGAAACACGCTGCACTGAACACGTAGCAGAGAGGTTGATCTTTTCCAAAGGAGACCACGGCCATTTGGTGCGACGGAACCCCTAGCTGGGACAAATACCATTGGGTCGTCTCAGCCCGTCTTTGGCCGAGGATGTAATTGTAAGCCTGCGTTCCGCGCTGGTCGCAATGCCCCTCAATGGTAATGCGGGCATGGGGGTGTGCTTTGAGCCACTTGGCATTGGATTCCAGGATCTGGTGAGACTGCCTGGAAAGTTGCCAACTGTCATAGGCGAAAAAGATATCCCTGAGATCCTGTAAAACAGGCGTGCCCTTTCTCCGGCCATCTTCATGCGCGGCAGAAGGACCGGACGAGGGGCCTGATGCCGCCAATTGATCTCTGGCCGGAACCTGTGACAAGCCTTTGCTGTTTGGCATCCCAGAATCACTCGAAGAAAGTTTCCGGGCTGCCTTGCTCATCGAGGTAGAGAGACCGGATGAAGATTCGCTTCCCGTCTTGTCTGCCTCTCCGGCCAAACCCGCTCCCTCTTTATTCTCTATATTCGCAGAAAAATCATCCCGTGGTAATGCTGCAACTGCCCAGCCGTCCTTTCCCAAGGATTCCTCTTCAAACTGAACCACAGGCTCTCCGAAAAAGGCTTTCTCATCCTGATGACCTGCAACCTCATGCGGTCCATCGCCTGAAGAAATATCTTCTACTCCACTGACGCTACGAACCGCTTTGTTTTCACAAGCCAACGTCAACATAAGCAACCACGACAACGCGATCATGGTGATTGGCTGATGTGTTTTCATGGTGTATCCTCCTTGTTCCCTATCCGTGCATAACAATGTGTTTTTCCGTTCCAAAGACGAGGGTTCTGCCTCACCTGCATAGGGATATGCAAGAACTGGGCCAATTCGCTAAAATGCAGGATCGATCGTTGCTTCAAAAAACGTCGAACGAACCGATCACCAATGACGAAAAGGCTTGCCGGTATTGGCCAAAATCATTTTCAAGATGAAAATTTGACCGGAAGGAAAAAACGTCAAAGAAGCAGGTCGAGCAGATTCGAGGCAGGTTGCTTGATGTTTTTTTTCAACAAACGTGGCTTTTTGTCAACGCTTTGAATCATGGCCCTTTTCCAACGCAAACCGTTCCGGCACCTGTGCGTTCATTTCCACGGACACGAATTGATAACCCTGTCCGCCTTTCTTTTTGGCGCGATACATCGCCCGGTCGGCTTGCGCAATCAACACGTCCGGCTCGGTGGCATCGACAGGATACAATGCAATGCCCACACTGGCCGTGATCGGAATCGTCCGGTCACCCACGGTTGCCGGTCGGCCGACAGCATTCAGGACCTTCTGCGCCACGTACCCGGCATCCTGCCCTTGAGCCAGATCAGACAATACCATGGCAAACTCATCGCCGCTGAGCCGAGCGATGGTATCCGTGCTACGCACGCAACCCACCAGGCGATCCGCCACGATTTTGAGTAGCGCGTCCCCTGTTTCATGGCCAAGAGAATCATTGATGGCTTTAAAATGGTCCAGGTCTACGAAGAGAACCCCGACTCCCCGGCCATAACGTTTCGCCCGCGCCAATGCCTGCTTGAGTCGATCGGCGAACAGAATCCGGTTGGGTAAATCAGTCAGGGGGTCGTGATGGGTCAAGTAAAATACCCGCGCTGCCGTCTCTTTGCGAACCGTGGCCAAGGACAAGATGATCGAGACGTGCCTCGCAAGGATTTCGACCCATTGAATCGTAGACGGATCAAACGTGTTCCGACGTGCACCATAGAGAGCCAGGACACCGATCGCCAAATCCCGCGCACGAAGCGGAATCACGAGTTGCGCCGGGTAGGGTCTCCCTCCCGCGAGACAAGGCGTCTCGCCAGTTCGTTCACGCTCCACTTGAAAATGAAGCGTCCTTTTCGTATTCAGGACGGAGTCCACGCAATGCCGTTCCTCGTCAGTCAAACAAAACGAATCCGGGTTCAAACCGGGATCAGCACCCCGCGTATACACCGAGAGGTCTCCGCCGGACTCTCGTATCGCCACCCACACCAGGGGACACTCGAAACGTTGAGTCATTTGATCACAAAGGCGCAAGACGCATTGCGAAAAAGGAGCCCCTTCCAGAACCTGTTCGCCCAGGTCCTGAAGCAGTAGGAGAAGCTCTTCCGGAATCAACGTCTTCATCTCCGGTTCTCATGCGGGAACGTTGATGCTGCCCGCCTCGACGTCACGTTGAACCCGGGCATAGCGTTCGGGTGTCCCCACGTCTGACCAGTACCCGGAAAACACGTACCCGGCAACCGTGGCTCCCCGTTGCAGCCACCACACGTAGGCATCAATGATTGAAGAGAAACTTCCTCGCGGGACGTGACGCAGCATACACGGGTCGAGCACGTGGACCCCGGCAAACATGCGGCGGCATGGGGAGCCATCATCCTCCTGAGTCGCACGTCCTTTTCCCTGAATGCGCAAGACCCGGTCACCCTCACCGGTCTCGATCACGCCCCAACGCTCCACGTCGGGATCATCACGGACCGCCATGGTGGCAAGCGCCTCTTCTTTTTGATGACGCGCAACCAGTTCTGACAAATCCAGATCTGTAATCGTGTCCCCGTTCACCACGAGAAACGGGGCGTCTTCAAAGAACGCTTCGACTTGTTTGATGCCGCCGCCCGTTCCCAGCAACACCGGCTCCTCCGAATACGAAAGCTGCATGCGCCATTGCGAACCATCGCCCAAGGTTTGCCTGATCTGCTCGCCGAGGTAGTGCAGATTGATCATCACGTGCTCAACGCCATGGCGACGCAGCAACAGGAGATTCCACACAAGAAGGGGATAGGGGCCCAAGGGCAAGAGTGGTTTCGGCACGGACTTCGTCAACGGACGGAGCCGGATGCCGAGACCCGCTGCCAGGACCATGGCTTTCATGGGATCGTCGTCACCGCCATTCAGGAATATAAGGCGTGAGGTGCAGAAGGAGCGGTTCCAACTCGGGATATTTTTCCAGGTTCCGTCGCACGTAGCCCAGGGTCCGGGGAATATCCGCCAGGAATTTGGGGTTCCCTTTGACCCGATCAATATACACGAACCGGCCCGCGGCTTTCAGGTTACGTTGAATGCTCGTAAAGTCGAAGAGCCGCCGAAACGCCTCTCGATCCGTCAACAACAGACGCTCCTGCCCGTCCGGTTCGAGTCCCGCACGCATCCCGGTGACGTATCGATCGATCATCTCATCCACAAACGCTTCATCCAACGCCACGTAGGAATCCCGGAGAAGCGAGGCCAGATCATAGGTGGCCGGTCCCAGTAGCGCATCCTGAAAATCAATGACGCCCAGTCGATCGCCATGCACCATCAAATTCCGTGAGTGATAATCACGATGCGTAAACACCCGGGGCTGGACGGCAAGCCATTCGGCGATCGTGGAAAACCCGTTTCGAATCACGACTTCGTCATCCGCACACATCGGCTTTTTGTCGCGCCTGGCCCAAATGCCGTATTCCAAAAAATGCTCAAACTCCCACATCAACAGCCGCGCGTCAAACGAGCGGGAGAAGGCCTGACAGTCATCAGCGCCGGCACCGTCTGCAGTCAATTGAAGGTGGATCCGAACCAACGTATCGACAGCCAGGGGATAGTATTTCTGAATCGCGGATTGCCCGTCTCTGAGACACGCATGAAACAAGGTGAGATCCCCGAAATCCTCGAGATACAGGAGCCCGGCAATTTCATCATAAAAGTGAAGGACGGGAACAGGGATCCCCAACCGGGCCAAAGGCCGCAGGATATTCAGGAACGGAAGTTCCTGGTTATCCGCGGCGGCGGTGCTTACGGCTTCTTCCGAAACCTTGAATCCCTCCGGGTCCGCCAACTGCATGAGGATCAGCGAAGAGACGGGGGCATGGTTTAATTCAAGCCGGTAATACCGCCGATTCGACGCGTCGCCACACAACGGCACGCTACGAACCAGCTCGGCCCGAAAAGGCAGCCGTGTCCGTAGCGTCGTCTCCAACAACACCGGATCCGGCCGAGGAGGTGAAGAAACGGTTTCGGGCCCCATACCGCCAAATTATAAGGTGTCTCACCTGCCCTGTCACTTTGCAATATCAGAATACCCAACGGTAAGCTATACTTCCACGCGACATGGAAAAGAAAAGAACCTCAAAAACATCCAAGCCCTTACAACCACTGGCTGAAGTATTTGGGCACCTCATAGACGATACATCCGCCAAGGGGACACGGTATCGCTCGAAGCGCCTTTGTCCATTCAATAACAAAGTCCCCAATTGTACTAAGGACAAGGCAAAAGATCCTTTAGGCGTATGCAGTATCTTTCACGAGTCTGACCCGGTTATCACCTGTCCCATCCGTTTCCGCGAAGACTGGCTCATCACGGATGACGCCGCGTCATTCTTTTTCAGAGGCACCACATCATGGAGTTCTTTGACGGAGGTGCGTCTGAACGATGTTCGTGGAAAATCCGCAGGAAACATTGATGTTGTCCTGATTGCATATGATGACAAGGGTAAAATCTATGACTTTGGGGCACTTGAAGTGCAGGCCGTCTATATTTCAGGAAATGTCCGTGAACCCTTCGAATATTACATGAAGAATTCACAGATTCACGCTCAAATGGATTGGGCAAACCAACCCAACTACCCAAGGCCGGATTATTTGTCGTCTTCTCGAAAGCGGCTAGCGCCCCAACTCTTGTTTAAAGGAGGAATTCTTCATTCATGGGGTAAAAAAATTGCCGTAGCACTAAACAAAAACTTCTTTCAGACTCTTCCCAAATTGAAGAAAGTCAGTAAATCAAAAGCGCAAATTGTATGGCTGATATATGAGCTTGCATTGGTGAATCATAATGGGCATGAGAGTTTCTCCCTGAAAAAAATTGATGAAGTTTATACAGAATTTGAGCCGGCACTTTTGTCGATCACGACGCCTGCCCCAGGGAACGTTCACGATTTCATACAGTTGCTTCAGGAAAAACTAGATGAGCAACTTGAAGTGCCTCCCACCACCAAGGTCATTGAAAAACCTTTCTAATAAGATATGGCTTCCCCCAGGCAACAAACATTATTCGAGAATGTAAACAACGGCCAGGATCCGCCTAAGCCCGTCAACGTTGCCTCGATTCCGCAGAGGAGTCCTTTCCGCTATCCCGGTGGAAAAACCTGGTTTGTCCCCACATTTCGAGACTGGCTTGCAAATCAGTATCCTAAGCCGAAAATGTTAATCGAACCCTTTGCCGGTGGAGGAATTATCAGTCTTACCGCTCTCCTTGAAAGGCTTGTATCACATGCGCTTATGGTCGAAATTGATGAAGAGATAGCAGCAGTTTGGCGATCGGTCGTAAACGGTCATAGTGAATGGATTGCAAAGAAGATCCTTGCATTTGACTTGACGAAAGAAGCAGTCATTAAAGAAATTTCCAAAAACAAGGTGGATGATAAAGAAAAAGCCTTTCAAACTATTTTGAAAAATAGAACTTTCCATGGAGGCATTCTTGCCGAAGGGTCGGGATTCCTGAAGTATGGTGAGAACGGTAAAGGAATCCAGTCCCGATGGTATCCAGCAACGTTGGCTAAACGATTCAGAAATCTTACCTTCATTTCAGACAAAATAATTTTTCGGAAAGAGGATGGATTGGAAGTCATCAAAGAATATTCGAGACGGAAAAACGTCATATTTTTTATTGATCCTCCCTACACAGCCAGCAAGAAAAAAGCAGGCAAGCGACTCTATAGCCACTACTCGATTGACCATGAGCGATTATTTACATTATGCGAATCGGTAAGTGGCGATTTTTTAATGACTTACGACAACGCAGATGAGGTCAAGGCGATGGCCCGACGCCATGGATTCCAGATGCGTCTGATCCCTATGACAAATACTCATCATGCAACGATGGAGGAACTGGTCATCGGAAAAGACTTATCCTGGATGGATTGCTATCCTGCCGCCCATGAACCTATAGTCGAATATCAAACAAAAAGTAAAAAACAGCTTGTAGAAAAAAAGAGCTAGGAAGAAGAAAGAGGGTCATCATGGAAATTGGATTCATCGGACTCGGTAAAATGGGGATGAATATGGTCACGCGGCTCCGGCAGGGCGATCACCGGGTGCTGGTCTTCGACCGGGCGCAGGGACTGATTACGCAGGCTGAGGGAACCGGCGCGGTTGGATCTTCTTCGCTGCAAGACCTTGTCTCGAAACTGGTCAAACCCCGCGCGGTTTGGATGATGGTCCCTTCCGGCGCACCAACGGAAGAGACCGTTCAGGCCCTGGCGGACCTGTTGGAACCGGGCGACGTGATCATTGATGGAGGCAACACCAACTTCCACGATGACGTCCGCCGGGCTGCGGCATTGAAGACCAAGGGGATTCATTACATCGACGCCGGAACCAGCGGAGGCATTTGGGGACTCCAGATCGGCTATTGCCTGATGATCGGTGGCGAAGAAGCTCCCGTTCAGCAGCTTGCGCCGGTCTTCACCACCCTGGCCCCGCAAGACGGATGGGCGCACGTCGGCGGCCATGGAGCCGGCCATTACGTCAAAATGGTCCATAACGGCATTGAGTACAGTATCATGCAAGGCTATGCCGAAGGGTTTGAATTGATGTCGAAAAGCGATTACCGCCTTGATTTGCCCAAGATTGCCGACCTGTGGATGCATGGAAGCGTCGTGCGGTCATGGCTGTTGGAGCTCGGGGCCGCGGCCCTCAAAGACGATCCCACGCTTGCCGGCTTGAAAGGATACGTTCAGGATTCGGGTGAAGGCCGATGGATGCTGATGGAGGCGATGGACAAGGACGTGCCGGTTCCCACCCTATCCGTGGCGCTCTTTACTCGTTTCCGGTCCAGGCAGGAAGAGTCGTTTTCGGAGAAAATGCTGGCGGCTCTCCGTCAGGCCTTCGGCGGCCACAAGGTGAAATCCTCAACGTGAGAAAGATGGCATGACCAGGACCAACTCCAGCACCCAAGTCGAGCCCTGTACCCTCGTTATTTTCGGGGGGTCCGGGGATCTTACTCGACGCAAGCTCCTGCCGGCCATATATAACCTTGGGCTCGATGGCTTGCTCCCTTCCAACTATGCCGTGGTCGGTATCGGGCGAAAACCCTGGAGTGACGACGAGTTCAGAAAGATGGCGCACGGCGGCATCGAGCAATTTTCACGGCAGTCGTTCCAACGGGACGCATGGCAGGACTTTGAGCGACGATTGCATTATTTTTCCGGAGCCAGTGAAGATCTCACGATGTATGAACGGCTCCGCGGGCGAATCGAAGAAATTGAGACCCAATTCAATTTACCGGGCAACCGCGTCTTCTACCTGGCGATTCCGCCCTCCTCCTTCGGGTCGTCATGTGAAGGGTTACGGCACGCCAACCTGATCTATCCCGCCGACCTGCCTGAGCACTTCTCCCGGGTCATCGTCGAAAAACCTATCGGTCACGATCTGGAGTCGGCAAAGATCATCAATACGACGATTGGCGACGTATTTGATGAATCTCAAATTTACCGGATCGATCATTACCTCGGGAAGGAGACCGTTCAGAATATCATGGTGCTCCGGTTCGCCAACAGTATTTTCGAACCCATCTGGAATCATAAATATATCGACCACGTGCAGATTACCGTGAGCGAACAGGAGGGCTTGGGCACCAGGGCCAGTTATTACGAACACGCCGGCGCGCTCCGGGACATGGTGCAGAACCACATCCTCCAACTCCTCTGCCTGATTGCCATGGAACCACCCTACTCGTTGGAACCGGACGTGATTCGCAATGCCCGCATGGAGGTGCTTCGTTCCCTCCGCCCGATCCGTGGCACAGACGTGGAGCGTGTCACGGTGCGCGCGCAATACGCCCCAGGTACCATCAAAAGCCAAGCAGTGCCGGGGTACCGGCACGAGACAGGCGTCCGGCCGGATTCGAATACGGAAACGTACGTGGCGCTGAAGTGTTACGTGGAAAATTGGCGGTGGTCTGGCGTGCCCTTTTATCTGCGAACGGGCAAAGCCATGCCGCGCCGGGCCACGGAAATTGCCGTGCAATTCAAAGACATTCCGGAAATTCTCTTCAACGCCGCAGGTCAAACGCGCCAAGCCCCCAACGTGCTGACGTTTCGCATTCAACCACAGGAAGGTATGGCGTTGAGGATTATGTCCAAGATTCCGGGAAGCCGGGCAGCCACCCATCCCGTAGACATGAACTTCAACTACGGCGATGCCTTTTCCGCTCCCTCGCCTGAAGCCTATGAACGGTTGCTGTTGGACGTGATGGCCGGAGATGCTTCGCTGTTCATGCGGCGTGACGCCGTGGAAGCCTCATGGGCCTGGATTACCGACGTTCTCGACGGCTGGAACGCCCAAGGCAGCCAATTGCTCTCCGAATACCCCGCAGGCACCTGGGGCCCCGTCGAAGCCGACAAACTCATCTCCACCGACGGCCACCAATGGCGGTTGGTGTGACGCCGGCCCTGCATGGCGCATCTTGTGCCGCCGTTTTCCTCGATTTATTGACAATCCCCCCTCACCCCAGCCCTCTCCCTCAAGGGGCGAGGGAGCCCTTCTGTCCTTACAAAGGTGGGGCAAAGGAAAGGGACTCCTCGACCGCCTGCAACATTTGCCTGACCCCGGCTGCAATATCACGGCTGAGATGAATCCGGATCACTCGCCGGTTGCGGGTGCAAAGACTCTTCATGTCGCCCAAGGCCTGGGCAGCAACCAGCGTCCCAAAGGAATAGGGCTCATCGGGAATGCCCAGATCCTCGCCCTGATCGGCAGTGACCTGAAGAAAGACGCCGGAAGCGGGACCGCCTTTATGGAGTTGGCCGGTTGAATGCAGGAAGCGGGGGCCATACCCCAACGTCGTGGCCACTCCCTTGGCGTCACGAATGAGGGCGCGGATACGCTGCAAGGCATCGTGAACCGCAGGCGTCCGTTCCAGGTACGCATTGATTGCCACGTAGTCGCCGGTCCGCACCTGAGAGAGGTGTGCGGCCATGGCCTGGACCAGTGAAGACGCGCCCTTCAACGCTTGATGATTCGCATCATCGGTGAACAGATGCACGTCACCGTCCGTGATCACGGGTGAATCCTCCGGCAATCGTCCGTTCTTTTTGAATTCTTCCAGATAAAACTTAGTAAAGTCTTTGCTTTCCTGGACGTTGGGTTGATCGAACGCGTTGATGCCCAACAAGGACCCTGCGGTGGCGGTCGCCACTTCCCACCGGAAAAATTCCTGCCCAAGATTCAGTACACTCGTGCAATCAATGCGGACGACCGGATGCCCAGCCGATTGCAAGACATCGACAATGGCATCCTGCTCCGGAACGGCGCCATCCGCGTATCGAATATAGACAAACACGCGATCATTGTCGTAAACACTTGCTTCGCCCAACGGTTCATCATCAACCGGAATGAGACCTTTTCCTTCTTTCCCCGTACTTTCGGCAATCAACTGTTCCAACCAGGCGCCCAGATCACTGATGGCGGGAGAGGTGATGAACGTCACCTTGTCACGACCGACTCGGGCCAACGTCCCCAGAACCGCCCCCAACGTGACTCCGGGATTGTCCGGGGCAGGCACGCTCGCCTCGCATCGTTGCCGTATACGTTCGGCCTGCTGCAGAAGCGCCTCTACGTCCACGCCCATCGCCGCAGCCGGCACCATGCCGAAGTTGGATAAGGCTGAATAGCGCCCTCCAATGTCAGGCATGCCGGGGAAAATCGCGCGAAACCGGAGTTCACGGGCCAGGCCTTCTAAGAGCGAACCCGGGTCGGTAATCGCGATGAAATTCTCTCCGGCCCGGTCACCCTTGATCCGTCGCATTCGTTCAAAAAAATATTTCTGGAACACCAACGGTTCGGTAGTCGAACCGGACTTGCTCGCCACGATACACAGCGTTCGCTCAAGATCGACTCTTTCTTCAAAACTCCTCACTTGCGAAGGAACGGTACTATCCAACACGTGCAATTCAGGATAGCCCGGGATGACGCCGAAGGTCATCCGAAACACTTCAGGACAAAGGCTGCTCCCGCCCATGCCCAACAGGAGGATATGAGTGAACCCGGCGGTTTTGACTTCATCCGCAAACGCCTGTAATTGCGGAACGTAACGGATATGACGTTCGGAAACGGTCAGCCAACCGAGGGCGTTTCGAATGAGGGCTTGATGCGCGGGGTCCTCGTGCCAGAGTGCGGGATCCTTGGTCCAGAGCCTGCGAACAAAATCCTTGGTCCGCAAATTATCGAGCGTGGTACGCACGGCCTCGTCGTATGACCCCACCGAGAAGGTCTGGTGGTTCATGTCCGTGTTCAACGGCAGGTCTTGACTGTTTGCATTCACAGGTTTGATTCAACCGACAGAAGAGGGCATTGGTGTAAATAGCCCCAACCCGTCATTCCTGCGGAAGCAGGAATCCAGCGTCGTTGTCTTGTGAAGAAAGAAAAAACAAAAACACTGTATCCCCGATAAAAAATGTCGGGGATGACAGAAGGAAAATACATTAGCCGTGGCCTAGCCTAACAAATCCGATCACCGAACCTCTGCGTTGACGGCCGTCGACAACTGTTGTTTGGCCGCGGCCACGACCCGGTCCACGGTAAATCCGAAATGTTGAAGTAAATCTTTACACGGAGCCGATGCCCCATAGGTGTCGATGCCGAGACTTGCGCCGTTTGATCCCACGTATTTACTCCAGCCGAACGTCGTGGCTTGCTCGCAGGAAACCCTGGCCGTCACCTCCGGAGGAAGGACGCTGTTCCGATACTCCTGACTTTGCTGCTCGAAGAGTCCCCAGGACGGCATGCTCACGACTCGCGCATGAATGCCCTGCCCTTTGAGTTCTTCATACGCTTGTACACAGAGCGACACTTCGCTTCCGGAAGCCAACAGCAGCACATCGGGTTTGCCGTTCTCGGCGTCAGCCAATACGTACGCGCCCTTGGCAAGGCCGCTGGCCGGCGCATACCGCATCCGGTCCAACGTCGGAATGGCCTGCCGCGTCAGGACCAATATCGCGGGTTGCCGTTGGAGTTGCATGATGGTCCGCCATGCTTCCACGACTTCATTGGCATCTCCGGGCCGGATCAGCACGAGATTGGGAATAGCGCGTAACGACGCCAGGTGCTCGATGGGTTGATGCGTGGGGCCATCCTCGCCAAGACTGATCGAATCATGCGTAAACACATAAATCACGGGAAGGTTCATCATGGCCGCGAGGCGAATCGCGGGTCGCCCGTAATCGCTGAAGATCAAAAATCCGGCGCCGTAGGGACGTACGTTCGAAAGCGCCATTCCGCTCAGGATTGAACCCATCGCGTGCTCCCGAACACCAAAATGCATATTGCGTCCCCCGCCGGGATGAAACTCTCCGGCCCCTTCAAACGTGAGGAGCGTTTTAGTGGAAGGAGCCAAGTCGGCAGACCCGCCGATCAACCAGGGAACTTCCTTGGCAATGGCATTGAGAACTTTGCCGGACGACGCACGGCTGGCCACGCCCTTGGGGTCCGCGGGGAATTCCGGCAAGTCCCGGTCCCAGCTTTCGGGCAGTTGACGGCTTTCCATTTTCGAGAGTTGATCCGCCAGTTCGGGATACTGTTCCCTGTACGAACGAAACATGGTTGTCCAAGCGTCCCGTGCGGCTTGTCCCCGCGCACCGATACCGGATCGAAAATGGCCCAGGACTTCTTCGGGCACCAGAAATTTCTCGTCTTCCGGCCACCCGTAGTTTTTCTTCGCCAAACGAATTTCATCTTCGCCCAGGGGTTCGCCGTGCGCGCCATGCGTATCCTGTTTATTGGGCGCGCCGAACGCAATGTGACTATCTACGATAATGAGGCTCGGGGCTTGGGTTTCGTTTTTGAACGATTCCAACGCCTGCGCCAACGCGTTCAGGTCATTGGCGTCCGCGATGCGTGCAACCTTCCATCCATAGGCCCGGAACCGTGCTGCCACGTCTTCACTGAAGGCCAAGTCGGTTTTACCTTCGATGGTGATACGGTTGTTATCGTACACCCAACAGAGATTCGACAACTTGAGATGGCCCGCAAGCGAGGCGGCCTCGCTGGAAACCCCCTCCATCAAACACCCGTCTCCGCACAGGGAAAACACGTCAAAATCAACCACGTCGAACCCGGGACGATTGAAATACCCGGCCATCCACCGTTGGGCAATGGCCATCCCAACGCTATTGGCCAACCCCTGTCCCAGGGGGCCGGTGGTCGTTTCCACGCCGGTCGTACAATGCTGTTCGGGATGCCCCGGACATTTGCTGTTCAACTGCCGGAATCGTTTCATGTCGTCCAGGGACACCGCCAGGTCATGACCCGGTTCATGCCCGTCCCCGACCTCCCTGACTTCGCACAGGTGCAGGATGGCATACAGCAGCATGGAGGCATGGCCAGCGGAAAGCACAAAGCGATCACGGTTGAGCCAAGTCGGATCAGCAGGATCGAAACGCAAAAACCGGTTCCACAGGCAATACGCTACGGGCGCCAGGGCCATGGGTGCGCCGGGGTGGCCGGAGTTCGCGGCTTGTACCGCGTCCATCGCCAACGTCCGAATGGTGTTGATACTGAGTTGCTCAATTGATTGCTGCCCTGACATAGCCATCACCTTTTCATCCTCTGCTTCCGTGGTTACGATTCGCGGACTTATACGTCAATTTACTGTGTACATCAGGAGAGCAGGGTCGTCTTGTTCCTCCCCTTT